>JANQAO010000002.1 GCA_030386295.1 Candidatus Persebacteraceae bacterium Df01 | reverse complement strand
GCTCAAGACACTTCCGGTATGCAATACACATCAGCGTCTGAAGGTTTTTGGGCTTCACTACGAGTGCACTTCAATTCCGGCGAAAGAAGTGACAGTGATATAGAGATTAAGAGTTCGCATGGCCCTTATCGTATATACGGTTCTAGTAGCCGTTTTGGTGCACGCGGTTCTAATGATTTAGGCAATGGTTTAGTCGGCTTTTATGCTTATGAAGTAGGTATGTTTGCCAGAACTGGTCTCGAGCTTGAAACTCGTCAATTGCATGTCGGGTTACGCGGTGCTTTTGGTGAAGTACGCGCCGGTAGCTTTTGGACAGCTCCATTCAACATGGTTTATGGCAGCACTGACGTTGCTAATAGACAAAGTGGTGCGATTGTTTTTGCACCTGTAGGTGGTTTTCCAAATCTTTTACCCGGTATTATTAGCCGTTCCGTACAATATACAACCCCTGACTTAAATGGTTTTCAAGGTGCTGTGGTTGCTAGCATGATAAACGACGGGCCACCCGGCGTAAGCACCAGAACAAACGCTAAAAATACAATAGATTACTGGGCATTAGCCGGTAGCTACAGTATTTCAGGCTTTACTGTTGCTGGTACTTACAACACTCGTGCGGATTACGGTGACACATTAATGCACGAAGACGAGCCGCTTGATGAGTTTGTAAGACATGCTGGCGGTGCTCATCCAGAAGGGGAAGGGGTTGAGAATGATAGCTTTTGGTGTGTGGAGTGCCGGTATAATGATGTTGATAGTTGGGCGATTCGCCTTGCTTATGAGCAAGATAATTGGTACGTTACCAGCTGGTATGGTGAAATCGACTATAGCGGCGTTTCATATATATTTGATTCAACCAAAGACGGCGTAACTACAAGAGTTGTTAATATTCCTAGTGACCCCAAATTGTTTTCCTTTGCTGCTGGTATAGCGGTTGACAACGTCGATTTCTATGTGGTGTACGATTCAGTAGACAACGCTCAAGGTGCATATAGTGCTAAAGATAACTTTGGAACAGTTGGTGTTCAATACAATTTTACCTCCAAGTCCAGAATTTGGGCTGAGTATGTTGGCCAAAAGGCAGGCACAGAGATGTATACTGATGACTATGTCAACATTGGTTTGCGTCACGACTTCTAATCTTCTTTTACCTCCCCTAAAAGAGGGCGCTTATGCGCCTTCTTTTTTTTAATCAAAATACAAGGATTAGCAAGGATTTAAAATTGGTATTGGGCCGTCCAGTTCGCATACAGTCGGTCCGATGGTTGCTGGGCGGCGTTCTTCTACTGAAAATGTGGCGGGCATCGTAGGCATGGGTGCGGCATGCGAGCTGGCAGTGGCACAGCAAAAAACAGAAGCAGAGCGACTTGGCACTTTGCGTGATGAGATGGAAGCTGTTTTGCGGCAGGAAGGGGCGTTGATATTTGGCGGAGAGGCCGAGCGGCTATCCAATACGTCATTGTTTGGTTTTCCCAGTATAGAAGGCGAAAGTATGGTGGTGATGCTAGATCAATCCGGTTTTGCTGTCGCTAGTGGCGCTGCTTGCTCTAGTATGAAAGAAGAGCCCAGTCATGTGTTGCTGGCGATGGGGACACCGTTAGATACTGCTCGTACTGCAGTACGGGTGTCGTTAGGTGCCGCGACTAGTGCTGAAAATATAGCGCGATTTGTTTCGGCGGCAGTATCTTTGCGGCAGCAGTTGGGTGCGATGTCGTCGGTGTGTGGGGATTGAGGCTTTTCTTTGGTCAATAAAAACAACTATAAAACGGGGCAGGTGAACAAAAAACAACAGTAAAAGCCGTTATGTTGTTTTTAATTTCACTTTTTCGTGTTGAGTAGGTTATGATTCACATTGTGGATGAACCGCGGGCAACTGCGTTTTATTATTTTATTTATTTCAAGGAGAAATTAGACATGAAAAAGAAAGCAATTGCTCTTGCTATCGCCAGTGCCATGGTCGCCCCAAATGCGTTTGCGGCTCAAGACACTTCCGGTATGCAATACACATCAGCATCTGAAGGTTTTTGGGCTTCACTACGAGTGCGCTGGAATTCCGGTGAAAAGGATGGCGAGAGTGCAGCGAGTAAGCATAGTGCAGAGATTCAGAATTCGGGTAGCCGTTTTGGTGTACGCGGTTCTAATGATTTAGGCAATGGTTTAGTCGGTTTTTATGCTTATGAAGCAGGTATGGATGCCGAAAATGGTGGCAGCCTTGAAACTCGTCAATTGCATGTCGGATTACGCGGTAATTTTGGTGAAGTACGCGCCGGTAGCTTTTGGGCAGCTCCATACAACATGGTTTATGGCAGCACTGACGTTGCTAATAAACAAAGTGCTAGCCTCCTCGTTGGTTCACATGTTTTCCCCGGTCGTATTAGCCGTTCCGTACAATATACAACCCCTAACTTAAATGGTTTTCAAGGTGCTGTGATTGCTAGCATGGTAAACGACGATCGATACGACGCCGATGAGAACACCGTTGCAAACGGTGAAAATGCAGTAGATTACTGGGCATTAGCCGGTAGCTACAGTATTTCAGGCTTTACTGTTGCTGGTACTTACAACACTCGTGCGGATTACACTAACGTATTATTAAGTGATCCCGATAATGACAACTCGCCGATTCGGGCGCTTATAGATCAGGTTGCTGCTATAGCAGAAGCAGATGATGACACTACTCATAGTGCGCAGGTTGAGAGAGGCCTGAATAATGATGTTGATAGTTGGGCGCTCCGCCTTGCTTATGAGCAAGATAATTGGTACGTTACCAGCTGGTATGGTGAAACCAACTATAGCGACGTTACATATGAATATAAGTCAACCACAGATGGCGTAGAAACAGAAGTTGTTCAGGCTGCTAGTGACCCCCAGTTGTTTTCCATTGCTGCTGGTGTAGCGGTTGACAAAGTCAATCTCTATGCGGTGTACGATTCATTGGAAAATGCTGAAGGTGCAGATGGTGCTAAAGATCACTATGGAACAGTTGGTGTTCAATACAATTTGGGCTCCAAGTCCAGAGTTTGGATTGAGTATGCTAGCCAAGATTTAGACACAGATGCTGATGCTGATGACTATGTCAACATTGGTTTGCGTCACGACTTCTAATCTTCTTTTACCTCCCCTAAAAGAGGGCGCTTATGCGCCTTCTTTTTTTTAATCAAAATACAAGGATTAGCAAGGGTTAGAAATATTGCTTATAAAAATAATTTGTTACACTAACTGTTATGACAGTTAGCGTTTTTGAATTATTTAAAATTGGTATTGGGCCGTCCAGTTCGCATACAGTCGGTCCGATGGTTGCTGGGCGGCGATTTTCTCAATCTCTGGCAGATGATGGGTTGCTATCGCAAACGGCACGAGTGCGGGCAGAAATGTACGGATCACTGGGCGTAACCGGACGCAGTCACGGCTCTACTAAAGCGGTTTTGCTAGGGTTGGAAGGTGATACACCAGCGGGCATAGAGGTAGAAACCATTCCCGCCCGTTTGGTCGCCATTCGTGAAGGTCAGCGGTTGCGGCTGTTAGGGCGTCATGAAGTGCCATATTATGAGCGGGAAGACTTGCTTATGCACAAGCGTAAATCATTACCACACCACCCCAATGGCATGATTTTTCGGGCTTATGATGCCACTGGTAACGAATTGCGAGCTTCTTCATATTATTCTATTGGTGGCGGCTTCGTTATTGATGAAAATGCGGCGGCTAACGATAATCCAGTGATTGCGGTGGCGGCGACTGCTGTTCCTTATCCGTTTTCTAGTGGAACAGAATTGCTGGCTATTTGCCAAAAAAATAATATTTCTATCAGCGATGTGGTGATGGAAAATGAAAAACAACAGCTTCCCGAATCCACAGTACGTAGCCGATTACTGGAAATTTGGGAGGTTATGCAAGCTTGTGTGGAGCGAGGCTGTCGAGAAGAAGGTGTGTTGCCGGGTGGGTTGGAAGTCAAACGGCGAGCGGCAGGATTGCATCAGCGATTGTGTGATAGCAAAGATGATAGCCCGCTTAAAGTTATTGATTGGGTGAATTTGTACGCTATTGCGGTTAACGAAGAAAATGCCGCCGGCGGGCGGGTGGTAACTGCGCCTACCAACGGTGCTGCCGGTATTATTCCAGCAGTGTTGCATTATTACACTCGCCACACCGATTCACCGACTGATGACGGTGTGGTACGTTTTTTGCTGGCTGCCGCTGCGGTAGGCTCTTTGTGCAAGGAAAATGCTTCTATCAGTGGTGCCGAAGTTGGCTGTCAGGGTGAAGTCGGATCGGCCTGTGCTATGGCAGCTGCAGGCTTGGCCGAAGTTAGCGGAGGTACGCCGATGCAGGTAGAAAATGCCGCTGAAATCGCCATGGAGCACAATCTCGGACTCACTTGCGATCCTATTGGCGGTTTGGTACAAATCCCCTGCATTGAGCGCAATGCAGTAGGTGCTAATAAGGCGATTAATGTCGTTCGTTTGGCATTGGCAGGTGATGGTGAGCACTTTGTTTCATTGGATAAGGTTATTAAGACTATGCGCGAGACCGGTCGGGATATGAAAGATAAATACAAAGAAACAGCGCGTGGCGGTTTGGCTACGCATGTATTGGAAGTGCCGATTAATATTGTAGATTGCTGAGCGTACTAAAAATTGTGCTTTGCGGATAGTCGCAAGGCAACAATGAGGCAAATGTAAAAAATCCTTTTTTCATGCCAAATTGTGTTAATTTCACTGCCAGAAACGAAATATTACGCTCATTTTTTTGTAATTGGGCGCGAGAGTGCTCAAATTCGTAAATACAACGATACAATACAATATTCACATAATGGAAACAACTGGCGCAGAAATTATTATTCGCTCGCTGCAGGAAGAGAAGGTAGAGTATATCTTTGGCTATCCTGGTGGCGCAGTGCTGTTTATTTACGATGAGTTATTTAAACAGAAAAAAATCAAGCATGTGCTCACGCGGCACGAGCAGGGAGCGTCGCACGCCGCTGACGGTTATGCTCGTTCTTCCGGAAAAATTGGCGTTTGTTTAGTAACTTCCGGACCGGGCCTGACTAACGCAGTTACCGGCATTGCCACTGCTTATATGGACTCCATTCCAATGGTTATTATTTCCGGACAAGTTCCCTCCCACGCCATTGGGCTAGATGCGTTTCAAGAAGCAGATGCCGTAGGCATTACCCGTTCTTGTACCAAGTACAATGTATTGGTAAAACGTGTAGAAGATATAGCACCAACGATTCGCAAGGCTTTTCATATCGCCTCTACGGGGCGACCGGGACCGGTATTAGTGGATATTCCCAAAGATTTGACAGCCCAAAAAACAACTTATTCATATCCCAAAGGGGCGCTCAAAATACGGTCATACAACCCATCGTCTGCCGGACATCGTGGGCAGGTGTCGCGGGCAATCAAATTAATCAAAGGCGCCAAGCGATTAATGGTGTATTCCGGTGGTGGTGTGATTTTGGGCAATGCTGCTACCGAGTTTACGCGGTTTGTAAAAAAACTTAAGTGTCCGGTTACCAACACGCTAATGGGGTTGGGTGCCTATCCCGCTACGGATAAACAATTTTTGGGTATGCCGGGCATGCACGGCACTTATGAAACCAATATGGCCATGCAGCATTGTGATGTGCTGGTGGCGGTGGGCGCGCGTTTTGATGATCGTGTCATTGGCGATCCCGCGCATTTTTCTCAAGTGGCACGGCAGATTGTGCATGTGGACGTAGATCCGTCCTCCATTTCCAAGCGAGTAAAAGTAGATGTGCCTATCGTCGGTGAGGTGACGCAGGTGCTTAAATCCTTGAATGAGGGGATTGCCGGCAACATGCCTAGTACTAAAGATATGGATGCCTGGTGGGAGCAAATTACTAAGTGGCAGAATAAAAATTGTCTGCGCTACAAAACTAAGCCTGGCGTTGTCAAACCGCAACAAGTTATAGAGGCACTACACAAAGTGACTGGTGGCGATGCTTTTGTTACTTCGGATGTTGGACAGCATCAGATGTGGGCGGCGCAATATTACAAATTTAATAAACCGCGGCGGTGGATTAACTCTGGCGGGTTGGGGACGATGGGTTTTGGTCTGCCGGCGGCAGTGGGAGTGCAATTGGCGCATCCTGGGGCGGCTGTTGCTTGCGTGACCGGTGAGGCCAGTATTATGATGTGCATTCAAGAATTATCTACGTGTAAGCAGTATCGTCTGCCGGTAAAAATCATCAATCTTAACAATCGCTACATGGGTATGGTGCGCCAGTGGCAGGAATTTTTTCATGGTAATCGCTATTCCGAATCGTATATGGACGCTTTGCCAGATTTTGTCAAACTAGCCGAAAGCTACGGTCATTCTGGAGTGCGCGTAGAGCGTCCAGAAGATGTGGAGCCGGCATTGCGCGAGGTGTTTGCGCGCAAGGATGAGCTGGTATTTATGGATTTTGTCACCGACCAAACGGAAAATGTGTATCCGATGGTAGCGGCGGGCAAAGGGCTGTCTGAAATGGTGCTGGCGGAAGATTTGTGATGCGGCGCGTACTCTCCATTTTGATGGAAAACGAATCTGGTGCGTTATCACGGGTGGCAGGGCTATTTTCTGCTCGCAGTTACAACATCGAATCGCTAACAGTAGCGCCAACCGAAGACCCAACGTTATCGCGTATGACCGTTGTTACCGCCGGTGACGATACGGTGATTGAACAAATAACCAAACAGGTACACAAGTTAATAGAAGTATTTAAAGTTTCTGACATTACCGAAGGCCGCCATGTTGAGCGTGAATTGATGCTGGTTAAAGTCCGTGCTGAAGGTGATGAACGTGAAGAAATGAAACGGTTGGCTGATATTTTTCGCGCGTCTATTGTTGGAGTGAGTACCAAAACATTCATTATTCAAGTTACCGGCGATCGCAAAAAGCTGAATGCTTTTTTGGCAGCCTGTGCGGGAAATATTGTAGAAACAGCGCGTACTGGTGTTTGTGGTATGTCAAGGGTGTCAGAAGACAAATAGGCTACTGCCTATCAAATTTTTTAGGGCGGTTATTTGTCGTTGAGTGACCAATCATAATCGTATTTAGCGATGGCTGAAATATTTTGTAGTTTGGCAAATAATGATGGTTCAGCATATTTTTTTAGATGAGCAATCACGCCGATGTCGTCGTTTCCGAAATCTATTTTAAACCAGTCATAAATGCTGGAAACGTGTAAAACACCGTTTTGGATTTGTACACCGCGCGGATGATTGATATAAGCCGCAGCTGCAGCTTCTAATAAGGCTTCTCCGTTAGTGGCGGTAAAAGCGTGTGCTGCCAGATTGGGGCAGCCAATAGAGGCGCAATTAACGGCGTAGTGTAGTCGCGCATCTTGCCAAATAGGACGTAAAATGCGATGCTCAATATCGTTAAGCGATAACTCTGTGTTTTCTATCGTGATAATTTTTTCATCCCAAGGACCAAAAGATAAAAAGCCTGAAGAAATATCGCGAATGCTATCCACCGGATAATTTTTTAATATCGTTCGTACCGTCAATGCGTTATATAAATTGATCCAAAAAGCGCGCTGTTCATCACGATTGAGCATTCGTACGGGCGTTTGAGATAAGCGCTTGAGATAACTGTCTAATAATTTTTTGTCGGCGCTGGCGTTTGAATAGTCCAGTACGGCAACGTCGTCGCGTGTGGATAGATGTTTTTGTAAAAAGGTATCCCAAGCATCATGCGTCACTGTTTCTGTGCTTTGCGAGTTGTGCGCCTGCCAGTAATCCCACAATTCGGCTTTGGGTGCCGCCATTGTGGGTGCGCATAATAATAACAATAAAAAAAGTGATAATTTATTCATCGTAATTCCTTGTGCCACCGAACCAATCAAAAGTGATAGTGAAAATCTAATCATAACAGTCATCGTTACGTTAACTTTGAACATAAAATGATTATTTTTTATCAAATTAACGTAAAAATAATCATTTTATGTTATAAATACGGTGAAAATACTGCTGACAAAATTTTATGTTGGCGAGGAGAGAAGCATGGAAAACAATAATAACGAGCATTGGTCTCGAACTCGTAAGCTAATGTTCACTACGCTGGGCATTTGGTTTGTGTTTAGTTATGTGGTGCATTGGTTTGGAAATGCGCTCAATAACATTTATTTTCTGGGTTTTCCGCTCGGCTTTTATATGGCGGCGCAAGGCTCGTTGTTTATTTTTGTTGTGTTAATTTTTTGGATGGTAAACAGACAAAATAAGATTGATGAAGAGTTTGGCGTGCACGAAATGCACGAAACAGAATCAAATAAAGAAAATTAATTAAGGATCTCACCATGTTTAAAGGAAATTTTATTGACAACATCGCTAAGGTGTACGGTCTGTACACTGGAGGATTTTTATTATTTATCGCGTTGATGGCGATATTGGAGCAAGCAGGTGTTTCAGCAGAAGCTATCGGCATTATGTTTGTGGCTTTTACTATTGCGATTTATGCCATTATTGGCTTTTTGTCGCGCACGATGGAAGTAGATGCTTATTATGTCGCCGGGCGGCAAGTCCCAGCGTTGTACAACGGCATGGCAACGGCGGCGGACTGGATGTCTGGTGCTTCTTTTGTCGCTATGGCCGGAGGTATTTATTTTGGCGGTTACGGTTATCTTGCCTTTGTCGTTGGCTGGACCGGCGGTTATGTTTTGGTGGCTTCGTTATTAGCACCATACCTGCGCAAATTTGGTTGCTATACAGTTCCGGATTTTGTTGGCGTGCGTTATGGTGGCAATATCACGCGGTTTTGTGCCGTAGTGGTATTGGTGTTTGCATCATTTACTTATGTGACAGCCCAAATCAACGCCACCGGTACCATCGCGTCGCGGGCTTTACAAATTCCTTTTGAAGTGGGTGTGTGGTTTGGTTTGTTGGGAATTTTATTGTGTTCAATGCTTGGTGGTATGCGCGCGGTAACTTGGACTCAGGTAGCACAATACATTGTCCTTATCATCGCCTATGTCGTGCCGGTAGTGTGGATGTCTAACAAGCAGGGATTTGGCATTATTCCGCATTTTGGTTACGGTGATGCGGTGATGCGAGTAGCCGAGTTGGAAGTCATGCATCAGGTGGGCATACTCAACCCTACGGAAAGTGTTGCCGGTCTCAAATCGCTGACAACTTTGCATGCTTTTGCCGGTGATGATTGGTTGTCTAAATGGAAATTCGTTACTTTGGTATTGTGTATGATGTTGGGAACCGCCTCGTTGCCGCATATTTTGATGCGCTATTTCACCACTCCTTCGGTGCGTGAGGCACGTCAATCAGTGGCATGGTCATTGTTATTTATTTTTCTGCTGTATTTCACGGCGCCGGCGCTGGCAACACTGACCAAGTTACAGGTGTTAGACCCCAGCTTGCCGACTGGTTTGATTGGCAAAGCGATTGCCGATGTACAGATGCTGGATTGGGTGCAAAAATGGTCCAATGTCGGCTTTCTTAAAGTAATTGACAGCAATGGTGATGGCTTGTTGCAGATTAATGAGTTCTTCATGCGCGGTGATATCGTGGTGCTGGCAACGCCAGAAATTGCGGGATTGCCTTATGTTATTTCAGGACTAGTCGCCGCTGGCGGCATGGCCGCCGCCATGTCCACGGCTGACGGATTGTTGTTGGCAATCGCCAATGCATTGAGTCACGATTTGTACTACAAAATTATTGATCCGCAGGCAGATACAAAAAAGCGGCTGATTGTGGCACGAGTTTTGCTCATTGCTATCGGGGCGTTCAGTGCCTTTATAGCTAGCTTAAAGCTCACTTCAATTCTTGGTGCAGTTGCTTGGGCATTTAATTTTGCCAATTCGGGCTTGTTCTTCCCGCTGGTGCTTGGCGTCTGGTGGAAGCGTGCTAACAAACAGGGTGCCATTGCAGGCATTGCCGGTGGCTTTTTATCCGGCGTGCTGTACTTAATGTATGTCCGATTTTGGGGTGGAGAGCCAATTTTGGGATTAGATCATCTGCGGTTTGGTATAGTCGGCATGACAGCCAGTTTGATATTAATGGTAACAGTATCGCTGGCAACTGAAGAGCCGGATGAAGAAACCCAGCGTATGGTGGATGAAATTCGTATTCCGCGAGGCAAAACGGTGCTGGGACAATAGGCATTAATTCGCTTGAACCGTTTTCAATCGGGGCGACATTTGTTGCCCCGATTTATTTAATATTCAACAAGGCAGTTAACTTGAATGGATTTAGCCGCTGACCCTTTCCCGATTTGGGTTATCGTGATTGATTATGTGATGGGCGCCGCGATGTGGACGCTTATCGGGCGTTTTGGCATGAATATTTTTCTACCAGAGACATCAAACTTTTTCTTTATGAAGTTTTTCGTTCGCGTTACCAATCCTTTATTACGTTGTTTTGCACCGATTACCCCAAAATTTTTATTGCGTCCTATGGTGCCGCTTTATGTAGCATGGTTTTTTTATATGTTCCGTTTTTATCTAATGCCATTGTTTTTGGGTTATTCGACATTCGGCATGCTGTCATTTCCACTTGAAAGTGATATTGCGCGCATAATTTACGACGTATATAACAATTTACGCGGTTATTTTTAATTACGTTTTTTGCTGTAATATTTCATTTGCAAGAGCAGGTAAGTTTGCTTGATGGCGAAAATTATCGCGTATTTCTTTCCACTTAAAAGTAATGGAATTTTTAACGATAGCGGCATCATGTTTTTTGTGATTGTCGGCGATTGGCGACCAATAAACAAGCGCATCAGGGCTGTGTGAAAAAGGGCTTTCATCAGCGGGTAAATCCAACCAATAAACAGTGCGGACGCGCTCCAGGGCTTTTTGTACTAACTTTACATAATCATCGCCAGCATCTGTCGGTGTGCCGTGTTCGGCAAAGGCGCTTTCGGCACAAGTAGCCATGAAAACGGTTAATAAATTATCAGAGGTTTGTAATTGTTGGCGAATATGAGCACCGCAAAATAGCGTTAAATCGCTAACGCAGGCGGCATAAATGTTCCATTTAGCGACATTAATAGAATTCACAAAAATCTTGTCGTCAAATAGGCGAAAATATTCGAATCCTGCGCGTGTTTTGATATAACCATACAAGGTTGACTGTGCGACATAAGCACTACTGCCATCAATAAAAGAGGTCAGTGCGGTTTGATTGGTGATAGCCGGCACTTTGCGCGCGAGAATTTTTTTTATCAAATTTGACATTGCTAGCAGTGGGAAATAAAATTCTTTGCGATTTCATTCACATTTATTATCGCGCGTGGAAATGGTTGATTTTCATACATGAGTGAGGGTAATTATAGTCATCGTTGCGCAGAAAAAAAGATTAGATTTGAAAGCGGATAAAAAAGCGACTAATTGCGACAATGAAGGCGTTATATAATCGTAACATTTTGAGGATAGCATATGTTTATTCGGGTCGGTATTAATGGTTTTGGGCGCATTGGTCGCTGTGTATTACGAGCGTTAGTAGAAAGTGGGCGTGACGATGTTTGCATTTCCGCCATTAACAGCCGTTCCGATATTAATATCGCCGCGCATTTGTTGCGTTATGACAGTACTCACGGGCGTTTCGCCGCCTCAGTGGAAGTGAGTAGTGATGCTTTGCTTGTTAACGGGAATCGTATTCCTTACAGTCGTCATACCAATATTGACGATATTAACTGGCAGGCTACCGATACACAACTGGTAATGGAATGCTCAGGAATTTTTACAGCTCGTGATGATGCGGCACGCCATTTGCAAGCTGGTGCCCAGCAGGTTCTAATTTCCGCGCCGGGAAAAAATTCCGACGCGACGGTAGTGTACGGGGTAAACCATAGCGTTCTTACCGAAAAAAAATGTGCTATTGTTTCCGCTGCATCATGCACTACCAATTGCTTAGCACCGGTTGCTCAAACCTTGCACAATAACGTCGGTATTGAATGTGGCTGGATGAGTACGGTGCACGCCTCTACGAACGACCAAAAAATACTGGATGAGTCACACAAAGATCTGCGGCGGGCGCGGGCAGCTGGCGAATCCATTATTCTGACCAAAACTGGGGCGGCGGCAGCGGTTGGATTAGTAATCCCCGAGCTTGCCGGCAAACTAAACGGTGTTGCCGCTCGGGTGCCGGTCAAAAATGTGTCTCTGGTAGATTTGACTTGCTTACTGGCTAATGATACCGATGCCAACGCCATTAATGACATGATGCGGAAGGCTGCGGCAAACATGCCTACTGGAGTTATGACCGTTAATGATGAGCCTTTGGTGTCATCCGATTTTAATCACACCGTATATTCTTCTATTTTTGATGCGACTCAAACCCAAGTAATGAATAAACGGTTGGTTAAAGTGATGGCTTGGTATGACAATGAGTGGGGTTTTGCTTGTCGGATGGTAGATGTTGCTGCGGTGATGGCCGAATAACGTATGTCAGCATTTGACTTTTATACGCTTACTGACATTAATTGGCATGGGAAAATTGCATTGTTGCGCGCGGACTTTAACGTGCCGATGGTGGATGGCAACTGCACCGATGACACGCGTATTCGTGCGGCGCTTCCGACCATTCACCATATTTTGGAAAATGGCGGTGGCGTATTGTGCCTGTCGCATTTGGGACGTCCGCGAGCAGGTGAGCCTAATCCGGCACGTTCATTGGCACCAGTGGCGGCACAGTTACAAAATTTAATTAGCCAAGACGTGGTTTTTTGTCGGAATTGGCCGACACAACAGCCGCCTCCGGGCGCAGTATGGATGCTGGAAAACACGCGTTTTAACGTTGGAGAAAAAGAAAACAGCCCAGATCTTGCTGCCCGTTACGCAACACTGGGTGACGTATTTGTGATGGACGCCTTTGCCACTGCCCACCGTGCTGAAGCGTCTACTAGCGCATTAGCACAAGCCACATCAGCGTGTTGCGCTGGTTTGTTACTTCAAGCTGAAGTGGAAGCGTTGAAAAAAGCGTTGTTTAATCCCACCAAACCGGTGGTAGCGGTGGTGGGTGGCGCCAAAGTATCTACCAAACTTGCTGCGTTAAATAATTTAATGCAAACGTGTGACTATTTAATTGCCGGAGGCGGTATTGCCAATACTTTGTTGCTGGCGGAAGAAAACCCAATCGGAAACTCACTAGCTGAGCACGACATGCTTGGCGAGGCCAAAAAGTTTCTCAGTGCGCATGCCGATAAAACATTATTACCAGAAGATGTGACGGTTGTTGATGGAAGTGGTGAAAATATTCGGGTGTTACGGCTATCTGAGTTGTCCGATATTGGGGATGGTCGTATCGTGGATGTCGGTCCCGCCGCTTGCGCTGCTTATGGCAGAGTGTTGGCCAAGGCAGGAACTATTATTTGGAATGGTCCTTTGGGATGGTTTGAGCAGCCGCCATTTTCTGCTGGCACTCGGGCGCTGGCAGCAATGATTGCAGCATCACCAGCGTATTCGCTGGCAGGTGGTGGCGATACGCTGGCGGCGGTAGCGCAAAGCGAAGTAAAAAGTGGCATTTCTTATTTGTCTACAGGGGGAGGAGCGTTTTTGCAATTTATAGAAGGCAGCCCCATGCCGGGATTGGCTAGCGTTTTAAAGCGGTAAGTAACCGGATACAAGAATAATCTAGATTTCCCCGTCAATAACGGAAATATTGGCGTTATTGACGGGGATTGATTTTAATTTTTCGCTATTGACTTAGCAGGCACAATAAATGCAGCAGCTACATACAATAGGGAACACAATGCTAATCCCCACACATTTACACCTAAATGCACGGCATATTTTCCGCTACCGATGATCATCCATGCCGGAACGGAAGCTTTCGCTACCGCAAGCCAGATACCCAGTGCTAACCCAGCCCAAAACGACAAATGAAAGCTCAACACGCCTGCTCGGCGAATAAATGATAACAGAAAAATTGGTGCCAATCCCATTACCATCGTGCCGCTAATGGTTGTGGCGGCGATAATCGCTGGCCCCACTTTATCGCCTAAATACAGTGACAGCAAAGGTAGATTGCCCAAGAGAGCGATAATTACTATTGAAATACGCCCTTTGGAGAGTGCCTTTTGATCAGCGGTGGCTTGTTGGTTGAAATCGAGAGCCGTCATTTTTGCAGTAGAAGAAAAAGTGGAATCTAGTGTAGATCCTGCCGAGGTTAGCATCATGACATTGAATACAATAAGCAGCGGCAGTGACACCGCACCGGCAATGCTGGCCATGATATTGCCGTTTTCGTGACCAATGGTTTTGGCATACAGACCGGTCAGACCGAAAAGCACGATAAATGTGCCACCAACCAGTCCGGCCAGACAAAAAGCACCCAACATGCGTTTGGGATTGGTTACAAAGGCGCGGTCGGTGAGAACCGGATCGTGAAAACCGTAAGAGGTGATTTGTACCAGCGCCAATAGCGCAAAGGTAATGCCACCGGCTACTTGTGTTTCAGTAGCGGCGGGCAAGCCGCCGGAAAATGACGGCAAAATGCTTGCCATTACAATAACCAGCAAAATTGAAGCCAGTAACATTTGCAGACCGTCAGTAAGCAGGCTGCCGCGTAAGCCGCTTTTGAGTGTATAAAATGCGGTAAAAAGTGTGAATATTATTACCGCCAGCCAGTAACCGCCGCCACCCTCGTCGCCAAAAAAGAGTCCCACTACTTTGGTGTTAGACCATACCTCGTTAAACAAGCGAATGGCGATGGCGATAATAAAAAGTTTCATGCACAGTGCGCCGTAGCGCGTAGAAATAAAATTTGGTAATGAACGGTAACCACCGTGCACGCGCAAAAAATAAATCGTTACTGCCACAACGATAAAGGATAAATAATAAATAGCGTAACCGAATCCGCCCCACAGACCAAAAGCGTGAGTCAGTGCAGCGGAATTAACAATAGATTTGGCAAATATCCAACTGATAGCGGCACTGGCGGCTAATAATAAAAAAGCGGGTTCTGTTTTTTTATTAGATTTGCCAGTAAAAAATTGATTAACACTAACATGACGAGGGGCAACGTACCAGACAACCAGCATGTAGAAAAGACCTGAGGTAGCCAAAAAACCGATATTCATAAGTGAGAACTTTCGTTTAGTATCGTGATAATTTGATGAGATAGTAGCGCGTTGTAAGGGTGTTTGAATTTATAACAACGTGCAAAATATTTTATTTTTCGTTTAACCTTGCAATTCTGACAGGTTTTTAAAATAATCTAGCGTTTCCGGATTTGTCAGCGCTTCTAAATTTTTAATTGAACGATTGTGAATAATATCTCTAACTGCAATTTCGCTAATTTTTCCTGAGCGAGTGCGGGGCATGTCGGCAACGGCGATAATTTTGGCTGGTACATGGCGGGGGCTAGCACTTTGGCGAATGGCGGTGCGTAACCGTTCGCGCAATATATCATCTAGTACCGTTTCCACAGCCAAACGCACAAATAATATCACCCGCTGGTCATCCTGCCATTCTTGTCCCACCGCCAAGGCTTCGGCGATTTCATCAAAGGCTTCTACAGGGCGATAAATTTCTGCCGTGCCAATGCGCACTCCGCTGGGATTAAGTGTGGCGTCTGAACGTCCGTGAATTACAAGGCTACCGTGAGCAGTGAGCGTTGCCCAATCGCCGTGCGCCCACACATTTTGAAAACGGGAAAAGTAAGCGTTATAGTATTTTGTGCCATCTTCATCATCCCAAAACATAACCGGCATACTGGGAAAAGGTGTTGTGCACACAAATTCTCCCGGCGCATTGCGTAATGGTTGCCCAGCATCGTCGTACACATCTACCGTCATGCCCAGCCCTCGGCATTGAATCTCTCCCAATCGCACTTTATCTAGCGGATTGCCCAAAACGAAACATGACACAATGTCAGTTCCGCCAGAAATAGACGCCAATTGTACGTCTGCTTTAATGTTGCTGTACACATATTTAAAGCTGTCGGCTAGTAGCGGTGATCCAGTAGAACAAATTGTGCGCAACATTTTCAATTGGTGAGTATGTCGTGGGGCGATACTCGCTTTGCGTAACGTGTCTACATATTTGGCAGAAGCACCAAATACCGTTACCGAACAGGCATCCGCCATGTCCCATAATACCGCCGGTGATGGGTGTGTGGGATCCCCCTCAAAAAGCACCGGCGTCGCTTGTAAAGCGAGTGAACTCACTAACCAATTCCACATCATCCAGCCGCACGTAGTGAAGTAAAAAATACTTTCATTAGCGTGTAAATCGGTGTGTAACCCTAACTCTTTAAGATGTTGCAATAAAACGCCACCTACATTGTGAACGATACATTTAGGCGCACCGGTGGTTCCTGATGAAAATAAAATGACCAGTGGGTCGTTGAACGCACACGGATAAAAATCTGTTATCGGTTCGGTAGTTAAAGCGTCTTGCCAAAGACACCCCCCCGCTATTGGCGCGGCATTTTTGTGTAAATAGGGAACGGTTAAGACGGCACGTACGGAAGGAATGCGCGCCATAATATCGGCAACGGTGTCTTGCCGAGAAATGTCTCGACCAGCATAACGATAACCGTCAGCGGTAATTAATATGGTGGGTGTGATTTGTCCTAGCCTAGAAGTTACGCCGTCAGCACCGAAATCCATGGAGCAGGAAGAAAATATGGCTCCTAGCGATGTTGTTGCCAAAAAAGCGACGACAGTTTCAGGAATATTTGGCAGATAGGCACCCACGCGGTCACCGGGACCAACGCCATTGAGCCGCAACCAGCCGGCCAGTTGTTGTGCCTGCGTTAGCAGGTCGGCACGGTTGAGTGTTTGTGCTTGCCCGTTTTCGTTCCAAGCGATGAGTGCAGGACGCTCGTCCGCATGGGTAAGCAAGTTTTCAGCAAAATTTAATTTCGCATCGGGAAAAAACTGTGCACCGAACATGGATTTGGGATGTATCAGCCGCCGCTCGCCTTTATCGCCAATAACACCAAAGAAATCCCATACAGCCTCCCAAAATAATGCAGGTTCATTTACTGACCATTCCCATAGTGGCGCATATTGGCGAGGCAAGCATAAATTGTATCGCTGATTTATAGCATCAATAAATTCCACCATGCGGCTGTTTTGTTGACGTGCTTCCGAAGGTTCCCATAAAATAGGCGTGCTTGTCATTTGCGAATTATCAATACGTGGTATTTTGTGAAATTTACATTATCACTTTATTATTTTTTATTGAAGTGACTAAATAATGTGATAACCGCATTAAAAAAACGGTTGTCATAGTCATTGACTTTTTATTTCATTCAGTTGGCGAACAGAAAATCTGTCACAGTTATTTTGCTTGCTGACCAAAGCGTTCGTCAGTGCTTTCCAGGTACGTTCTTTCTTCTACTGTGTCGGTGCGGTTTAGTACTTCATTGCGGTGTGGGAAGCGACCGAATTGGGCGATGATATCACGGTGTTTGAGTGCGTAAACGTATGTTTGGGCAAGTTCACTTTCCCGTTCCGGCGTGCTTTGTCGCAAGGTGGCGTACAACGCAACACAGCGTTCCTGATGGGCAAGATTTTCACTGTGCTCTAGTGGCAGATAAAAGAAAATTCGGTACACTGGTGGTAGTTTTTGATCACTACCCGCGGTGATACCATCTTGACAAATTTGCAATGCCCGTGCATCGCCGGCAAACGCTGTTACCGTGCCGCGGCGTGTTGCGCGTGTCATCTGATCCAGTAAAAGGATAAGTGCCAACGTGCCTTCAGGTGTTTGTAGCCATTCCTCAAAATCGCCGTTTATGGCGCGAATAATGTCATTGCCAAAGCGTGCGAAAATGCGCGCATCATCATCAGCGCGTCCTAGGAACCAAAGTGTGCTGTGGTCTTCTGTTGTCCAGCCGTCAGCTATGTCGCCGAACCAAAAATCAAGAATATCCTGTGGTGTAGTCATGTTGCGATTGTATCCATTTTTTGTATAAGTTCAACGTGACTTGATATGGGATATAGGTAGGTTGTTCAGAAATATTTAAAAAATTTCCGGATTTGTAAAGATAGGGTAAGATAAAAAGTAGGTTAATTGAAACAATTTATTTTTTATGCGGTTTTTGTGAAATGCGTTGAACAACAAAATACGAAGAGCTACTAAAAAAACGCCAGTAACAATAAACCACAACAGACCATGATTATGCCGACAGTACGTACCTGGCCGACAGTTATTTCGGTGATTATTTGAGAAAATCGCCGCCATGATGATTCGCGTACAAACAGCAAAAATACGCCTTCAATCAGTAATAGTAAGCCGATAACCGATAACAGCGCGCTGATTGTCATTTTTGATACCGGCGGTTATGCAGCATTGTCTGTGGTGACGCCCAGTGTTTGGCGCTTGATAATGCGAATTTGATCGCGCACATCCGCCGCCTGCTCAAATTCTAAATCGCGGGCATGTTTATGCATTTTCTTTTCTAGGCGCCGTAATTCGCGCCCCGCTTCGGCCTCGCTGAGGCGGCGGTTGTTACGCGGTGCGGTAGGTTCCGTTACGTCTTCGCCCGTTTTAATTATGTCATGCACTGCTTTTTTTATGCTTTCGGGGTGGATGCCGTGGCGCTTATTGTATGCCACTTGTATGTCGCGCCGCCGCTGCGTTTCGGCCAGTGCCCTTTGCATTGATCCGGTTTCTTTGTCTGCGTACAAGATGGCCGTGCCATTGATATGTCGTGCTGCTCGCCCCATGGTTTGAATGAGTGATTGCTCGGAGCGCAAAAAACCTTCCTTGTCAGCATCAAAAATTGCAACCAACGACACTTCAGGCAAATCCAATCCTTCGCGCAATAAATTAATACCTACTAGCACGTCAAAAGTGCCTAGCCGTAAATCGCGTAAGATTTCCACGCGTTCTACGGTGTCTATGTCGGCGTGTAAATAGCGTGCCCGCACTCCCGTTTCAGTGAGAAATTCTGTAAATTGTTCAGCCATGCGCTTGGTCAACGTGGTTACCAGTACCCGCTCCCCACGCGCCGTTCGTTCTTTCAATTCACCACACAAATCATCCACTTGAGTGCGCGCCGGACGCACTAGCACTTGTGGGTCTACTAGACCGGTGGGGCGTAACACTTGTTGTACCATATGACTGGTGGTGCTAAGCTCATATTTCGCCGGTGTGGCTGATACATAAACTGCTTGTGGTTTGAGCTTTTCAAATTCTTCAAATTTTAATGGTCGGTTATCCAACGCTGACGGCAGGCGAAATCCGTATTGCACCAGCGTTTCTTTGCGCGAGCGATCGCCGCGAAACATGCCACCCAACTGCGGAATGGTCACGTGTGATTCATCAATAAATAGCAGAGCATCGGCGGGCAGATAGTCAAACAGCGTTGGTGGTGGTTCACCGGGTTGTCGTCCTGATAAGTGACGCGAATAATTTTCAATGCCTTTGCAAAATCCCATTGTTTCCATCATTTCCAAGTCAAAGCGCACCCGTTCTTCTAGCCGCACTGCTTCCAATTCACGTCGAGTGGTACGTAGCTCCTCCGAGTGCGTTACCAGTTCTTCTTTAATCGCTGCCATAGCGCGTAACAGAGTGCTGCGCGGTGCTACGTAATGCGATGAGGGGTACACCGTATAACGCTCTACTCGGCGGTGTTTGCGACCGGTTAGTGGGTCAAATAAAAAAAGGCTTTCTATTTCATCATCGCATAAATCCACACGCACCGCGTGATCGGCATTTTCTGCTGGGAAAATATCAATAGTGTCGCCACGCACACGAAAAACACCGCGTTTAAAATCGGCTTTATTGCGCTCATACTGCATAGTAACTAGACGTTTGATAATGCTTTCGCGTGACAGCGAGTCACCGTTCTTTAAATGCAAAATCATGCTGTGATAATCCACTGGGTCGCCGATGCCATAAATTGCCGATACGGTGGCGACAATAATGCAATCGCGTCGTTCCATCAGCGCTTTAGTTGCCGATAATCGCATTTGTTCTATGTGTTCGTTAATGCTGGAGTCTTTTTCAATAAACAAATCGCGTGCCGGTACGTAGGCTTCAGGTTGGTAGTAGTCGTAATAGGAAACAAAATATTCCACTGCATTTTGTGGGAAAAATTCTCGAAATTCGGCATACAATTGTGCCGCTAGCGTTTTATTGTGTGCCATCACCATTGTGGGACGCCCATGTTTGGCAATGACATTAGCCATGGTATAGGTTTTGCCGGAGCCGGTCACACCCATCAGCGTTTGTGCGGGTTGTCCGGCGGCGAGGCCAGCACTGAGTTGTGTGATTGCCTGCGGTTGGTCTCCCATTGGCGCATAAGGCGATTGCAAGTCAAACTGTGCCCGCGACAGCGATGAAGTGGAAGCGATTTTTTTATTCACTTGTGCGGTGTTGGCAGGGAGCAATGTTTTTACTACAATCCATCATGCCACACATTATAAATGTGTAATAAAAATTGCTATGCGGTTGCCGCATGACTGGTACAATTCCAGTCAAAGAAAGAGAGTTTTTTATGCCTCAACATACATTGTCACCATCGGCAGAGGCGGTGGAATTTGAACTGGATAATCAACCAGTTATCGCTTACGCCGGCGAAAATATTTTGGAAGCCGCACGCCGCTATGGCGTGGAGATTCCGCACCTATGTTACAAGCAGGGGTATCGTGCAGCCGGCAACTGTCGTGCCTGTATGGTAGAAATTGATGGAGAGCGTGCCTTGGCGCCGTCTTGCTGCCGCCAGCCGGCAGCGGGTATGAAAGTTTCTGCCAGCAACAACCGCGTTCGCCATGCACAAAAAATGATTGTGGAATTACTTATCGCCGATACGTCTACTACTGTGCGCAAAGCAGACTCGGAGCTTACTCGGTGGGCACAAGAATTGGATGTGAAGGAGACACGTTTTGCTGCCCGCCAACAACCGCCGCCAGATAAATCGCATCCGGCAATGACGGTGAATCTGGACTCCTGTATTCAATGTACTCGTTGTGTACGAGCCTGTCGCGAAGAGCAGGTAAACAACGTTATCGGCTATGCTGGACGTGGTGCAAGCGCTCGGATTGTGTTTGATTTTGACACACCAATGGGGCAGAGTACCTGTGTCGGCTGTGGCGAATGCGTGCAAGCTTGTCCGACCGGAGCGCTGGCGCCTTTTGGCGATATATTGTTGCAGCAGCAGGAAAAATCTGTACCTTCATTATGCCCGTATTGTGGTGTTGGTTGTCAAACTACTTACCATGTTAAAGACAATCGCATTTCGTATGTAGAAGGACGTGACGGACCGGCTAATCACAGCCGTTTGTGCGTGAAAGGCCGCTACGGTGCTGATTACGCGCACCATCCACATCGGTTGACAAGTCCACTGATTCGTCGTGATGATGTGCCTAAAGACGCAAACGGGCTGTTAGAACCTGATAATTGGCGAGACGTGTTTCGCGAGGTTGATTGGAAGCAAGCACTTGATTTTGCCGCTGATGGTTTGCGAGCGATTCGTGACGAGAAAGGTGGTGGTGCGCTCGCCGGTTTTGGTTCGGCCAAGGGCAGCAATGAGGAAGCATATTTGTTTCAAAAATTAGTACGCACAGGGTTTGGTGTTAACAATGTGGACCACTGCACTCGTTTGTGTCACGCCTCTTCAGTGGCAGCGCTGTTGGAGGGTATCGGCTCCGGTGCTGTTTCTAATCAAGTGTCGGATGTATTGCAGGCTGATGTTGCATTTGTCATTGGCGCCAATCCTACGGTTAATCATCCCGTTGCCGCGACAATGATGAAAAATGCTGCTGCGCGCGGTACGCGCCTTATTGTCGCCGATCCACGTCGGTCAGAATTGGCGGCGCATGCCGAAATCACAATGCAGATGAAGCCTGATTCTGACGTAGCATTGCTCAACGCTATGATGCACGTTATCATTACTGAAAATCTAACGGATGAAGAATTTATTCGTTCTCGCACTAAAGATTTTGAATTATTGCGGGCGCAAGCGTTGACTTGCCCGCCGGAAAAAATGGAAGACATTTGCGGTATTCCAGCAGAGGAAATTCGCCAAGCGGCACGCTTGTATGGTACTGCTGAGCGAGCGATGATTTTTTGGGGTATGGGTGTGTCACAGCATACACATGGCACCGATAATGCCCGTTGTCTGATTGCGCTGGCTATGATGACCGGCAATATTGGCCGTCCTGGATGTGGTTTGCATCCCTTGCGCGGACAAAATAATGTGCAGGGCGCTTCGGATGCAGGGTTAATTCCAATGATGTTTCCCGATTATCAGCGTGTGGATGATGAGAGTGCACGGAAACGATTTGAAGAGCTGTGGGGAATGCCGTTGGACAACAAGCCGGGACTGACTGTGGTTGAGGTAATTGACGCTGCTTGTCAGGGCGAAATTTGCGGCATGTATGTGATGGGAGAGAACCCCGCTATGTCCGATCCTGATGCAGCGCACGCACGTCAGGGGCTGGCATCTTTACAAATGCTGGTGGTGCAAGATATTTTTCTTACTGAAACCGCAGCGTTGGCGGATGTGGTGTTGCCGGCGTCGGTGTTTGTCGAAAAAACTGGCACATTTACTAATACTGATCGCATGGTACAGCTGGGGCGACGAGCGTTGGATGTTCCCGGTTTGGCGCGGCAGGACTTGTGGATTATTCAACAAATTGCGCGGCGGCTGGACTTAAAGTGGAAGTATCGTGGCGAAAATTCTGGTGTACGGCGAGTATTTGAAGAAATGCGGCGAGCCATGCCATCTATTGCCGGCATTACGTGGGAGCGGTTGCAGTCCGAACATTCGGTGACATATCCTTGCCGTGCTGTTGGAGATGCCGGAGAGCCGATTATTTTTACCGAAAAATTTCCCACTACTGATGGATTGGGGCGTTTTGTGCCGGCGGCATTTTCGCCTGCCGCTGAGCGTCCTGATGCTGATTATCCATTAGTATTGATCACCGGACGTGAACTGGAGCACTGGCATACTGGCGCGATGACTCGGCGAACGCGGGTGCTAGATGCTTTGGAGCCAGCGCCAACGGTGTATATAAATCCACAAGAATTGTCATCTGCACAACTACAAGCAGGTGATACCGTGACTGTGCGTTCGCGGCGCGGCGCGGTTAGTTTAACGGCTCGTGGAGATGGTGGTGTACCGCGTGGTGCGGTATTTATACCGTTTTGCTACTACGAGGCGGCGGCCAACATGCTGACTAATCCGGTGTTGGATCCGGACGGAAAAATTCCGGAATTTAAATACTGTGCGGTAAAAGTGGAAAAGGGCGGCGAGCCAACAGTGGCATTGTCATTTGGCGGCGGTGTGGCGGCGCATTAGAAAAATACCGTAATCGTTATCTTCGGAAAAACCGTTTTTCGGAGGAGCTCCTTGTCATAATTTTTGTTGGGGCGTTGCCCTAATTTCCACACATGATTTGTGTTATATTTCACACGAGAGAGTGGACGGACGCGGTTTGCGTTATCGTTTGCATATTTAAATATCAAACAGGAGAAAAAAATGGAAAAATCTAACGCAAAACATTCCCGTCGTCGCTTTTTGGGTGCCGCTGTTGGTGCTGGGTTGGCGATGCCTTACATACGTAATGCCAAAGCTGCGGAAACCACTACTTGGAAAATACAAACATCGTGGCCGGGTGGTTTGGGATTGCAGGTTTTTAAAGATTGGTGCGGTACTATCGCGGAAAAAACTGGTGGTGAATTAGCTTTTAAACCTTTTGGTGCCAAAGATGTAGTCGGCGATTTTTCGCTTTACGATGCGGTCAAAAATGGTGTTTTGGAGGCGGCTAATCCGTTCACGATTTATTATCAACAGAAGCTGCCATTAGGTGCTTTTTTGAGTTCTTACCCTCTGGGCTTGCGCCAACCGCACGAGTGGGATGTATTTTATTATGGTTTGGGTGGTTTGGAAATTGCGCGTAAAGCGTATGCCAGATTGGGAATGCATTTTGTTGGTATTATTCATCATGGTGCAAACATTATTCATTCTAAAGTTCCGATTAATTCTATTGATGACTTTAAGGGGCGCAAACTTCGGGCTCCGGGTGGCATGGTGGCAAAGCTATTTGAAGCGGCGGGTGCTAAAACCACTTTGTTGCCGGGCAGCGAGATTTTCCCGGCGTTGGAAAAAGGCACCATTGACGCTGCTGATTATGTTGGTCCAGCTCTTAATTATGAATATGGTTTTCATCAAGTTACTAATTACGTGTCTACAGGACCGCAAGGGTTTATGTCCATTTATCAGCCGGTTGACTTGATGGATTTGACGGTAGGCATGGAACCCTGGAATGCATTGTCTCCGAAAATGAAGCAATTTTTAGAAGCCGAAGTGTACGCTTATTCCGTCCATCATCACGCCGCCATTCAAAAAGCTGACCAAGAGGCGTGGCCCAAGCTTACTGCTGCTGGAACTCGCGTTACGCGTTTGTCCGAGTCGGATGTCGAAAAATTCACTGCGTTAGCGGTGCCTATCTGGTTTGAGTGGGCCAAAAAATCTCCCGAGAGTGCCGAAGCTTTCAAAATCCAATTGGATTACATGATGTCTGGCTCTTTAGGCTATGTGACGCCAAAAATGGTTAAAGGGTATTCGCTCTAATCATCATTACTTCTTGTAAATAATGCCCGCTGCTATAAAGGCGGGCATTTTTGTTTGCCTTTTGCCAATTTTGTCGCCACTAATTCGTGCCTGAGCTAACTTTTGTTTTGCCACACTGGCTGTACTGGGGTAGCATTTTCTTGTTGCCGTTGTTGTTGATGTTGGCAACGCGACATTTTCCGGCGCGCGAATCTGCATCGCGAAAATCATTACCGTTAGCGTATTTTTTCCTCCTGACAGGCGGTTTAATGGGAGTGCATCGGTTGTATCTTAAAAGTTGGTTGGCGGCGATTTTTGTTGCTTTGTTTGTGGCAATTATTTTGTGTAACCAAGAGGCACGGCTAACGCGAAACCAGCATTCAGTGGCGCACAATGACGTTGTAATTGCCCAATTTGATTTGCGTGAGGCCGAAGAGGAAGAAGCTGAAGCGACTATTACCGCGTTGCGCGATGACATTACAACAAAAACGGCGATTGAAAGAAAATTAGCTGTCACTTTGGATGGTTGGCGTAGCGCATCTTATTATCTGGCGATTTTAATTTTTATTATTTTGTTGTGGGAATGCTTTTTGTTGCCGCGTAGTGTGCGGTTGGCCAACGTATCACAAGCTTCGCCAGCACCCGTATTACCGGAGCCAGAAGAGGAGACGGTAGTTAACAATGATTTTTTTTCGCGCACCGTATCTGCCATAAACAAATTCGTGGGGGAGTTTATTGCTTATTGGACGCTCTTGGCGGTGTTTGTTTTTTATTATGAAGTTATCGCTCGCTATATATTTAATTCGCCCACCACATGGGCACACGAAAGCATGTATTTGATGTTTGGTATGCAATATCTGTTAGCAGGTGGGTTTTGTTTGCGCGAAAAGGCTCATGTTCGTGTGGATGTAGTGTACATGCATTTATCGTTGCGGGCACGAGCTATCGCTGATGTCGTAACTTCTGTTTTTTTCTTTATTTTTACCGGTGCATTATTGGCAACTGGCTGGATTTTTTTTCACGATTCTTTTGTAATCAAAGAAGTATCATTTACCGAATGGGCAATTCCACATTGGCCAATTAAGTTTGCCCTACCTTTGGGTGGTTTTTTAATATTATTGCAGGGAGTTGTTCGTCTGCTCAGTGATATTGCGGCGTTACGCCGCCTTGATACGGGCGTATAAATTATGGGCT
Organism: Candidatus Persebacteraceae bacterium Df01; assembly: GCA_030386295.1. Classification (NCBI taxonomy): domain Bacteria; kingdom Pseudomonadati; phylum Pseudomonadota; class Gammaproteobacteria; order Candidatus Tethybacterales; family Candidatus Persebacteraceae; genus Candidatus Doriopsillibacter; species Candidatus Doriopsillibacter californiensis. Next base: position 277,678 of record JANQAO010000002.1, on the reverse strand, counting down.
TTGAAATAGATATTTTTTGGTTAACCATTCTTATGTTTGGTTCGCTGGCGGTGCTTTTGATGCTCGGGTTACCGCTGGCTTTTGTTACTGGCGGGCTGGCCTGTATTTTTCTGTTTATCTTTGGCAACGCCAGTGCGCTTAATATTATTCCATCACGGCTGTATCCGCTGATGACTGATTATCAACTCACGGCAATACCAATGTTTATTTTTATGGCGTCCATGTTGGAGCGCGCTGGCGTGATTGAAGAACTATTTGACATGGTGTACAAAATGTTGGGAGGCCTGCGCGGCGGTTTAGCCAGTTCTACCGTTATTGCTTCTACATTACTAGCGGCTATGTGCGGTGTTATTGGTGCTACCGAAGTGACAATGGGACTTATTGCTCTGCCAGCGATGCTTCGGCGTCGCTATGACACTACTATCGCTTGCGGTTCTATATTGGCCGGTGGCACATTGGGCATTCTTATTCCACCATCGATTCTTGCAATTTTATTTGCGGTGGTTGCGCAGCAATCGGTGGGAGAACTGTTTATTGGTGCCGTCATTCCCGGGCTGCTTTTGTCGGGCATGTATATTGCTTATATTTCCGTGCGTTGTTATCTCAATCCAGCACTTGGACCAGCGTTACCGCCGGATGAGCGATTGACGAGCAGAGAAAAATTACGATTGCTAAAAAATCTTGGCGCGCCTATCGCGTTGATTGCCATTGTATTAGGAATTATATTTACTGGTGTAGCGACGCCGGTGGAAGCCGCCGGAGTAGGCAGTTTTGGTGCTATTGTGGTGTCGGCTATACATGGGCGGCTGACGCTCGCCAATATGCGCGCTGCTGCCGTTTCTACGCTCAAAGTTACCGGCATGGTGTTGTGGATTATTTTTGGCGCTACCTTATTTGTGGGGTTTTATATATTTAACGATGGACAAGAATTTATCAATCGTACTATCACAGGATTGGGTCTTGGGCCTTACGGCATATTAATACTGATGATGGTTGTGTTGGTGGTATTAGGCATGTTTCTTGATTGGGTGGGAATTTTATTATTGGCTGTGCCAATTTTTGTGCCGCTGATGAAAACGCTGTCATTTGATGGAGTATTTGGATTGCCCGGCGTTGCGCCAGACGACTTGGCACTGTGGTTTGGTGTGGTGTATATGGTTAACATGCAAATGTCATTTTTGAGCCCCCCCTTTGGTTATGCGCTGTTTTATCTTAAAAGTGTAGCACCGCCGGAAGTCACGATGGCACAAATCTATCGTTCTTCGTTACCGTTTTTACTTTTACAGATTGTGGGGCTGGCGCTGTGTATTATTTTTCCCGAATTAACACTGTGGCTGCCGCGCCAAGTGTATGGATAATTAATCAAACGAGGTACGGCATTTTATCGTTGTCGCGGAGAGTTTTCCGTATTTGTACGAATGAGCGCAAAATATGGATGCGATATTAAGGAGCAAAGTTTTCCTTTGGTTGAATAAAGTTCGTTAGGTTTTGACGCTGCTACCAAATCAATTAGATTTTTCTAATCTAATCAAATACCGTGCGGCGGCGGTAATGTCTTCATCGCTAAGATGTGCACCGCCACCGCGTGGTGGCATAAGCCCTTTACCGGAAATCACCGAGTCAATTAGCGCCGCTTCGCCGCCGACCTGTAAACGTCGCTTCCATTCGACGCTATCTCCTTCACGTGGTGCTCCGGCGACACCGGCGGCGTGGCAGACTGCGCATGACGCCTTGTAGTGTACTGCACCTACATTTATTATTTTTTCTGCCGACGATTCTTTGTTAATACCAAGATGTTCGCTTGGAGTCACGCCGGTAATGGATTCAATCAAGCGTAATGTGCCGGTATCGACACAATCTTCCATGCAAGCAGTGTTGGGGGAATCCGGTCTCGGGTCGAAAAAAAAATTATCGCGATTAGGCATAACTATTTGCGGTAAGCTTTGCGCATTGGCGGTAAAATTATCACCAACAATTTCATTAAGTCGTAATACATAAGCCACCAAAGCATATGTTTCTTCGTCGGTTAATGTTTTGGGGGCAGCATAGGGCATGGCGCGGCGGATATAATCAAATAGCGGTGGAACATAAGGCCAATAACTACCGACCGTTTTTTCGGGGCGCCCATCAGCGCCTTGATGACGCAAAGTATCGTTTCCACCAGCTAAGGGAGGCCAACGTCCCTCGCCTTGGCCAAAATCTCCATGACAGGCTGAGCATTTGGCATCAAACAGCATTTCCCCTTGTGCTACGTTACCGTTTCCTGCTGGCAAACCAGCTCCATCAAAACGGACATCAATATCCCAGACGGCTATATCGGTTTCTGTTGCCGCTCGCCCCAAACCATAAGTGCCGGCATCTTTGGCCATTGTCGGCAAGCATACTGCCGACAGCACCACTATCCAGCAGAGATTAAGAAATTTGTACATTGCGAACCGCACCATCATTACTGAGTGCCCAGGTGTGAATAGAATTTTTATGGTAGATGGACTCCACTCCGCGGATATCCCGTAATTGTGCCAACGTTGGTTGTACATAGCCGGTTTCGTCAACGGCGCGGCTTTGCAACAATTTGGGGGAGCCGTCCCATTCATACGGTAAGACAAACCGGGTGAGTGCTTTGCTGAGAACTGGTCCTTTAAGTTGCGCCGGACGCCAGTTGACTCCGCCGTCATCTGATACATCCACACGTTTGATGCGTCCTCGTCCTGACCAAGCAATCCCCCGTATCTCATGAAAGCGTCCGATCATGCCAGTCCACGGCTTTTCTGGGCAAGGACTTAAAATTACCGAATTGGCGTCTTGTACCCAAGTAAAACGCCGCGATCGTCCGTCGGGCATGAGGTCGGTGTATTTGGAAGTTTCTTCACGATGGTGCCACGGTAGTTCACCGACTTTTAGCCGCCGCAGCCACTTAACGGAAGTATTGCCCTCCCAACCCGGATTGAGGAGGCGTAGCGGATAGCCTTGTTCCGGACGTAATCGTTCGCCGTTTTGTGCGTACGCCAACAGCGCATCATCTAAAGCTTTTTCTATGGGAATGCTACGCGTCATGCCAGCACCGTCAGCACCTTCGGCTAATATCCATTTTCCTTCCGGTTTCAAACCCGCTTCTTGTAGCACCACAGATAACGGCACGCCCGTCCATTCGCAACAAGAAATCATCCCGTGCGTAAATTGTAGTGCTTCCATTTGTGCGCCACGCCATTCCATACCGCCATTGGCTGGACATTCTAAAAAGTGAATGACCGATACTGACGGAAAGCGCATGAGGTCATTCATCTCTAGCACCAGCGGTCGCGTTACCAAGCCGTGAATGAGCAACTGGTGTTGTTCCGGTGGAATTTCTGGTACGCCTGCATGATAACGTTCAAACACCAATCCATTGGGTGTAATAATGCCGTGCAACTCGTGTAGCGGTGTGAAACTTATTGAAGATACCGTGTCTGCCGTCAACCAAGGGACATTGCGTCGTACGACATGCGCCTCGTGGCGTGAGGGTGAGCCGTAAGGTGCTGAAACTACGCCGCGTCCGAGCTGCTTGCTCCATGCTTTTACTTGAAGCGTATCGGCAACCGTACGTGGTGTTTGTGCAATACCTGCGGCAGTACCCGCAACAATCATTCCAGCTTGTAAAAAACGCCGCCGCTGAGGAACGGACATGGATGTTGCCTTTCGGGCAACGGCACTTAGTAATTCTTTATCCGATAACCGCTTCATATCGTTTTCAGGTAATGGGAAAATTATTCATTATTTACACCTAAATTTCAGTTAAGTATTGTAAAAGAAAACTATTTTAGTATATTTTTACTGTTCAATTTGAGTATAGAATTTAACATTATGATGCAAAAAAAAGAAAAATAACGAGTGCTATAAAAATGCCGAATGTTCATATCAAATTTTCCGAGTCCTAAATAGATGAGCGAGGTTATTCTTTATGATTTTTTCCCAAAGTCATCTTTACAAGTGATAATTTGGGAAAATAAAATTACCGGCCGATACAAATTGAAACATTATGTTTCTGTGGTGACAATAGTAATAGAATGGTTCAATTCATAATAGCAATGTAGCGAAAGTTGAAATCAATTATTTTAATTTGGCAATATTATTTATGAATAAATTACGTTGGAAAAAATCGGTTGATATGTTTATGAGAATGTTCGCTGTCAGTTTTTCTCTGGCGATTGGTAAGAGAGCAGTGGTGTATGATGTTAACGGCGGTGATAATCACGCTTGCCATCGTTCCGCTTTGCTTAGAGGCAATATTAATTAATGGTTTTCTTCTCCTACGGGCAGAGTCTATTTTGACCTGCCCGTTTTTTTTATAAGGCTGTGCAGTCTGATAACATTGTTAGCATGGATGAAGTTAATCCTCTTTTGCTGGTGGATGACGATGTCGGTTTGGGCGATTTGCTATCTACTTATCTCGGCCGCTTTGGTTTTTCTCTGACCGTTGCACAGACGCCTTCCGAAGGGTTGGAGTTGTTGGCCAGTGGCGAATACAAAGGCGCTATTTTTGATGTGATGCTGCCAGAAATGGACGGTTTTGAGTTGTGCAAAATCGCCAGGCGAAAATACCCACGCTTGCCAATTATGATGCTCACGGCGCGCGGTGATATGACTGACCGTGTGGTTGGGTTAGAAATTGGAGCAGACGATTATTTACCTAAACCTTTTGAGCCGCGGGAATTGGCGGCGCGTCTGACGGCGTTGTTGCGTCGCGCTGTTGCCAATACCAGTACTGGCGATGGTGAGGTATTGTATTTTGAAGGAATTAGCGTGCATTTGTCAGCGCGTCGCGTGTGGTTACAAGGCAATAAAGAAATAATATTGACTAGTATAGAATTCCGAGTGCTGAGTGAACTAGTACGACGGCGACCGGCAGTAGTCCATCGTGATGTATTGATTGAAGAGATTCGCGGTTTTGAACGCGACGTGTTTGATCGTTCTATTGATATTGCCATTAGTCGTTTGCGCGCTAAACTGCATGACACGCCGCAGAGTCCGCGTTTTGTGCAAACCGTACGCAGCGAAGGTTACGCTTTTATCGCTCCACCAGCGTCTGCGTAAAGTGAAAGCCGGCTGGCGTTCCTCACTTATTGTCAAAATCACTTGGATGGCGATTGTCGCATCCTTGCTGACAATTGTCATCATCATCATATTTATGTCATTTTTATTTGAGCAGACCAACCGCCGCCATCACGGCTATTATGCGCGGACAGTGCGCGCTGTAGCAATGCGCGTGTACGAAAATCCGACACCATTCAGTATTAACCATATTACTCACGAGACCGGTTTAGGATTGCGCTATAGCGGCCCTTTTTTTGATCATGTCAGTGACGTTGATATGCCAGGTTTTGGGGAAGTGCTGTTTTTAAAAAGAAGCCGTGGTGTTGTGTTGGCGCAGGGTAATGAACGACTGGTGGCGTTGCACACCAAAGGACCGCATAAATTAATGATTAACTTGGATGATTATCGCAGTCCATGGGAAGTAGCTGCTGGCTCCGTTGTATTCTTGGTGTTGGTACTGTCACTATTGTGGGGGCTATTTTATTTTTATCAACGTCGTCTGTTGATGCCTTTGCAAGTGTTGCGCAATGATATGGAAGCGGTGGGACGCGGTGAGTGGAGGCAAACAGTAATTGGGCGGAATGATGAAATTGGAGATCTGGCAACGGGGTTTAACCAAATGCAGGAAAAATTGCGAGTCCTAGTACAAGCCAAGTTGCGCTTTTTGGCTGACGCCTCGCACGAATTACGCTCACCATTGGCGCGGTTGCGATTAGCTGCAGAGTTTGTTCAAGACGATAACTTACGTGCTCGCATGTGTACGGATGTTATGGAACTTGATCGCTTGACTGGTGACATTATGGAAAAAACACGGTTGGATAATTTTCGGCAGCGGCTGAAAAAAACACGATTGCAATTGACAGATGTGTTTAGCAATTTACAAGAAAAATATCCCGCCGTTATTTTTCGCGTTACGGTTGACACTACTATTGAAGCCGATGTGGAAGTCTTACTGCGGGCACTTTCCAATTTGCTGGATAATGCTGTCAAATTTGCTTCCGACAATGTTTGGGCAGACGGGACAGCAGCGGATGGTGGCGCGCTAATTAGCATCCGCGATGATGGTCCCGGAGCCAATGAAGAAGATTTGCCGAATTTATTTGAGCCTTTTTACCGCGCTGACACTTCGCGCTCGCGTAAGACCGGTGGTTTTGGTTTGGGGTTATCTATTGTCAAAGCCACTGTAGAGGCTCATAATGGAAAAATAACTGCTAAAAACGCTTCTAGTGGCGGATTGATTATGGAATTATGGCTGCCGGAAAAAAATGACGAGAGTCAACAGAACATCGTTGACGAGACGACTGTGTCAAACGAGTCTTGATAGTAAATAAAAGTTATGCGGTATCGCCTAGCAATCGATTGCGGATGTCTTCGTATTTGGCGATGGTGCTAGCAATAATTTCCGGTGGCAACGTTGGTGGTGGTGGTGATTTATCCCAATCCAGCGTTTCCAGCCAATCGCGTAAAATCTGCTTATCAAAGCTTGCCGGATTATGCCCCGCTTGCCAGGATTCTGCTGGCCAAAAACGTGATGAATCAGGTGTTAGTGCTTCATCTATCAATATCAGTTCACCATCATCATCCAAAGCAAACTCAAACTTGGTATCGGCGATAATAATACCGCGTGCCAAGGCGTATTCCGCTGCTTCTCGATAAAGCCGCAGTGTTGTCTCCCGAACTTTTTCGGCGGTGTCAGTACCGACAATACTAGCCATTTGCGAGTAAGAAATATTTTCGTCATGCTCTCCCTGTTCGGCTTTAGTGGCGGGTGTGAAAATGACTTCTGGTAGCTTGCCGGCCAATGGCAAGCCAGCGGGTAGTGACACTCCGCAAACGGAGTTGGTGCGCTGGTAATCTTTCCAGCCGGAGCCGATGAGATAACCGCGGCAGACGGCCTCTATTGGTAAGGGTTTCAAACGCTGCACCAGCATGGCGCGTCCTATGACTTGTTCCTGCTCATCGGCGGCAACTACCGACTCCGGTGCTTCTTCGGTAAGATGATTCTTTACTACATGCGCTAGATGTGAAAACCAAAAATGCGACATGGCGGTAAGCACCGCTCCTTTGCCCGGTAAAGGCTCTTTCATAATCACGTCAAAAGCCGATATACGATCACTCTGTACGATGAGTAATCGGTTATCATCTACTGCGTACATATCGCGCACCTTGCCGCGCCCAATAAGCGGCAACGAGTGCAATGAACTTTGCCACAAACCGCTCATGATTCTAATGTTGGTGGTGGTGTATTGCGGATTTTTTCGGCTTGGCGAATGCGAAAATCCTTGAGCTGCTGTGCGATGGCGGCATCGCTACCGGCCAAAATAGCGGCGGCGAACAATGCCGCATTGGCCGCGCCTGGTTCTCCGATAGCGAAAGTAGCTACTGGAATACCGCGTGGCATTTGCACAATGGCGTGAAGTGCATCAACGCCGCGCATTGGCGTGGCATCAATGGGGACTCCCAATACTGGTAGCGTAGTTTTAGCTGCTAGTACACCGGGCAAATGTGCTGCACCGCCAGCGCCGCCAATCATTACTCGTAACCCTCGTGCTTCCAACCCAACGGCGTATTCAAAAAATAAATCCGGCGTGCGGTGTGCTGAAATCACCCGTGTTTCATAAGCAATGTCGAAATCACGCAACACCTCAGCGGCGCGACGCATAATTGGCCAATCATTGGCGCTGCCCATCATAATTCCCACTAATGGCTGTGTTGTTGTCATGTTTTTAGGTGTTCTCCTTTCCGGCAAGTCTGGCGAAAGCGTTATGATACTAGAAAAAACGTCATCCGCTATACATAGCAGTGGACTCAAATTCTTCCATAAAGGTCTTCATAACGAATAATATCGTCTTCTCCAAAATAATCGCCAACTTGAACTTCAATAATAGATGCAGGTTGGTCGGTACGGTTTGCCATGCGATGCTTTTCGCCTTGCGAGATGTAGCAAGATTGGTTTGTTTCCATGTCAAACGTGCGCTCACCAATAACAATGGTCATCGTCCCCGTCACCGTTGTCCAGTGCTCGCTACGGTGTTGGTGTGACTGCAGGCTAAGTTGAGCTCCGGGTAGCACTTCAATGCGCTTGACTTTGTGACTATGGGATTCTTCTAGCACAGTGTAAGTCCCCCAAGGACGGTGTACTGTAGCCGGTGTTGTTGCCTCATCGCGATTGGTGGCACGTAGCTGATCAAATACTTCACGGGTACGTTCGGCACTGTCAGCGTTGGCAACAAGCAAAGCATCGGGACTGTCAATAATGTGCAAATTTTTGAGTGCAATGCCGGCTATCAGTCGTCCACCGCCTGCCACCAAGCAGTTGTCGCAATCAATCAACAGAGTGTCGCCGTCTGTGCGATTGCCGCGAGTGTCCGCCGGTAGCGTCTCACCCAGCGAGTGCCAAGAGCCAACATCATTCCACTCTGCACCGGCAACAACAGCCATAGCTGCTTTTTTTGTTTTTTCCATTACGGCATAATCAAAAGAAATGTTGGGGAACTGCGCGTGCAAGGGGGTATCTGGCAGCCAGCGGTTGTTGTCGGTGGGTGCGGTCTTAGCCAGTGCCTGCAGTGGTGGCATAATGTCGACAGCAGTTTGCGGCATTTCTTCCATCAATGTTCGCGGTGTGAAGCAAAAAATACCGGTATTCCAATAAAAATTGCCATCTTGTACAAAGGTAGTGGCATCTTCAAGTGGTGGTTTTTCAACAAAACGGCGTACGGGAAAGCAGTCTTCGGTGTTGGCAATGGAAATTTGCGGTGCGCACTCAATATAACCATAACCAGTGGCGGGATAAGTTGGCGTAACGCCGAGCAGTGCCAAATGTCCTTGTTTCGCTGCTTGTAGTGCGCTATCGGCAGCGCGCCAAAAAGCGATTGTGTTTTTTACCAAATGGTCGGCAGGTAGCGCTAATAAGAGAGCGTTGTTGCCAAAACGCTGCTGTATCCATACTGCTGCCAAAGCAATAGCTGGTGCCGTATTGCGTCCTGCTGGTTCGCCGATGAAAAAATGTGGTGCTTGTGGGGCGTTGTCGGAGGCGCTTTGCTCACACATAAACATGCTATCAGCAGCAGTTACCGTAAGCACTGCTGCGGGCTTTATGGAAGCATTGCACAAACGTGCATAGGTCATGTCAAGCAATGACTTGCCGCCGCCAAGCGGGGAGATAAATGGTTTGGGATGTGTTATTCGTGAGCGTGGCCACAAGCGTGAACCGCTGCCACCACAGATAATAACGGGAATAAAAGGTGTGTCTATGGATGTAATCATGAACAAATTATATGGTGGAAAAACAAAGCGTGTTTTTTAGTAGTTAACATTTTTTTCTGTAGATAATGAATTTTCTAAAATTCATTAAATAGCATTTCTCGCCACAGTAACATAAAACATAAGTGCCGAATTTTTTTTAATAAGCAAAAAATTAAATTGGCTGTCACAAAGCGACGTAAATTCGCTTGTATGAGAAAATATTTAAGTTTTAAATTAGGAAAACAATTCTCGCCACTGTCGCCAGCCGATAACACTACCGTTCCGAGCTGTTGCTGCGTGTCTAATTGCATCCCATAAGTGCATGGCATAACCGCTGTCCACGAGTAAATTAAAAGCAGGAACGTCGGTGCGGGCGTCCCTGATAACCAAGGCACCAATTTCTGCTACTCGAGTTTGTAGCAATTCATCCTTCTCCGGTGGTGCCACCGCGCATAATAATGACAGCATTTCTGGCGCACGCCACCCGCACAAGCCGAGACAGCAATGCGAATCACGACGTGGTAGCAGTAGGCGTGGTTTCGGCAAAACTTCGGACAGTTCCGGTGCCGTGCCGTCCGGCGCGGCTAATAATAAAAACTCGTCCGCCGACAGCCGGCAACAGAGAGAGCCGGTTTTCATCACTGCGCTGTGGTTAATATTAGGCACTCGTTTTTCGGTATCGCCCTTAGCACCCAATCGCGGTAACGGTGACAAGTCACAAAAACCCAGCGTCATCGCTGTGTCGCTACCGGTGTCTTCAACAATATCAGAATCCGCTACCGCGCACCATTCGGCGTGTTTGCCAAATACTCCCGCTAGCGGACTGCGCCACCGCCAACTCATTGCTGTCTTTCTCCTTTGGGGTCGTAAAACGGTAGTAACCGTACCTGTGCTTGCATAATTTCACCGCTTGCCGTGCGAATGCGCAGGTCACCACTATCTCGCGGCGTTTGTGGTGACGCATAAGCCAGCCCCACCATACAATCCAGCGTCGGCGAATACGATACTGATGTGACATGCCCCACCGCGTGGCCTTTGTCGTCCAGTACTAAATCGGCTTCGTTGAGCCGGTTTCGCCAGCATGCCGTTATTGTGAAGCCGCGTAATTGTCGGTGAATACCGCGTTGCCGGTGAATCTCCAAAGCTCGCTGACCTAGATAAAAATCTTTATCGCGTCCTAGTGACCACGCCATGTCTGCTTCTAGCGGTGTAGTCAACCCGTCGGTATCTTGTCCAACGATAACGTGTCCTTTTTCCAATCGCAACAACCGCTGGGCTTCTACGCCAAAAGGCTGTGCATGCGGTAATAGTTCTTTCCACAAATTTCGCATGTGACCCATCGGCAAATGAATTTCATAGCCTTTTTCGCCGACGAATCCGACACGTAATAATATTGCTGGAATTCCCTGCAAATTAATTTCCGCTGTCTTCATGTAGTTTATATTAATAGATTGACCGGCTATTTTTTCTAATAGCGGCGGTGCTTCCGGACCAGCTAAATTGATGGCGGCATAGGCCGATGTCATGTTGACAACATCTACCCGTAACTGCCAGCGAGCGCACCATAGTAACATTTGCCGGTAAATAGCATCGGCGTTGCCAGTTGTGGTTGTAACCCAAAAACGTTCTTCGTCTAGCCGTGCCACTACGCCGTCGTCGGTAATAATGCCACTTTCGTCCAACATTAAGGCGTAACGAACGGCACCGACAGCCTGTTTTTGGAATTTTCCAGTGTACAGGCGCTCTAAAAGCACGGCTGCGTCAGGGCCGGTAATTTGCATCTTACCCAATGTGGAAATGTCAATCATACCTATATGTTGTCGTACCGCAAGAGATTCTTTTTCGGCTCCGATATAATAGGCTGGCCGTAACCAAGCACTAGCGGGCATGAACTGAGCTGACAAATGCGTGTGCTGACCGTGCAGTACGGTGCGCTTGATAGGATGTTCTTCACCGGCCAGTTGAGCTAGCGTTTCTGCTGCCGCTGGTGGACGAGCTGTGACCTGTCCTACCATGCTCACTGCGCAGTTTAGGCGCTGAGCCAGATGACGAGCAGCGTGAATATTGGTCAATTTCCCTTGTGCTGGACCCATTCCTGCGGTGGTATAGCGTTTGAGTAGCTGAATATCGTCAAAGCCTTCATCTATGGCATCATCCAAATCGCGTGGTTGTAAGTCTTCATCAAAATCCACAAAAGCCTTGCCTTTACCATCCCACAACACGGCGGATGCGGGCGATGGTGTGGTATCGGCGGGCGGGCGGGTGCCGCCATTCATTGCCTCGGCACCGTCGGCAATAGCTGCCGACAAAGACGGGCGGTTGTGTACTGCGCCAGCCAATGCTGCGTGCTCAATAACCGGGCGGCACAATACGTCATCATATGGAAAAGTGATACCGATAGCCGCTGGCAACTCGGAGGCGGGAATACTACCAGCGTTCATCAACACGCAGTCGCAGGAAAATTTTTCCTGCGTGCCGTCAATAATAGCGTTTGCGCCACTTACGCTTTGAGTTCCGGTGGCAGTAAAAACAGTTACATTGTGGCGAACATCAAAACCGTCGGCGGTCAACTGAGCTGCCCATGGGGCGTCTTTGGCAGCAAGATTTAGTATGGCAGTAATAGATACGCCGTAGTTTGTTAATGCCCGTGCGGCATCGGCGTCGGCGGAGCAAGATGCCAGTATGACAGCGCGCTTGCCACATGCCAAATCATATAAAAATGCCAATCGGAGTGCCGCAGATACTAGCATCACGCCCGGCAAATCATTGCCAGTAAATACCGCTGGCAGCTCGCGGGCTCCAGTGGAGTAGATAATCTGTTCAGCGCGCAAACGCCAAGCGCAATTGGGTTGCGTGGCAACAATCAGGTTATCTTCAAACACGCCGGTCACATCGCATTGCAACAGTACTTTTATACCCGTTTCTGCCTCAACAGAAGCCAGCAATCTTTCACCGTCGCCACTTTCATCTGGACGCCAATTGAGTGAGCCGCCGAGAAGCGGGTTTTTATCTAGCAACCGTACACTTTTGCCCGCGCGGGCTGCCGTCAATGCAGCACTTAATCCTGCTGGACCGCCGCCAATAATGGCGACATCACAAAAATCGTGCGCTTTTTCTATATGTGACGGTGTCGCTGTTTGATTGACAACGCCAAGACCGGCTAGATTACGGATGAGTGGTTCCCATTTTGACCATATTCCGCGCGGTTTGAAAAAAGCTTTGTAATAAAAACCAGGAGGTAAGAAACGGGAAAATTGCCCCAAAATTGCCATTTTGTCATTTTCCAGCGTTCCTAAGTAATGGCGCGGACGAACCACCATATTGGGGGCGATGGGGGTACGGTCAGCTTGGGCGTTGGGATGGTCATCTATATCCATCAGCGTGTTGGCGTCGGCACCGGACAAAGACAACAGACCACGCCGGCGATGGTATTTGAAAGAACGAGAAAGCGTTTTGGTTCCAGCGCGCCACAAAGCCGTGGCAATAGTGTCACCAGAAAAACCTTCCATTTGCCGTCCTTCAAAATTGAAAGACACGCGGTTGCTGGTGTCAATAAACCGCCCCGCCTTCATAATGTTCCCGCCTCCAACTGTTTTTGTGCTTCGCCTACTGTCATCGTGGCACTGATAACGTCTGAGTACGTGTCACGACGTGCGGCAAACCAATATACACTAGGTGTGTGACACCACCATTCCCACACTTCGTTAGGCAAATTGGCGTCAAAAAACAAATAATCACGCCAAGTTGCATCATCAGCATCCGACGGCGGAACGGCGCGAATAGAGCCGCCACAGACAAATTCATCTTCTGGGCGTGGACCGTTGAGCGGGCAGGGTATCAATTTCATAGATTAGTGCCCAACCGCGGCAGCGCCTTTTTCGCCGACAAGTGACAAATTATCAAAACGTGACATCGCATAAGGTGTAATCAGTGCCGGTGGCTGACCGGTGGCGACGGTTTCTGCCATGGTAACTCCGCATACTGGTGTAGCTTTAAATCCCCATGTTCCCCAGCCGGCATCAATATAGTAATTGTCTAGCGGCGTTTTACCCATTACAGGTGAAAAATCTGCCGTCATGTCGGCGACGCCAGCCCATTGTCGCAGCAACCGTACTCCGCCCAAAAATGGGAACAATTGCAAAATATCGCCTGCCAGTGATTCTTTGAAATGCAATGTGGAGCGCGAACGGTGTAGTGGCCGCGGGTCTACACTACCGCCCATAACTAATTCGCCACGTGCTGATTGCGAGATGTATACGTGTAACGAACCGGAAACAATAATGGGGTCCAAAAATGGCGCTAACGGTTGTGACACCATTGCCTGTAAAGGAATGCTGGTGATAGGCACTTTAAAACCAGCCATCGCCGCGACCTGTGAGCTTTGACCAGCGACCGCCTGCATGACCGTGCCGGCACCAATTTCGCTGCCGTCGGCTAGACGAACACCAACTGCTTTACCACCTGCTTGGAGCACTTCGGTTACTTCGGTGTGGGAAAAAACGGAAACTCCCATTTCGGCGGCGCGGATGGCATATCCCCAGGCTACCGCATCGTGGCGGGCGATGGCTCCGGGCGGATGGTACAGCGCTCCCTGAATGGGATAGCGTACTGTTTCCGACATGTTGAGTTGCGGGCAGAGTTCGGCTAATTCGCGGCGGTCAACAAAGCGTGAGTCTTCACCCAAGTGGCGGTTCATGTTGGCACGCCAGCGGGCAGTGCGACAAGCGGCGTCGGTATGTGCCAAAGTTAAATGACCACGCGGTGAATACAGCAAATTAATATCTAGTTCAGAGGATAAATTTTGATACAGCCGCATGGATTCGCCATAAAAGCGAACGGCTTCGGCGGTTAGATAGTTGGAGCGGATGATGGTGGTATTGCGTGCCGTATTGCCGCCAGCCAGCCAGCTTTTATCTAACACTGCAACATTGCGAATGCCGTGATTTTTAGCCAAATAATAAGCACACGCCAGCCCATGACCACCGCCACCGATAATCACCACATCGTAATGTTTTTTGCGTGTTGGTGTGGGCGGCATCAGACGCCGTAATGGGCGACGGCGAAAAGCACAACGGAGTAAAGCAAGTGGCATATCGTTGATTATACTGTCCATCTTAAGTTAGGATACAACAAAATAAATTAGCCATGCGTTTACGCGCTTACCAAGAAGATTATGTGCAATGAAAATCCGTTTTTGGTGTCAATAGGGTGCGAATAATGGAGAAAACGGTAAGAGAAATTTCAAAAATAGCTATAAATATATAATAAGAAATGCGAAAAATTTACGATTACATTGTAGTAGGTGGCGGTAGTGCGGGTTGTTTGCTGGCTAATCGGCTAAGCGCCGGTAGCGCGCGGGTGCTGTTGTTGGAAGCAGGCGGTACGGGACGGGGCAATATTTGGCTAAAAATTCCCATTGGTTACTTGCAGACAATGGGCAATCCAGCTACGGATTGGTGCTTTGTGCTCAAAGAAAACCCGCATCTCAACGGTCGTCGCTTGCCTTATCCGCGAGGGCGAGTGCTGGGCGGTTCTTCTGCTATTAACGGGATGATTTATATTCGCGGTCAAGCGCGTGATTATGATTTGTGGGCGCAAGCTGGCTGTGAAGGTTGGGAATGGAATAGCGTGCTACCTTATTTTTTACGCCACGAAAATAACGCCATACTGGGTGGCGCATTACACAACCAAAGTGGTGAGGTTTGTGTACAACCGGTGCGTAGCAACTGGCGTATTTTGGACGCTTTTGCGGAGGCAGCTGAAACCTGTGGTATTCCTCGAGTGGAGGATTTTAACGGTGGCGATAATTTGGGTGTGTCCTATTATCAGGTTAACCAAAAAAACGGAATGCGACAGACGTCGGCGGATGCTTTTTTGTGGCCGATCAGACAAAGACCAAATTTGACTGTGGAAACCGGCGCCCGTGGTCGGCGGTTGTTGTTAGAAAATGGAAATGTTGTGGGTGTGGAATATCAAACACTAGACGGAGTGCAAACGGTACATACTGATGGTGAGGTTATCTTGTCGGCAGGTAGCATTGGGTCACCGCAGATTTTGCAGTGTTCAGGCATTGGCTCGCCAGAACTGCTCAGTGAAGTCGGTGTGGAAACAGTTCACGCCTTGCCAGGCGTTGGTGAAAATTTACAAGACCATCTGCAAATTCGTATCGCTTTTTCCGTTAACGGCGTGCGTACTCTTAATGAAATGTCATATAACCCGTTGTGGAAAGTTGGCATGGGACTGCAATATGTTTTCTGTCGGCGAGGTCCGCTAGCATCGGCTCCCAGCCAGCTGGGATGTTTTGCGTACAGCGATGACAGTATGCCAGCACCTGATTTGCAATATCACCTGCAACCGCTGTCATTGGATAATTTTGGTGACCCGCTACATCGCCATCCCGGCTTTACAGCGTCGGTGTGCGATTTGCGTCCACATAGTCGCGGTTATGTGCGCATTGCTTCAGCCGACCCACTCGCCACGCCGGTGATTGATGCACAACATTTATCTCATCCGCAAGACCGTCTAACAGCGGCTCGCGCTATTCGTCATTCCCGCCACTTGTGTGCCGCCGCTCCTTTGTCCAAATTTGTATCAAAAGAAATTGCTCCGGGTACAGGGATGCAAAGTGATGAAGAGTTGGCATTGGCGGCAGGAGAGCATTCCACTACTATTTTTCATCCTACTGGCACTTGTAAGATGGGGCGGGAAGATGACGATACTGCGGTCGTGGACTCGCGCTTGCGAGTGCGTGGATTGTCAGGATTGCGTGTCGCTGACGCCTCTATCATGCCAGATATTATTTCGGGAAATACCAACGCGCCGACGCTGATGATTGCCGAAAAGGCAGCTGCTCTTATTTTGGAAGACGCAGTTAATTAGCGGCTTACCTGCCGTTATTTCGTCTTTGGTGGCTAATTTACTGTTCAGTATTTTTTGCTTTGGTGTTGCACATCGCTCATAGTTTTGAATAAAGCGCTGGCTGGGTTTTAGAGAAAAAGCCGCTTGGTCGCTTATTGGAATGCGAACCTGATACGTTATCTCGGCGGTAATATCGCCCATCCCATTTCTAAAGCCGGTAAATTAGCACCGCTTAACCAATCAACCTTGAAGTTAGGTTGCCGCTGTAACAGGGGAGTGCTTTGAGAAAAAACAAAAGGCTGGTTTTGTCTGCCTTTGCCATTATCCACTACCCACACAATAACAGCACCTGACTGATGAATATCGTCTGCTTTTACCCAAAAACTCTTTTTTAAATCTCCGTCTATCACTGCCGACGGTCGCCATTGTGAGTAATATGAAACCATAGAAGCTGTATGTTTTTTACCAATAACATAGGACAGAGGCTGTTCCGGAAATTGTTGCGCCCATTCGCGGTCTATGTGTGAGGCAATTTGGGCAGCGGGATAGTGTACACGCTTTGCTTTTCCGGTGAGATAAGGACCTCCTATAAAAATAGCGGTATGAATGATAACGGTCAATGCTGAGATAATAATAAAACCACGACGCCAAAAACGTATATTGAGTTTGCCATCACCATGCCACATTAATATTAACAGAGGCCACAAAGAACACATAGCTGCCCCCCACGTGGATTTAAAGCGCAATCCACCAACAGCCGAAATTAACATCGCAAGTAATAGTGGCGAGAAAGCGGCAACGATAATAAAACGGTTTGAAAAAGTGGGTGTTGCTGTTGACCATCGTGGTAACCAACGCCCTGTTGCTAACCGACATAACGCTACGGCTAAGATAGACGCCATTACTTGCGCTAGCATAAAGTGCAGAGGGAATACGGCTGACTGCCACCATGCAGTTGATTTTTTTGCCCGGTTAAAAGCAAATTCTACCGGTTGAAAATCAGTTGCTGTTAACGCCCAAATATTGGGAAGGATCAAAATGGTAAAAACTGCCATCGCTGCGTATGGTCCCCAGCTACGATAAAACCCTCGCGCTTGCCGATCCCACAAACTCCACAAAAATATACTTACGAGCACTAGCAGTGAAGAATATTTGGCCCACATGGCAAAAGCCGCTATCATACCGGCTACCGGCCACCAATATTTTCCTAGTGAAAATGCGCGCCATACAGTCAAAAAAAACAAGGTAATTGCGGTTAGTTGGGCGACATTGTGATTGAATTCTATGGCGCTGATATTAAAATAAAACACTCCTTCCAAAGATAAGGCAGCAATTGCTGCGGTATTATTGTTTTTGAGTGTATCTCGCGCCAATTGCCAAACTGCCCATATCGCCACACAAGAGAAAAAAGGTGATATTGCCGACAATGCCAAATGATTGCCAGAAAATGTGATATGGACTGCCTCATTAATCCATGCTGGCAGTCCGGGATGACTGGAATATACTAGACGCCACTCTTTCCCCCAAGCTAAATGTTCCAGCACGTCCAGCGGCAGCGTCGGTTGTGTCAGCCATATAACTACTGTCCAAATGACAAAACGTGCTATTAAATATATAGCAACAAAACGATTTGGATAGTGCCAAAGTTGACACATATTGTTCATTAATTAAATGATTTGCGCATCATACAATTCTGCAAACAGAGGGCAAGTATGGCGTAAAGTGGCGACCGTTCCCGAAGCGATAATTTTACCGCCGTCCAACACAATAATACGGTCAGCAAAATCAATTGTAGAAAATCGGTGAGCAATGATAATTGCCGTGCGCCCGATAAGCAGGCGCCGCATGGCTTCTTTAATTGTGGTTTCGGTTTCACTGTCCAGTGCCGATGTCGCCTCGTCCAAAATAATAATGGGTGCGTCACGGTAAAAAGCTCGTGCCAATGCCAATCGTTGTCGCTGCCCGCCCGATAAATATGCGCCATTTTCGCCTATCCGCGTTTGTATACCATGTGGCAAGGCGGCGACAAAATCATTGGCAGCAGCATTTTTTAATGCTCGCTCAACTTTATCAATATCCGCCGCGCCTCCGTCGGGATACGCTACGTTTATCGCCACGGTGTCATCAAACAACAGCGGTTCTTGTGTGACTAGCGCAATTTGGTGGCGCAATGACGCTAAAGAGATCTCTCGTAAATCGTGGTTGTCTAACCGAATTACGCCCGCCGTCGGTGTGTAAAAGCGCGGTAATAGATTTGCTAAAGTCGTTTTGCCGGCACCGGAGCGTCCCACCAACGCTACCGTTTCACCGGGCGCAAGAGTCAGCGACACGTCGTCCAGTACCAATTGCGTATTTTGATTGTAAGCAAAAGAAATGTTTTCAAAAGCAATTGCTCCCTGTGCTCGCGCTATTGTTGTTTTGCCGTTATCTATTTCGGTATCGGTCCCTAAAAAATAAGAAATTTCACGCGCCGCCACGATCAGTTCTTCAAATATTGACGTTGATCGGGTAATTACACGCACTGAACGCGGCATCAGCAGCATCACACCGACAAACGCGGCGACATCGCCGCTGCTCATTTGCGCATTGAGCAAAGCGTCTACCACGTACACAAGAATAACCGCGCTGGGAATGGCGATAATCATCTGTGATAGCGGTTGTCCCGCAGCTATTACGATTTGTTGACGTAGCTGTGCACCTCGTAATGAAGAAAATTTATCTCGTAATGAATGCTCGGCGGTACTGTCGCTAGCAAGTTTGATAATTGGTAACAGCCGCACTGTTTCATTTAAATGACTTTGGCTTGCAGCAATATCTCTCTGGGCACGAGTTGCAGCAATTTTCATTTTTGTCCCCAATATTTTAATCAACAACGACACAAACGGCACTGCTACTAATACAATGCATGCCAATTTCCATTGCAAATAAAACATCCAGCTAAGATAAACCGCGGTTTTAACGGTTTCTTGCACCAGTGCCGTAAATACTGGCAGGACGGGCGAAGCCAATGCCGGTACAAAAGCCATAAAGCGAGATGTGGTTTTCCCCAGCGTTTCCGTTTGCCGATGGTTGAGCGGCAGGCGCAATAAATGTGCCGTCATATCATCGCGCAATTTTTTTTGCATGGTGACGTTCAGCCAGCCACCTAAATAGGAACGACCATAGCTAAACAAGGACAATAATGTAATTAAGCCCAATAAAACGTAAGGTAGCCACGTTGGCTGGACAAAAAAATCGGTATTTTCGGCGGAATCCAACAGTGGTTTCATCATCATCGGCAACAACGGTTCCAAAGCTGCTACCGCTAGCATGCACGTGACCATGCCGATAAAGGGAGCGCGATGGCGAAGCAAATACGGGAGATAAAGGCGTGCCAGCCGCCTCCGTTCGCTTTGGGTTATTTCCAATGCTTTGCGAGTTGCGGCATAGGCAACGTCCGTTTGTACCAGTTGCCGACGGTGCCTTTAATCACTTTATCCAGCTTGGGCGTACCACCATGGAAAGCGATAATTTTTGTGCCCGCTTCCATTTGTGGACGCCGCAGCCAGTTCAGAGGAAATATCGGCAAGCAATGACGCTTAAAGCTTCTTACCCACGATTCCGGCCGCCAAGTAATATTATTTTTTTCTATGGCATGAGTTATAAACGCTTGTTCGGTAGGAAAAATAAGACGATTATTTGCGTGTGCTGGATTTTGTAAAAATAAATTTGCTACATGCGAATTCGTTCCGGTCTCAAAACGAAATACAGACGAATTTCCTACTTGGGGGCGTGCGCGAAAAATTTGTTTGCGTCGCTCAATCCAATTGCGAATAATATAAAAACGTCTCGGATACGAAAAAAAATCATCCATGTTGTCTACAATTACTGTGTCTAAATCCAAAAACAGACAGCGACCAGAAAGCTTGGCGTCAGGGTGCATAACTGCCAGCTTCCACCAGATACCGGATAATTCCGACCCTAATGTTAGTGATTGTATGTTGCGAGATTCGATTGCTGGTTCCATGCCGGTTGGTTCATCCGTAAAACAAACAAAACGAAACGGTGGCGATAAATGCCGCGCCACTCCCCGATACAGGCGATTAACCCACTCGGCGGTATGAGGATGATTTCCCCACTTTAGACAAACAACAGTTTTTTCAATAGTAGCCATAGGGTTATAAATGGTGGGCGCTGCTGGGATCGAACCAGCGACCTCTGCCGTGTGAAGGCAGCGCTCTCCCACTGAGCTAAGCGCCCGAAAACGTTATTTTATCGCACTGTAGGCGTGCCATCATTTATCATGGACGGGTTTGATAAATGTGAATTCAACGCTCAAACAAAAACATCCAACCATATCCGGCAATCAAAGCCGGTATTGCAGTGTACAGTGTGGCAATGACGGAGGCTTTGGGAGCAATAGCGACGGCGGGAAACAGTGCATCACCGTCGTTGGAAATGGCATTGGCTAGTTGTGCCGACAGCGGAATTACACCGTTTACAAACAAAGTGGCGACTACTACTTGCGGACCACAGCCGGGAATAAAGCCGATAATTACCGCTACCAGCGGCGTTAGCCAAACCCAAGATTGCAGTAATCCTGCTAAATTAAGATGGAAGTAACTTTCTAGTACCCCATAGCCGAAAAAACCACACAGCACCCAAAAGGTAATAAAGTTGGTGGTATCGGTAACCCGTCTTGTCATAGTGCGTCGCTCTGAAATACACAGGCGAATGTCGGATAGTGGATTAAGTGTCCACATAACAATAGCAAATAGTGCCGCGGCGGCGCCAAAAGGACTAACCCAATCTACTCCGCCAATTTGTGAGACTTTAGCGACATCAACCTGAAAAGCGTAGGAAATGCCAATAATTGCACCGGGGACAAACAGTACCATCCACAAAAGGTAAAATGGCGACAATAGTGGGTTTTCCTCAATATCGGAGTCAACGTCTACATTTTTAGTATCAGGGCGTAAAAAATCACGACCATGAATACGGTCTACTATAAAACCAAAAACCAATCCCATGACAAAACAAATAGCGAATATTTTTATTGCTACCAGCGGCGTTTTGGCGAGTAACAAAAAGGCGGCATCTCCCATAGTGGCGGTAAGCGTAGCTACTACGCCACCAAAACTCATGGCGCCGCGAATGTATTGGGTGACCACAAAAATGGCACCGCCGCAACCGGGAATAGCACCAAAAATAGCGGCAATGGGAACTTGCCAGCGCGCATGGCGGCGCAAAATTTCCCGCATTTCGCGCTTTTGGGCACGCTCAAACATAATCAATCCAATAAGCGTAGCAGCGACAAAGATGCTTACTTGATAATAAGATTCGCTCAATGCCGTGAACGCGATATCTCGGGTGGCTGGATAAAGGATAAGAAGAACACTAGCGACTAGAGCAACGATTTTGCCCAAGGCAAGATTGTCAACAATATTGTGTAAGCCGCGTTTGATAACAACTGTGTTCATTAATTCTTATTATAATTCAAGCAATCGTGGTTGTACGATGTCGTTTGATGCACACGGCAATTTTTATTTTTCAATAGATAAATTCGACAATGAAAACAATTAGCGTTATTTCTGTGCGTGAAGATTTGGACGCGCGCCAGCTGGCAGCTCTGTTACCCGCTGCGCAAATGGCGACAATTGTGCCATCGGCGGGAATAGCTGTATTGCTCACTACATATGTCGTATCAGACATAGAAGCAGCGGTTGAATTAGCAAAAGGTAATAACTTTCCAATTGTTGCACAGGTGCCGTCGCATTTTTCTTATTTGTCTGCCTTGCGCCGGCGAGCCGCAGAAAAATGGCCAGATTTTAATATATTGGAATGGAATACTGCGGCTGATGATGTCACGTTACAAGAATTGGTAACAGCGATTGTGCAGCAGCTTTTTTCGCAGACATCACCCCAAAATTCCACCATTGCGCTAACTCACAAATCACAAATTGCCACCAGTTCGTCCAACTCCCAGCACCATATTTCTACACCTTCTTCAAAAACCGACACTATCCGACCTCAGGGCGATTTTGTTTCTGGGATTGATTGGAAGCGGGCGCGTCATCTTGTTGGCGCGTCGCCGATATTCAATTATTTGGAGGAAGCGGAAAAAGCCATCGCCGCTAATGAAATTGCTAACATTTTGCCGTTGTTAGACATGGCACAACAACACATCAATGTGGCGTTGCCTGAACGTCAACCGTTTTTGCAGACGCTACTGTTGCGTCTTAGCGCGACAGTGCGTGATGACATTATCGTTGTAGTTGATTCTTTGAAGGCAATTTCCTTGTCCGCCGAAGAAGAGGAAATTGCTTGCATTAAGCCATTTCTGATGGCATTCAAAGCACGTTGTGCATTGGACGGGATTTTAGATTGATTGCATTGCTTTTGGATGGTTGAAAGAAAATACCGTCTGACGCTCGTGTTAGAATAATTTTCATGTCTGAAACCACCTATTCCTATAAGCAGCTTTTGGAAAAAGCTACTTCCCGCTGCGACTTATCCGCCACTGAAATGGCTACGGCCGTGTGCGGTATATTAGAAGGGGAATGGACTCCGGTGCAAACAGCTGGTTTTTTGGTGGCAATGAAAATTAAAGGCGAAACGCCGGAGGAATTAGCGGCGGCAGCAGATGTTATGCGCACTATGATGATTCCGGTATCCTTAGCTGACGACAATGCGGTGGATACTTGCGGCACTGGCGGTGATGGGGCTGGATTGTTTAATGTTTCTACTGCTGCCGCTTTTGTTGCTGCCGCAGCTGGTGTGTGTGTGGCAAAACACGGTAATCGTGCGTTATCCAGCACTTCAGGCAGTTCAGATTTGTTGTCAGAACTTGGTGCGTCGCTGGATACGGAGCCGGACAAAATTGCCGAGTTGATTCAGCGCCTTGGCATTGGCTTTATGTTTGCACCTAATCATCATCCGGCAATGCGCCATGCCGCACCGGTGCGGCGCGAGCTGGGTGTGCGGACAATGTTTAATTTGCTGGGACCATTGTGTAATCCCGCTGGTGTGCGGCGGCAAGTTACTGGTGTTTTTAATTTGCAATTGTTAGTTTCATACGCAGAGACTTTGGCTGCTTGTGGTGCCCAGCGGGCGATGGTAGTTCATGGCGAAGGACTGGACGAAATTACCATTGCCGGTGAAACTGCCATTGCGGAGTGGCGCGATGGCGCTATTGTTCGTTATACGATTGCGCCGACAGATGTCGGACTCAGCGTCGCGTCGCTTGATTCTTTGCGAGTTTCGTCAGCGGCAGAATCGGCGGCATTAATTAATGCGGTATTTGCTGGTAACACCGGTGCCGCGCGAGATATCGTATTGCTCAACGCCGCTGCCGCTTTGATGGTCGCAGACAAGGCCGTAGACTTTGCAGACGGTGTACAACAAGCGGCGGTGGCGGTAGACAGTGGTGCGGCGGCGCAAAAGTTGAGCGATTTTGTCGCTGCGTCCTCCTAATTTTCTGTTGAATACACCGGCTTTCTTGCAGCGTATCGTTGCCGACAAGCGTTGCGAAGTAGCGCGCCGACGACAGAACGAATCATTAATCACAGTGCAACAAAGAGCTTCTGCGGTGCCGCCACCGCGTGATTTTGTTGCTGCTTTGCAATCGCCAAATAGTCGCTTGCCAGTCATTGCCGAAATCAAGAAAAAAAGCCCCAGTAAGGGGTTATTGCGTGCTGATTTTGATCCTGCTACGCTAGCATCTCAATATGAAGCTGGAGGTGCTACCTGTTTGTCGGTTCTCACCGACACGCCATACTTTGGTGGTAAAGATGCACACTTACAACAAGCGCGCGCTGCTTGTATGTTGCCTATATTGCGTAAAGATTTTATGCTGGAAGAATGGCAGATTTATGAATCTCGGGCGTTGGAAGCGGATGCGGTATTGTTAATTGTTGCCGCATTGACGCCGGAACTCATGCACAGCATGGCACAAGCAGCACACAAACTGGGCATGGCGGTGTTAACCGAATCGCATACTGCAGAAGAACTGGAAATGGCGCTGACCGTACCGAACGCACTTATCGGCATTAACAATCGCAACTTACACACTTTTGAAGTGTCGTTGCAAACATCCATAAATTTGTTACCGCTAGCGCATGCTACTACTCCGCGTCCGCTCACTGTAGCCGAAAGCGGTATTGCTAGCAATGCAGATATTAAATCGCTTACTGCTGCTGGCGTCGATGCTTTCTTAATTGGCGAGACTTTTATGCGAGCATCAGATCCCGGTACTGCTTTGCGGCAATTGTTTGCCGATTAATTATTTATTAATCGGCGTTTGACGGCCATTTATACATTCGCAATTAAACGAAATAATATTTAATTTGAACGAGTTAACAAGGTGTGCATAAATTCTTTTGCTTGCTGTTGTGTTTTGCGTACGTCAGGTGCATTTTCGTGTAGCACTGTCTGCAGCCAATCATTAATATTGTCAATTATCAAATCACGCAAAAAATCTATATGTGGTGGCGAGTCGTTGAGTGCTGGCAGATAATGAAACTGCTTGCCACCTGCTTGCTTAAAAAAATCGCCGTTTTCAATAGCAATTTCTTCCAGTGTTTCCAAACAATCGGAAGCAAAAGCAGGGCACACCACGTGCACATGATGAACGCCTTGTGCAGGCAATTTTTTTAGTGTTTCGTCTGTATAGGGTTGTAGCCACTTGGCAGGACCAAAACGCGATTGAAATGTCGTCATCCATTCGTTATCGTGAAGCCCCAATGCTGTCGCCGCCAATCGCGCTGTTTTGTGACACCAGCAATGATAGGGATCGCCTGCCATCAACATGGCGAGCGGTGTACCATGAAAAGAAAATATTAATTTGTCTGGACGACCGTGTGCTTGTTGTGCTGTGCGGATGGAATCGACCAGTGTCGTAACATAACGCGGGTCGTCACAATAGCCGGAAACAAAACGCATATGTGGCGTCTCTCGCCATTTTGATAATTCACGCGTGACATCGCAAAAAACCGAACCGACGGTGCTGCTGGCATATTGTGGATATAACGGCAGCACCACAATGCGCCGGCAGTTTTGTGCTTGCAGTGCTTGTAATGCGCTGGCAACAGATGGCTTGCCGTAGCTCATTCCTAATTCCACAACAACGGGTTCTTTGGCAAAAGCGGCGGCAAGTTTTTGTTGTTGCGCTCGAGAAATAACCATTAGCGGAGAGCCTTGGTCTGTCCACACTGATTGATAAGCAGTCGCCGAGCGTGGCGCGCGGCGTGGCACAATGATGCAGTATAGCAATGGCAGCCACCACCAGTGCGGCGCTTCTACCACGCGGCGATCGCTCAAAAATTGACGTAAATACGTCCGCAACATTTTAGCGGTGGGTGCTGTTGGGGTACCTAAATTAACCAGTAATACACCAATATTTTCGGCTGTGCCGTGCTGGTACCGTTGATTGGCGGTAAGTGTGCTCATGATAGTATGTTGTGGGGTGTATAGGAGAAAATAAATAGACAGCAGGTTATGACATTCGGAAAGATGTCTAATTGCATCATATTGTGCCATTAAAAAATGTTACACAAGAAAATTGTTGTTTAAAAAGACATTAGCATAAAATATGAAATTAATAGGATGGCATTTATTTGATTTAGGTATCTTTGATTGTAAACTTAATTTAATAAGGGAAAAATCATGAAAACATCTATTTTTGACGAATTCACAAATCAGTACAGTGTTCAAAAAACACTTCGCTTTGCATTAGAGCCAGTAGGAGAAACCGCTAAGCATATTAAAGACGGCGAATTGTTGAAAAAAGACGAAGAGTTAGCTAGAAAATATAAACTAGCCAAAATAATAATAGATGAATATCACAAAGATTTTATTCATAAGCGGCTTTCCGGATTTTCCTTCAAAATAGAGGATTTAGAGGATTTTAAAAGTGCGTACGAAGCACTTAAAGCGGATAAGAAAAATAAAGATGAGCAGGATAAACTAGGCGAGAAACAGGAAGCGCTTAGAAAACTAGTTAGCGAGGTATTTAAGAATGACAGACTTTTCCAAAAAGAGTTTATTAAAGAAGATTTACCTACATGGCTAGAGCAGCATCCTGATAAAGTGGAAAATAACGAGGAAGCAATAGGAATTGTTAAAGATTTTGAAAAATGGACTAGCTATTTTGACGGGTTTAATGAAAACAGAAAAAATATTTATACAGCAGAAAGCCATAGCACATCAATTAGTTATCGGTTGATTCACGAAAACCTACCGCGGTTTATAGATAACATCTTACGTTATGAAAAGGCAAAAGAGTTGGGCGTGGATTTTTCAGAAGTGGGAAATTATTTTGATGTTAAATTAGATAATGTTTTTTCGCTTTCTTACTTTAATAATTGCCTAACGCAACGCGGTATAGACGAGTACAATAAAATTAGAGGTGGGCAGAGTAAAAGAGGAAATATAAAAGAACAAGGGGTAAATGAAAAAATTAATGAATATGCTCAGCAATTAGCGAGTCAAAAAAATAATACTGTGGATGAAAAAAAGAAAGAGCTTAAAGATAAAAGAAAAACAGTACTCTCATGTAAGTTGGAGAAATTGCACAAGCAAATATTGAGCGATAGAACAGAAATTTCATCCCGGCTGCAAAATATAAATAATGATGGCAATTTATGTGAACAAATTCAATTATTCCAATTAAATGAAAAGGATGAGTTAATTGGCAGAGAAGAAATTGAAGATGAGAAAGGAAATAAAAACACTGAAGATTTTAATATTACTAAGCAGTTAAGAGAGATCCTTGAAAGCATATCAGAAGCAGATGCTCAAAGTATTTATATCAAAAACGGCAAAGAGCTTGCTAACATTTCTCAGTTTTTATTTGGTGACTGGGATGTCATAAAACGAAGCTTAGAAAATTATGCAGAAAATAGATTACTGGGGAAAAATAAAAAAGGTGAGTCTAAGCGATTTACTGAGCAAGCAAGAGAATCATGGCTTAAGAGCACTTATTTTTCATTTGATACTATTCATAAAGCATTAAAAAAAGATTTTGAGCAATATAAAGACGAAGATCTTGTAGATAATAAGGATGAAGGTGTTACTATAGAAATGAAAAAAAAAGCAATGAGCGAACCGCTTTTTCGCTATTTTGAAAATTTAATGTTTAGAAAAAAGAATGAAGAAACCGATGTTTTTGAAGAGAAAGAATTGCTTGATGAAATTATAAAATTAGCGCCACCCGCTTTTAATGTGTTAAAACAATATAAAGGCGAAAAAACAGAAACGTTAAAAAATAATAAAAAAGAGGTATCTAAAATCAAAGTATATTTAGATGCAGTGCAAGATTTACAGCAGTTTTTAAAACCGTTATTTGTCAAGCAGAAAGAAAAAGAACATGCTGATGTGCTAACGGAAAAACAACCACACCGCAAAAAAGTCAAGCAGAAAGAAAAAGAACATGCTGATGTGCTAGATAAAGATAGTGCTTTTTATGGGGATTTTGATCGTTTGTATGAAGTGCTAGAACAGATTACGCCACTTTATAATCAAACACGTAACTATCTTACAAAAAAGCCGTACAACATAGAAAAATATAAGTTAAATTTTGAAAATATCACGTTAGCAGATGGATGGGATAAAAATAAAGAAACTGATAATACTTGTGTGCTTTTACGCAAAGGCGAAAAATATTTTTTGGGTGTTATGGATAGACGAACAGCAAAATTATTTGAAAGTGATAATTTAAGTCCAAAATCAATTGAAGATAGTATGGCGGAAAACATAAAAAAAATTGAAGAACATAAGGCAATCTTATTAAACAAAAAAGAAGGCACAAAAGCTTATGATGATTTGAAGAATAAATTAGAAAATATGGAAAAAAACATAAAGAAACAAGCAAAATCTTTGGAAGCGCTAAAAAACACATCTGATAATTACCAAAAAATGGAATATAAACTTCTTCCTGGGGCAAGCAAAATGTTACCGAAGGTATTTTTCAGTAAAGAAAATATAAATTATTATAATCCGTCTGATGAGATTTTGAGAATTAGGAACCATGCCACTCATACCCAAAAAGGCACTCCTCAAAAAGGTTATGAAAAAGAGGAATTTGATGTAAAAGATATGAGAAATATAATTGATTTTTTTAAAGAATCAATTAATTCTCGTCCAGAATGGAGAGGTTTTGGATTTAAGTTTTCAGACACAAGTCAGTATAACGACTTAAGTGGGTTTTATAAAGAGGTAGAGCATCAGGGTTACAAAATATCTTTTCAAGATATTTCGGTGAGCTATATAGATCAATGTGTGGAAGAAGGGGAATTATATTTGTTTGAGATTTATAGCAAAGACTTTTCGCCACATGCAAAAGGAAAACCTAGTTTACAAACCTTGTATTGGAGAAATTTATTTACCCCTGAAAATTTAAAAAATGTGGTTTATAAACTTAATGGAAAAGCAGAACTATTTTTTAGGAAAGCATCTATTAAGTATGATGAAAAAATTTGGGAACAGGGGCATCACTACGAAGAATTGAAAGGAAAGTTTGACAAGAATGGCAAGCGCCTTCCTATTATCAAAGACAAACGTTATGCCAAAGACAGATACTTGTTTCATGTATCCATTGGGTGTAATTTTAAAGCTTTAGGAGCACCTCACTTTAATGACAAAATTAATGCATTTCTAAAAGATAATCCAACCGTCAATATTTTGGGGATAGATAGAGGAGAGCGTCACTTAGCTTATTACACGCTGATTAACCAAAAAAGGGAAATACTTCAAGATGTGAATGGTAAGTATTTGCAGGGCAGTTTTAATGTAATAGAAAGTGATAATAAAGGAAAAATTTATTCAAAAGACTATCATTATCTTTTGAATAAAAGAGAAGTTGAGCGAGATAAATCTAGAAAGTCTTGGGGAAGTATTGAACGGATTAAGGACTTGAAAGAGGGTTATTTGTCGCAAGTCGTGCACAAAATTTGTCGGATGATAGTAGAACACAACGCTATTGTAGTACTTGAAGATTTAAATTTTGGTTTCAAAAAAGGCCGCTTTAAGGTAGAAAAACAAATCTATCAAAAACTGGAAAAAATGTTGATAGACAAACTTAATTATTTAGTGCTAAAAGAGAAAGAACCAAGCCATGCTGGCGGAGTGCTAAAAGCATTGCAGCTGACAGCACCATTTAAAAGTTTTCAAAAAATGGGCAAGCAAACTGGAGTTGTTTTTTATGTCTCTGCCTACCACACGTCCAAAATTTGCCCAGTGACAGGGTTTGTGAACTTACTATATCCTCATTATGAAACTGTTAAGAAGGCACAAGAATTTTTTAACAAATTTGATTTGATAAAATTTAATACTGAAAAACAATATTTTGAATTTCATTTGGATTATAAAAAATTTACGGATAAGGCTGAAGACAGTAAACAAAAATGGACAATTTGTTCCTATGGTAAGCGGCTTGAGAATTTTAGAACCTCTAAAAATGATAAATGGGACACAAGAGAAATTAATTTAACCGAAAAATTCAAAGAATTATTTAAAAACACGGTTATTGACTATGAAAATAAAGAAGATATTAAAAGCGATATTGAAAATCAAAATGACACAGGTTTTTTCAAAGAACTTATTCGATTGCTCAGGTTAACTTTACAACTTCGTAATAGCCGTATTAATTCAGATGAGGATTGGATGATTTCGCCGATACCGGATGCGAATGGAAATTTCTTTGACTCTCGCGATGTGGGTGGCGATGTCCCGCAAAATGCTGATGCTAACGGAGCGTATCACATTGCACTAAAAGGGTTATGGGCGTTAGAGCAAATTAACAAAGGAGAAGAGAGATTAAACATTACCAACAAAGAATGGTATCAATTTGTGCAAGAAAAATCTCCCGATTTAGATAACGAAAAAATATTAACTGTTTAGTAAACATGAATAAAAACCGAGTTAATCTATATTATTAGGAACACAATGGAATCGTATATACAAATATCTTTTCTGAATGATTTTCTTTTTTGCCCGCGCTCTATTTATTTTCATCAGCTTTACGGCAAAATGTCAAAACGTTTTTATCATACGACTCATCAAACGGCAGGATTGAACGCACACCGAACTATAGACAACAAAACATATACTACCGCCAAAGCGGTAATGCAGGGAGTGGAGGTGTACAGCGATACTTATGGGCTATGCGGCAAGGTGGATACTTATGACCAAAATAAGCGGTTGCTAACCGAGCGTAAAAAGAAAATAAAAATGCTATATAACGGCTATGTTTTTCAACTATATGCTCAATATTTTTGTTTGACTGAAATGGGTTATCCGGTGCAAAAAATCAAACTCTACAGCATGGACGACAACAAAAGCTACTTTGTGCCGCTACCACAAGACGCTCCAGACAAATTGCGGGACTTTGAGGTACTTATTCAACAAATGCGGGATTTTGAACTAAATGCACCGTTTGTTGCCAACGTTAATAAATGTCGGCAGTGTGTCTACCGGGCATTGTGTGATTACTCGCTGGCCGATTGAGGGTTGATTGAGACCATGCTTAGCGCGCCAGATTTTAAACAAAAACAAATTGTGCTGGCATTGCTAAGTCGGGGGGACAAGCTGAGTTTTAAAAATGACAATATTATTATCAGAGGTGAAGATGAAAACATTAAACATCAGTCTACCTGTTACCGACTTTTTGCTTTGTTTATTGTTGGTCATGTTGTTGTTACTTCGGGATTGTTGCAGCGTGCGAAAAAATTTGGTTTTAGCCTGATATTGATGGGACACAACCTGACAGTGTATGGTCAATTTAATAATAAAACTGAGGGTAATGTAGTACTTCGGAAAAGACAATATGACTATGAAAACACTGATCTTGCCCAACACTTAGTTATGAACAAAATTCAGCAACAGCGAGAAGTGTTAAAAAATATTCGCAATAAAGATGAAAAAAAACGGATAGCAATTCAACACCTGCAAAATCATGAAGCGCGACTTCCTTCTCCTGATTTGGATTTACAAAATTTATTAGGATTAGAAGGTAGTGCTGCGCGGGTTTATTTTCAACAACTATTTGGACGAGAGAGTTGGCACGGCAGAAAACCTCGAGCTAAGCAAGATCCGACCAACACGTTACTAGATATCGGCTATACGCTGCTATTTAATTTTGTGGAAGGCTTACTTAATCTGTATGGCTTTGACCTGTATAGGGGTGTGTATCATCAGCAGTTTTATCAGCGCAAGTCGTTAGTTTGTGATTTGGTGGAGCCTTTTCGTCCTATTATTGACAGCCGTATCCGCAAGGCTTTTAGTTTGGGGCAGGTTAATGTAGAAGATTTTGATGTGATACAGGGGCAATATCGTTTGTTTGGAGAAAAATCGCGTAGCTATTTGAAATGGTTGCTAGAGGAAATTTTGACACACAAGCAGGGCATGTTTTTGTACACTCAACAGTATTATCGTTGCTTTATGCGACAGAAACCAGTTGACGAATATCCGTTATTTAATAAATTTTTGAATGAAAAATGCTGATTGTTTCTTATGACATTAGCGATACGAAACTACGTACTGAGTTTTCTAAATATTTAAGTAAATTTGGTTATCGGTTGCAATATTCTATTTTTGAGATAAGAAATAGCGCGCGAGTTTTGGCAATTATAGAGTCGGAAATCAAGGGACGATTTGAAAAAAGATTTTCTCAGCGCGATAGCATCATGATTTTTAGTATGAGCAAACAATGCAAAATTACCCATTATGGTTATGCACTAAATGACGATACGGATTTAATTGTCTTATGATAGAATCTGAATCGTGCTAGAAAAAGCGTTTGCAAACCTTGGTCTTAATGAAAAAATCTTCCGAGAAAAAGCTTACTGTTCATTAAAAACAGCGATAAAAAGTAAAAAATCGCGTTCGTTGAATGCGAAAGGCGATGTTTTTATTAAATAGCTGTCTAATAGGCACATATAATTTCTACTATCGTAGATTTCATTTTTACTTCCTTTTCATTTTTACGTCTAATAGGCACATATAATTTCTACTATCGTAGATACACCCTTCGGCTTGACAGGTTTTATATGTGTCTAATAGGCACATATAATTTCTACTATCGTAGATTATAACCTTTTATTGTCTTTTCTTGACGTCTAATAGGCACATATAATTTCTACTATCGTAGATTTAACTTCTACGAGTAATTTTTCTTTTGTCTAATAGGCACATATAATTTCTACTATCGTAGATTCCGACCACATGAATAAATGACCAGAGGTCTAATAGGCACATATAATTTCTACTATCGTAGATCGGCTATGCCGTTCCACCCGGTTAGTCTCGTCTAATAGGCACATATAATTTCTACTATCGTAGATTTCATGGCATTCCGGGTATTAAAATCGTCTAATAGGCACATATAATTTCTACTATCGTAGATATTAAATCTGCATGAGGGTCATCCCCAGTCTAATAGGCACATATAATTTCTACTATCGTAGATTGAGTGAATTAATTGTTGAGATTGATGGTCTAATAGGCACATATAATTTCTACTATCGTAGATCCTCCCTCCGAGATGCAATTAATTAATGTCTAATAGGCACATATAATTTCTACTATCGTAGATCCTCCTTAGTAAGTATGGCTATTTAAAAGTCTAATAGGCACATATAATTTCTACTATCGTAGATAGTGAGCGTAGTTAATATTCTTGGCAGTCTAATAGGCACATATAATTTCTACTATCGTAGATTGTTATGAGTTTTCAGCGTCTTGCGCTGTGTCTAATAGGCACATATAATTTCTACTATCGTAGATGCCATATAGCCAGCCGCTTTGCTTCCGCGTCTAATAGGCACATATAATTTCTACTATCGTAGATCGCGCGTGATGATTTATTACTGTCCGAGTCTAATAGGCACATATAATTTCTACTATCGTAGATTGTTTCTGATTATATTCTGCCGGCTAGTCTAATAGGCACATATAATTTCTACTATCGTAGATAGGTGCGATAACATTAGGCACGCGAATGTCTAATAGGCACATATAATTTCTACTATCGTAGATAATAAGGATTACGTAATACTGTTATGCCCGTCTAATAGGCACATATAATTTCTACTATCGTAGATTTCGGTTAACCCGTCTTCGCCTATTATGTCTAATAGGCACATATAATTTCTACTATCGTAGATATTACGATGGGTTTATATCCGTTCGTGAGGGTCTAATAGGCACATATAATTTCTACTATCGTAGATTTATGAATTTTCGGCTTCTTGCGCTGTTGTCTAATAGGCACATATAATTTCTACTATCGTAGATTGTGATGCTACTTATTAGGTTTATACGTGTCTAATAGGCACATATAATTTCTACTATCGTAGATTTCTCTGACCGTTGATTTTTACACCGGGTCTAATAGGCACATATAATTTCTACTATCGTAGATACGCGGTTACCGACTGGTCTCATGGTTGTCTAATAGGCACATATAATTTCTACTATCGTAGATCTTTTTTGGAAGTGATTTTTCTTTTGTCGTCTAATAGGCACATATAATTTCTGCTATCGTAGATTACTAATGTCGTTACTACCCAAGTAATCGTCTAACATGAGATGTGGCGTCGGCTTATTAGATTGCCAACGCTACTTAATTGCTACCAACAGTAAGCGGGAAGGTAATCCTCCCGCCCATCTAAAATTATGCTCGGTCGCCGTAAGATGTAATGTGGTTGGCAAGGCGTTCGTGTGAGCCATAAATAAAATGGCGTGACATATCTACATCATAGCGGCTTGCTGGAGGACGCCGTCCCATCGCTTCTGCTACTTCGCGGATGTAAATCGGCACGGCACCGCAACAGACACCCAGATAATTCACCCCCAACGCCCACGCTTCGTCAGCAAAGGCGCGAATTTCATAACGGTTGCACGACATCGCTTCTAATGCGGTAGGAAACGACCGGCCGTGTGGTGCTGGGCAGGTGCAGCCGTTGTTATCTGGCAGATTAAAAAATGTCGGGTGCTCTGGTGTGGTCCGAAAAGTTATCGGTAGTGCTGCGACATGGCACTTTACGCGCTTGCGAATCTCGTGGATATAAGGCATCATCGTTTGTGGACCACGAAAACAGTTCATGCCGGTTACTGTAGCACCGCGTTGTTCCAGTTCGGCGCAGGTGTCTACAACATCCCAGTCATCACGCATTTTGTTTTCACCCATCGGTGAAATCGTCACCACCGCTGGCAAGCCACTTTGTTGAATGGCTTCTAGTGCGGCAAAGGCTTCGCCGGCATAATAAAAAGTTTCGCCGATAATCAAGTCAACGCCAGCGTCAACCGCCCAGCCAATCATTTCGTCAAACATTTTGCGCACTTCTTTTTGTGCGTTTTTATCATCTGGATGCCAAAGGTTAGTATTGGAGATATTTCCGGCGACGAGATTGGGTTCGATGCCTTCGGGGACGTCATTTGCCACGTCGGTAGCAATTTGTAACGCTGCCTTGTTGAGTGGCTCCAATAGCTCTTCTTTGCCTAAAACCCGCATTTTTTCGCGGTGGCCATTGTATGTAAAAGCTTGTACAACATCGCTGCCAGCATGTTGAAAGTCTTTGTGTAGCGTACGCAGAGCATGGGGGTTTTCCAGTGCTACTTCGGGAACAAAAGCACCAGATGCCATATAGCCGCGCCGCTCTATTTCAAATAAAAAGCCTTCAGCACATAACACGCCGCCATCATCTAAGCGGGTGACTAAGTCTCTTTTCGTTGTCATGGTAGTGATTCCTTCAAGATTAGATTGTTTTAATATTAACCGGTCACAAAACGCGGAACCATAAATAATACCATAAAAAAACATTCAAAAATTGGAAAATCAGTTGTACTTACACTTGGCAGAGCTGTTGTAACCTAAGGATATGAAATAAGTTGTCTTTTCCAACACCCAATTTTCGGTATTTTTAGCGATTTATTAAGCATCGCGTCGGTGGTTTTGCTCTCAGAGTTCAGCACTCAAGTGGGTGATTTATAAACACCCCCAAATACGATTTACGCCATGGTCACTACAATATTGCCGATGTGTTTTTTTGCGACAAACATCTCTTGTGCTTGTGTCAGCTCTCGTAGCGGAAAAGTTTTTGCCAGTAGCGGTTTGATCTCACCGCGAGTGATGTAGTTTACTAAATTAGAAAATATGAGTGGTGGAGCAACGGTGGCACCGTAAAAAATTAAGTCCTGCAAATATAGTGTGCGCAAGTCTAACTCCACCATCGGACCGGCAATAGCGCCAGATACTACATAGCGTCCGCTACGGTGTAAAACATTAATCCATTGTCGCCATGAGTCACCGCCTACTACATCGGCAATCACATCGACATCGGCGCGTCCGATGGCTTGTTGTAGTGCCACCTTTAAATTTTCTGGTTCGCGCGGCAGCAACGGACATCCCAGTGGTGCTAGTGCCGCATGTTTGTTTTCTGTTGCCATACCTACTGGTATAGCACCGCGGCGGGCGGTAAGTTGTATTAACGCCGAACCTACGCCGCCAGAAGCACCGGTAATTAACACCGCATCGCCGGTCTTTACTCCGGCACGAGTGAGCATGTTTTCGGCAGTCACATAAGAAGTAGCAAAAGTGGCTAATTCTGCATCGCTCAACGGGCAGTCGATGGGATGAATATTGCGCACTGGTGCAACCGTGTAATCGGCATAGCCACCATCACATTCCGAACCAAAGTAGCCGATGCTGGAAGTACCTGCATTATCCGAACACAGCCAAGTTTCTATCATCACCCGCTGCCCCAACAACGATTTTGGTGCTCCGTTGCCTAGTGCGACTACCGTACCAACTGGATCCGCTCCCTGGATGCGTGGGAAAGTGATGGCGTTGCCTCCCCAGCTGGCATCTTGTTCGGCAGTGTCGGCAGACTCTGTTTTGATACCGTCATTCGTCGTGCCGCTATTTACCGCTTTGGAATACCACGCCGTCCGAGTGTTAATGTCGGTATTGTTAAGCCCGCAAGCGGCAACTTTAATTAACGCTTCGCCGGCTTGCGGTGTGGGAGTTGGCCAGTCTTCCCGATAAGATAATTTATCTAAACCGCCGTGACCGGTAAGGACGACGGCGCGCATGGTTGATGGAATATTCATGTCCGCTGTCCATCAATAAAGCCCAAAAAATAATTTGTATCGCTCATGTTTTTTCTTTTTCAATATAAAAAATTGGGGACGCTAGATTTTATTTATATCTAAGAATCGGACACACTAAGCTCAGCCTCTTGAGGTGGCGTCAAGTCTAATTTCTAGCGAAATTTATAATTTTCATTATTATAAGATAACAAAATACGATTGTGCCAAAAGGTAAAAACTCTCGTAAATCAGCTTCGTAAAGGGGCTCAAATATTGGTGGCGGGCATTGAAAATTACAGGATAAGCTGTTATTAAAATGATGTGTTCTTTACTAATTATTCTATAAAACTGAAGGAGACGGAGACTAGCAAAAGCAATAAAAGCCGAAAAAGAAGTTTCGGCGGATGGTAGTAAGAAACGATTCGCATTACGGCAATATTGACGGTCATTTCAGTATCACGGACTAACTCGAATTTTTCGGCTATTTCTCCCTAGTTTTTTCGCGCTTTTTGCTACAATGGGAGCAATGAAACCCGCTAAAGAATTTCTAAATATGACTAATCACTTCCTTATTGCCACAAGCAATTTGGATCGTTCCGTTTTTGAGCAATCGGTGATTTATGTTTGCCGTCACGATGATGATGGCGCTTTTGGTTTGGTTGTCAACAAACCCAGTGATACGTCGGTAACGGAGCTACTTAGTTCACTTGAAATTGGTGGTGTTGGCGGAAAAACGCCGGTGCTCAAAGGCGGGCCAGTCAAGCCCGAACAAGTGTTTATTTTGCACAGTCCACCAGAAGAGTACGACGTTACTATCAAAGTAGACGACAAAATCGGCGTTACCATGTCCAAGGATATTTTAGCTGCCATTAGCGAAAATCGAGCGCCGCAAAAAATGCTTTTTGCCTTTGGTTATGCCGGTTGGTCCAAAGGTCAGTTGGAAAGTGAAATTAGTGACAACGCCTGGCTGGCAGTAGAAGCCAGCCCCGATATTATTTTTGACATGCCGCCACCACAACGCTTGCACGAAGCGGCGCGCCGCTTGGGATTTGACATCACCAGTTATTCTAGCGACATAGGTAACGCTTAATGAGACAGACCTTTGGTGTTGCTGGCCATTGATGTGGGACGTAAGAAGTCGGGTATTGCCGTCGGCAACACCTTGACTGCCTCCGCCCGTCCTCTTACTACCGTGCGCGGTGGGCGCAGCAGTCAGCTTACTGCTATCGGCGAACTTATTCGGCAATGGCAACCACAACAAATTATTGTCGGTCTGCCCCGACATATGGATGACACAGAACACAGTATGACTACCTATTGCCGCGATTTTGCCCGTCGTTTGCAAGAACAAGTTAATCTGCCGGTCGCATTTGCCGATGAGCGTTTGACAACCCAAATTGTTGCGCATCATGCCGATACCGATAGTGCGGCGGCTAGTGTGATTTTGCAAAGCTGGCTGGACGCGCAAGCGCGGAAAGAAATAGCTAACCGCCATTTTATGGCAATTTTATAATCTGTTGAGAAAGGAATTATCAATGACGATACAACCCACTATGGATGCTTTTTGGATGCCTTATTCATCTAATAAAAATTTTAAATCAAAGCCACGATTACTCGCTTCGGCAAAAGACATGCACTGTTATGACATGGACGGACGGAAGCTGCTGGATGCAACTTCTGGCTTGTGGTGTAGCAATGGAGGACATTGCCGTGAGCCCATTGTGCGTGCTATTCAAGAACAGGCGGCCGTGTTAGATTTTGCCCCAACTTTCCACTTGGGACACCCGAGTGTTTTTGAATTTAGCGAACGATTGGCGACATACTTTCCCGACGAACTCAACAGCGTTTTCTTGACTAATTCTGGCTCGGAAGCCGATGACAGTGCGCTCAAAATGGCCTTGGCCTATCACAAAATTCGCGGTAACGGCGGCAAACAATTATTAGTAGGTCGTGAGCGCGGCTATCATGGCGTGGGCTTTGGCGGAATGTCGGTGGGCGGTATTGTAAAAAATCGTCTGTGGTTTGGTAATCAAATGCTCAGAGTTGATCATCTACCGCACACTCATAATCCACAAAAAAATGGCTTTTCTCGCGGTATCCCCGAACATGGCGGCGAATCCTACGCCGATGCTTTACAACAAATTATCGCTCTACACGATGCTTCTACTATCGCTGCGGTGATAGTAGAACCGGTATCCGGCTCTGCCGGCGTGCTACCGCCGCCTCAAGGATACTTAAAACGATTGCGCGAAATTTGTAGTGCCAACGATATTTTGCTTATTTATGACGAAGTAATTACTGCCTTTGGGCGGTTGGGCAAAAAGACAGCAGCAGAATATTTTGGTGTTACTCCAGATATGATTACCTTTGCCAAAGGTGTTACTAGCGGTTGTGCGCCTTTGGGTGGCGTGTTGGTGCGTGATGATATTCGCCAGACTTTTATAGATGCCGCTCAAGAAAAGGAGATTGATTTTTTCCATGGCTATACCTATTCCGGTCACCCGCTTTCTGTTGCAGCCGGTCGTGGTGCTTTAAATTTGTACGAAGAAGAAGGTCTGATGGAGCGCATTGATAGCGAGGGGCTTAGTGCGTATTTTGAAGAAGCTATTCATTCGTTGCGTGATTGTCCAAATGTTAAAGACATTCGCAATATTGGCTTTATGGGTGCAGTGGAATTAGAAAGCATTCCGGGTAAAGTGGGTGATCGAGCATTTAATATCTTTGAACGGTGCTTTCATGAAAAAGACATTATGATGCGCGTAACTGGTGATACCTTGGCATTTTCGCCACCGCTTATCGCTGAAAAAAGCCACTTAGACGAGATTTTTGACAAAACGCGAGAGGCATTGCGCGATTACCAATAGTCTTTGTTATTGCGGTGCGGTGTGGCGATATGCCTAGCCGCGCTGTTCGTGAAATTATCCTGATTGCCGGCTGTTTTGGCATTGGGTTGCTATTTGTCACGCTGTTTTCCTATTCACCCGATGATCCTGCGTGGTCGGCGAGCGGTGGTGATAGCGATACTATTCTCAACTGGGGAGGGCTTGTCGGTGCTTATACCGCCGATATTGCGTTGTCGGTGCTCGGCAATTCAGCTTATTTATTGTGTGCTATTGCGTTTGCTGCTTTGTATGCGGCGTTGCATCCGCCGTTGATAGAAAGCCGTCTGGCATGGCATTGGTGCTTGCTGGGAATCATATTGTTTATTATTTCGTCAGCGGCATTAGAAAATATTCGCTTTGTGCGTTATGCAGAATTTTTGCCTTCCGGTGCCGGCGGCGGATTAGGTGGGCTGGTGGTAAACAGCATGCGGTATGCTTTTGGAGAAACCGGCACCATCATGTTGTTACTGTGTTTTTGGATTATCAGCTGGAGTTTGGCTGTGGGCATGTCGTGGTTTGTGTTTTTTGAATCCATCGGCGCAGGATTAGAAAAGGGTCTTCTGTTTTTTATCCGTGCAGTAAAAAAAATTAATGACCATCGCATACAACAAAAAGTAAAACCATCGTCCAGTACGACGTTATCAAATCCGGAGCAGCACTTCACCGCCATCACGCGCCGTCGGAAATTAAAAAATAAACCCAAGGCGCCGCCGCCACAAAAATTGCCGGAACCGTTGTTGTTAAAAGAATCTTCTTCGGAGCTTTTGCCGCCAGAATCATTACTGGATCCAGTAATTGATACTGATAGTGGCGTTTCCCAGGAAGTGCTGGAGCATAATGCCACACTCATTGAACAGACGCTGGAAAATTTTGGCGTGCGGGCAAAAGTTCTTGCTTCACATCCCGGACCGGTTATTACCCGCTATGATATTCTGCCTGACACCGGTGTCAAAGGTGCGCAAATTGTTTCTTTGGTGCGAGACCTCGCCCGTGCCTTGTCCGTAGTCGGTGTGCGTGTATTAGAAACCATTCCCGGCAGTAGCTGTATGGGATTGGAAATCCCTAACAAAGATCGCATGACGGTGTATTTCGCTGACGTCATTCACACTTCTTCTTATTCCACAAACACCTTACCACTGGCACTGGGAAAAGACGCTGCCGGTAAGCCGTTAATTTCTGATTTGGCAAAGATGCCGCACTTGTTGGTGGCGGGCGCCACAGGCGCCGGAAAATCAGTGTGTATTAACGCCATGCTACTAAGCTTGCTGTATTCTTCGTCGCCAGATAATCTGAGGTTGTTGCTGATTGATCCTAAAATGCTGGAATTGGCGGTTTATCACGATATTCCGCATCTACTGGCGCCGGTGGTGACGGATGTGAATTTAGCGCCGGCAGCACTGAACTGGGCAGTACAGGAAATGGAAAACCGTTATCGTCAAATGTCTACCGTTGGCGCTCGCAATATTGTCGGCTACAACGCTAAAGTTCGTGCTGGCGAAGTTAAAAATGAAGAAGGTGAAAACGTAACGCCATTTCCGTACATTGTTATTGTCATTGATGAACTAGCGGATTTGATGATGACAATTGGCAAAAAAGTAGAAATTACCATCAGCCGTTTGGCGCAAAAAGCGCGCGCTGCTGGCATTCATCTGATTCTCGCTACGCAACGGCCTTCGGTTGATGTTATCACTGGCGTTATCAAAGCTAATGTCCCTTGTCGTATCGCTTTTCAAGTGGCTTCGAAAGTGGATTCACGTACCATCATTGATCAAATGGGTGCTGAAGTGCTGCTTGGTATGGGTGATATGCTGTATTTGCCGGCGGGTGCGCCGTTGCCGATGCGAGTCCACGGTGCTTATGTTTCGGATAACGAAGTAGTGCGCGTGGCGAGTCATTTGCGCAAACAAGGAAAAAGTAATTACGCTGTGGACTTTAATGTACCGCTTACTGATAACCCGGCGATGAGTTATGGCGGTGGCGATAGTGTCGGTAACGGTGGCGAGTCCGATGATTTGTACGATCAGGCGGTGGAGGCCGTACTCTGTCACAAACGTCCTTCTATTTCGCTGGTTCAGCGCAAACTGCGTATTGGTTATAACCGTGCCGCCCGCATAATAGAAGATATGGAAAAAGCGGGTCTTATTTCCGCCCCGGACAATACCGGAGCCCGTAAGATATTGGCGCCGAATGCGCTGCGGGATGATTAACTCTGCCGACAAAAACAGAACAGTCAATCTTTTATAAAACTGTCGTTTTTTACCTGCGTAAAGATACAATAGCGGCATGATTATCCCCGAACAACATGATTGGCAGGAAGCGGCAGCGACGCTAAACATTGAAGCACGATTGTTTATTAATGGTGCTTACCTTGATGCCGTTGACGGCGGGCGTTGTGCCGTTGTCAATCCAGCGACTGGCGAAACGCTGATAGAAGCCGTCGCCGGTAACCAAAAAGATATTGATCTCGCCGTCGCCGCCGCTACCACCGCACACAAAGACGGTGTTTGGCGTTGCCTTGCTCCTCGCAAGCGGGCTGCCATTATGTGGCGTTTTGCCGATTTGATTAAACAAAATGCCGAAACGCTTGCATTACTAGAAACACTTTGTATGGGTAAGCCTATATGTAGTGCCTATGACGGTGATATTCCCGAAGTGGTTAAAACTATCCGATTTTTTGCCGAATGCATTGACAAAGTGGAAGGTAAAGTTACGGCTACTAAGCATGACGTTCTGCATTATGTATTGCGCGAGCCGCTGGGAGTTGTTGGTGCTATTTCTCCGTGGAATTATCCGGCGTTGATGGCGGCGTGGAAATTTGCGCCAGCACTGGCGGCAGGCAACACGGTAGTATTAAAACCAGCGGAACAAGCGCCGTTATCGTGCTTGTTGTTGGCGCGGCTGTTTGTAGAGGCTGGTGGACCGGCAGGAGTTTTTAATGTGGTCAATGGTATTGGCGAAGTGGCTGGGCAGGCACTGGCACGCCACCCGAATGTGGCTAAAATCAGTTTTACCGGTTCTACGGCGGTAGGAAAGAAAATGCTCATCTACGCGGGTGAATCCAATATGAAGCGCGTGGGCTTAGAATGTGGCGGCAAGTCGCCGCAGGTTTTTTTGGATGATATGCCCGACATGGATGCTGCAGTAGCGGCAGCGGCAGAAGGTATTTTTTCTAATTCAGGACAGGTGTGTAATGCCGGTTCACGGCTACTCATTGATCGTTGCCGGCATGATGAATTTGTAGAAAAACTTGCTTCGTTGGTGGGGCAGTTTGCACCGGGGAACCCGCTGGCATGGGAAACGCCGCTTGGGCCACTAGTCACTCATGCCGATCAAAAACGAGTGTTGGGCTGCATTAAAGATAGCGCCGATGTTGGCGCTCACGTTGTTGTTGGCGGCGGAGTGCCAAAAAATCTTGCTGATGGAGCTTTTGTTGAACCAACTCTTATTACTAGAGTTAAGCGCGATTCAGCACTGGCGCGTGAGGAAGTGTTTGGACCGGTTGCTGCGGTATTACCATTTGATGGTATTGATGACGCCATTCAGCTGGCTAATGACACTATTTATGGGTTGGCTGCATCTGTTTGGACTCGCGACATTGGTCGCGCTCACCGTGCCGTACGCGAGATTGAAGCCGGTGTGGTGTGGGTGAATACTTATTTTGAAGATGATATGACACAACCTTTTGGCGGCTATAAACAATCAGGAAACACCCGTGACAAGTGTTTTGAAAGCTTGTTGGAATATACGCAAATGAAATCAGCTTGGGTTAATTTGTACTAAACGGTTTTTGATTTTATTAATGAATGCGCGTCATTGGGCGTTGGTAACATTGCTCGCTGTGTTGTGGGGTAGTTCTTTCTTGATGGCGGAAATTGCACTTAAGGCACTTGCTCCATTTACTATCGTTTTTTTTCGCATTGGTACAGCGGCAGTACTATTGTGTATAACTTTGCGAGTTCGTGGCATGTGGTTGGGCGTGATTTGGCAACGAAGGCGCAAGTATATTGTCCTCGCTTTTTTTGGTAGTGCTTTTCCTTTTGCAGGATTTTCTTGGGGACAACAATACATAGACAGTTCTTTGGCAGGAGTGCTCAATTCCACCACACCCTTGTTTACGCTGGTAATGGCGTGTATGGTCGGTGAAGAAACCATGCGCTGGCGGCGATTGGTAGGATTGTTTATCGGTGTCGTTGGAATTACGGTTCTTTTTCAACCGGGACTGGAAACTGATGATGCCTTTTTTTGGGGGAGTATGGCGGGGCTGGCAGCATCAGCTTCTTATGGGGTAGTAGCGATTTTTGCCCGCCGTTATACTGCTGATTTTGCGCCTATGGAAAACGCTTGTGGCCAATTGATTTGGGCGACATTGTTGTTGTTGCCATTGTGTTTGTGGGAAGCTCCGTGGCAAATGCCGCTACCGCCAGCTGGTGCTTTGTTGGCCGTGGCGAGTATGGCAATGTTCAGTACGTATTGTGCGTTTTTATTGTATTTTTATCTAATACGAACAATCGGTGCGGTTA
The DNA here is from genome assembly GCA_030386295.1 of Candidatus Persebacteraceae bacterium Df01. NCBI lineage: Bacteria > Pseudomonadati > Pseudomonadota > Gammaproteobacteria > Candidatus Tethybacterales > Candidatus Persebacteraceae > Candidatus Doriopsillibacter > Candidatus Doriopsillibacter californiensis. Next base: position 234,039 of record JANQAO010000002.1, on the reverse strand, counting down.
ACACGACACAAACAGCATTTATTATTCCGCTGGTGGCGGTGATTTTGGGTGTGATGTTGCTGAACGAGAATATCGGAACTGCCTTTTTTGTCGGTGCCAGTTTGGTGATGTTCGGTTTATTAATCGCTAATCGGCGAACTGAGCCTGGTGACGATAACTGTAAAAAATAATTATTAATGTCTGAATAAGTAAGGATAAAAAAATAACCCTAGCATAGTTAAATTAACTTGATACAACGAAATAAATGTTCAGCTTTTATCGTATCTTATGTGTTGTGTTTCTATAACAATATTTTCCGAGTGCTAAATTATTTTTATTACTATATAGCTGGTACTGTTTTATGTTTTACTCAGGTAACAGAGGCACAAAAAAAGCAGGTCGGCTATTTAGCCGACCTGCTTGAGAGGAAATGATTACAATTTTTTTCCGGTTTCTGCCAATCCGGTACCTGGGTCATAAGGCTTTTTGAATGGAGTTGAAACTACTTCAGCTTCCACAGGTTTATTATCGGGATTGTAAATTTCAGGCAACGACACATTCAGGTTTGTTCCTAATTGTGTGTATTTCACCGGTAAAAAGGCAAAGCCGATGTTGGACTTTTGTGCTGGTGAATACCACGCTGACGTGATATAACCTACCAATTTTTTGCCATCAGAATCAAAGACATGATAAAAATCAGACGGATACCAAGTAATGTCTTTGCCGCCCATGCGCACACCACATAGTTTGTGGGTCACACCGGCATCTTTGATTTTTTGTAATGCGGCTTTACCGATAAAGTTATCCTTGCCAAAATCTACCTGCCAGTCAAGGCCAATTTCAAATGGGTTTATTTCTTGGTCCATATCTTGTCCCCAAGAAAGGATACCAGCTTCAATGCGGCGATGATGACCGGGAGCGATAACTTTGAGGTTAAATTCTTTGCCCGCTTCCAATACAGAATTCCACATTTTTTCGGCATTTTTTGTGGCATCGTACAGGTAAATTTCATAACCTGCCTCGGCGGAAAATCCAGAACGAGAAATAATAACTTCGCAACCACCTATTTCCCCGCGCATAAGACCATAGTAGGCTACGTCATCAATGGCGGCACCAAAAATTTTGCGCATGAGCGGCGTTGACTTGGGGCCTTGAATTTGCACTGGTGCCACGTCAATTTCGTGAATTTCTACGTCGTATTGACCAAAGGCGTTTACGCCTTGCAACCAAAATTCCAAATCTGAGTCTGACAATGAAAACCAAAATTCATCTTCGGCAAGACGTAGCATGACGGGATCGTTGAGTACACCGCCGTATTGATTGCATAGAATCACATAGCGTGCTTTCATTACCGCACATGACGAAGCTTTGCGGGTGATAACCATATCTACGAATTTTTCAGCATCTGGACCTTTGACTTGAATTTGGCGTTCTACTGCAACGTTCCACATGGTTACATGCTCGGTAAGATATTTGTATTCTTCCATCAAGCCACCGTCTTCGGGTTTGATATAGGCGCGAGGATGATAAATCCGGTTGTACACCGAATGGCACCAGCAACCAGCTTCCTGCGACAGATGCCAGTAGGGGCCCTTGCGAATGCGCTGATCAATCAGCATTCTTGAGCCTTCGGCACTAATGCCTTCTAGCCCCGGGGTGGCATGGGAATCACCACTTTGCCGCAATTGAATAGGTACGCGGCGCGTTTTCAGTAAGGATTGATCGGCCGGCCAAGTGGCTTCGGCTTCTGATAGTTTTTTAATGGACATGTTTTTCTCTCTCTCAATAAGAATAAAGTTTTATTAAAATTAAGCCACCTCAGCGACGCCGTTGATTTGCGCCTCTGAGATGACCGCCAAGGTTTCTCGAACAGCTCCAAATGGATAGAAATGGAGACTGATGGGAAAATCGTATTGACGCACTGCTACGCGTCCTGCTAATTCGGCAATAATGCCTTCGGGGGAGAAATTAACTAGTCCCAACGTTTTGCCAAATTGTCGGCGAAAAAAGCCGACTGAACGACCAATTCCACAAAATGCAGCATATTTAAATAGTTTTTTGGCACCGACCCGCCCAGCAATACCTAAACGCACCGGCACGGATATTTTTTCGCTTTTGAGCCAGTCCAAAAAATCAAAATAAGGAGTGACGGCAAAGCAAAATTGAGTGACAATAAAAGCTTCCATGTCGTGTGCAGAGGCATAACGAAGTTTGTCTAACAACGCCTGGCGCATAATATCTCGCGGCTGTGCTGGGTGTTCTTCAGGATGACCGGCAAACCCGACTTTGCGAGCGTTGTAGTGTTGAAAAATACCGGTCTGTAACAACTGCATGGAATTTTCGAATTTCCCCGCCGGTGTTGCCTCGCCGCCGCCAAGTAACAAAAATTCGTGTACTCCAACACCGGTAAATCCAGCAACAATGCGCTCTAATTCGTTTTCATCGGCGATATTACGCGCCGCTACATGCGCCACGGGAGTCATGCCTTGGTCAATAATTTTGCCGGCTGTACGGGTGCTTTCTTCCATATTAAGATTGCGAAAATGTGGCACAAACATCCGTGAATCATCATTCAAGGTACCATGCCAATTTTGGGCTTGGTCAATGTCGGCACTAAGCATCTCCAAACTCACGCCATTTAGCAAGCGCGATGAAGTAGCTACCATACCGCGATCTCCTACCAGATTTTCACGAGCACGCGAGAGCAACATTTCCAAGCATTCCCAAACCATCAAGCGGCAACGTTCCAAATCTTGTGCAGCTTCTTCTTTTAAGGCAAAACTGAGCCACGAGCCGTGCAGTACGGAAATAATCATTAAAGTGCCGTATTCCGTCCGTTCAAACGGATTGGGCGCGCCGATTTCCAGAAGTATCTGGCGTAAATAACCGCGGACATTGCTGTACAAACGGCGGGTGTAAATGTTGCGTACTCGGCGCAGTGATTCAAAATGCTCTGCCGCAACCCAAAACGCCAGCCATACATTGGCAGCGCGGTCATTGCTTTGTTCTTCGCCGAGTACGGCTTGAATAACCGCCCACAGTTTGCCGCGAGGGCCTTCAGCCTGTGTACAGCCATTCACCACTTTGTGGCGCATTTGTTCCAGCAACACTGACATCGCTTGTTCCAGTAAATCTTCTTTGTGAGTGAAATGATGATGCACGGTAGCAGTGGAAACATCGGCTATTTCACTGATTTTTGCTACCGTTGTATCGGAAAAGCCGTTTCTGTAGACGGATTCAATTGCGGCATCAATAAGGCGATCACGCATGCGGTCGGCTTTGCCAACAGGGTTTCCGACTACATTCGTTTTTTCTTTTAACATCAAGGCACTCTCCAATTTACTAACTCAATTATATACAAAACTATAAAAACTAACTAGTTAGTTAATGAATTTTTATATACTATACGCAAAGAATGTGCTTTTTTGAATGATTATCGTAAAAAATTTGTTTTAATTGCATATTAATAAATTATCAAAAGCATATTTTTGAGGATAGGAGAACAATATGAAAGCACTGGTTACAGTCAAGCGGGTGATTGATCCCTATGTCAAAGTCAGGGTGCGTGCTGATGGATTGGATGTAGAAAAAAATGACGTCAAAATGGCGATGAATCCATTTTGTGAAAACGCATTGGAAGAGGCCCTACGCTGGAAAGATAATGGTGTGGTAACGGAAGTGGTGGCAATGTCAGCCGGCGGTGCAGATACGGCGGAAACTTTGCGTATGGCACTGGCAATGGGTGCTGACCGCGCTATTTTAGTCAATACGGAAATGCTACCGGTGCCGCTGATAGCAGCCAAACTCATCGCTGCCGTCGCGCGTCGCGAAAAACCGGAAGTAATATGGATGGGTAAACAGGCGGCGGATGGAGATTTCAACCAAACTGGCCAAATGGTTGCCGCATTATTAGGATGGGGGCAGGGACTATTTTTATCTGCTGCTACGCTGGAAGACGGTACAGTATCGGCGGATTCGGAAGTGGATAACGGTATTGTTAACGTGCGTATTAAGCTTCCTTGCGTATTGACCGCCGATTTGCGGTTAAATCAACCACGCTATGCAACGTTGCCTAACATTATGAAAGCGCGGCGTAAGCCGATGGAGGAACTGACCGCGGCAGATCTGGGTGTGGATTTATCGCCGCGCTTAAAAGTACTGCGTGTTAGTGAGCCACCACCGCGTCCTTCTGGGCGCAAAGTGGCCGATGCTCAAGAATTGGTTCGCGTGTTGCGCGAGGAAGCGAAGGTGTTGTCATGAGCGTATTAATTGTTGTTGAACATGATAATCAGGCGCCGCGAGAAAATTTTCGCTACGCGTTAGCCGCGGCCGGTCAATTAGGCGGGCAAATTGAAGCTTTGGTGATTGGCGAAAATTGCCGTGCCGTAGCCGATATTGTCAGTCACGCTCCGGGGTTAGCCGCTGTACGTGTGGCCGAAAACATTGCTTATAAAAACGGGTTAGCCGAAAATTGTGCTCCGCTAATTGCCGAACAAGTGGGTGAAATAACGCATGTGATTATGGCGGCTGGCTCGCTGGCGCGCATGTGGTTACCGCGTGCTGCAGCATTAGCGGATAGTCAAATGATTAGCGAAATAATTGGGATTGAAGCTGCTGATACTTTTGTACGTCCGATTTACGCAGGAAATGCGTTTACGACGGTGCAAAGTTTAGATGCGGTGAAATTTTTATCCATCCGCACAACAGCATTTGAACCGGTAACAGGAGATGCCGATACGCCTTGTAAGGTGACAGCGATTACCAGTGGCGGTGACTCCGGGTTGACGGAATTTATTGGTGAGCGAGTATCGGCGTTGGAGCGTCCCGAATTGACCGCTGCACAAATCATCATTTCGGGTGGGCGCGGTGTGGGCAGTGCTGATAATTTTAAATTATTAGAGGCATTGGCCGACAAACTTGGCGCTGGTATTGGCGCATCACGTGCCGCGGTGGACGAAGGTTACGCACCCAATGATTTCCAGGTGGGGCAGACTGGAAAAATTGTCGCGCCCGATTTATACATGGCCGTTGGTATTTCTGGAGCCATTCAGCACTTGGCGGGTATTCGCGATTCCAAATGTATTGTTGCAATTAACAAAGATGCGGACGCGCCTATTTTTGAAATTGCGGATTACGGATTGGTGGGGGATTTATTTGAAATTATCCCGCAACTGCAAGCGGCATTGGAAGAGTGACCGTCCGCGAAACGCTTGAGTTTGACGTGCTTATTGTCGGTGCCGGTCCGGCGGGGCTTGCTGCCGCTATTCATTTGCGACAATGCGCCGAAAAGGCTGGTCAGGATATCAGTGTTTGTGTCGTAGAAAAAGGAGCCGAAGTAGGTGCCCACACTCTTGCTGGTGCCGTTTTAGAAACGCGGGCTCTGGATGAACTCATACCCGACTGGCGCGACAAAGGTGCGCCAGTGCAAACAGCAGTAACGCACGATGAATTTTGTTTTCTTACTGAAAACAAGAAATTCAAATTACCACCACCACCGCAAATGTGTAATAAAGGAAATTATATTGTCAGTTTGGGTCGTGTCGTGTCGTGGCTGGGCGCGCAAGCTGAAACATTGGGGGTGGATATTTTTCCCGGCTTTGCTGCGGCGGAAGTGTTGTACGATGATAATAATACGGTAGTCGGCGTTGTTACCGGTGACATGGGCGTACTCAAAAATGGCGATAAAGGTTCAAACTATCAGCCTGGTGTAGAGTTGCGCGCTCGCCGTACGATTTTTGCTGAAGGTTGTCGCGGTTCGCTCACGCAATTGGTGATGAAAAAATATAATTTAACCGATGGTTGCTGTCCGCAAACTTACGCTATCGGCATTAAAGAATTGTGGGAAACGTCTGCTGCAGAGCCGGGGCGAGTATTGCATTCCATCGGCTGGCCACTTTCCACCAACACTTATGGTGGTTCTTTTGTTTATCATTTGGAAGCGAACAAAATTGCACTAGGGTTTGTTGTCGGGTTGGATTATCGCAATCCTTACCTATCTCCATATGAAGAATTTCAACGTTTTAAGCATCATCAGGCAATTGCTTCGTTGCTACGTGATGGTCGGCGCATTGCTTACGGGGCACGAGCACTCAATGAAGGAGGCTGGCAAAGTCTGCCTAAACTGTCTATGCCTGGTGCGCTTATCGTCGGTTGTGCCGCCGGATTGTTAAACGTTCCCAAAATTAAAGGCGCGCACACGGCAATGAAAAGCGGTATGCTGGCGGCACAGGCAACAATGGACGCACTGGTAAGCGACAACGTCGCTACTGATATAACCGACTATGATACCGCTGTGCGTAACAGTTGGATTGGTGAAGAATTGCGCCGTGCTCGCAATATCCGCCCGGGATTTAGTCGCGGTTTATATTTAGGCTTGGCTAACGCCGCTTTAGACACTTATGTTTTGCGCGGGCGGGCACCGTGGACTTTCAAACACAAACCAGACCATACACAATTAGAAACGACTGCAAAACACAAGCCGATTGATTATCCTAAGCCGGATGGGGTGCTCAGTTTTTCGCGGCTAGACAATCTAGCGTATTCTGGTGTGAATCACGAAGCCGATCAACCAGCGCATTTGCGCTTGCGCGAGCCGGTACGGGCGGTGGAGGTTAATTGGAAACAATACGCCGGTCCTGAGGCACACTATTGTCCTGCAGGCGTGTACGAATATGTGGACGATGAAGCAGGCGAAAAAAAGTTGGTAATTAATGCGCAAAATTGTGTGCATTGTAAAACTTGCGATATTAAAGATCCGACACAAAATATTCAATGGACAACGCCGGAAGGCGGTGGTGGCCCAAATTACAAGCAAATGTGACGTCCAAGTGACAATAGCGTTTTGCTAGGTAAAACTTAAACTTAGCGTTGTTTTTTTATAATGAGATTGTTCCAATTTCAACAAATATGACAGCACGTAAAATAAATTTATTACTTACTGTAAGGTATAAGATGTTTCCCGCAAAGGTAAGCGCGGCATCGTGACGTCAAAACCCATAGCAAATACTGGTTCATTCCGAGATCCAGTTAACCGGATATATCAAACTGCAGAAGGACGTATTTTGCGCGGGTTAGACAAAACTGCCGCCGCGCACTGCGCTAAATTGATAACGCAACCATTTTTTCAGGAATGGGTGTCGGCTGGGAAAATAGTAAAAACAATTCATGCTGTTGATGATGCCGATACTGCTGCCGTGCGCGCTGATGGTTGGGCGGAAGTGGTGGAGCATGCGCCGGTGCCCTTTGTTTCCTATCCGTATGAGTGGGCATTTTTTATGTTGCAAGATGCGGCACTATTACAGCTGGAATTGCTGGAAACGGCGATGCAAAACAGTTGGACCATCAAAGACGCGACGCCTTACAATATCCAGTGGCAAGGAGCTAAGCCGATATTTATTGATGTGCCGTCTATCGTGCCGGCGGTAGCAGGAGAGCCGTGGCTGGCATACCGGCAATTTTGTATGCTTTTTTTGTATCCACTGATGCTCAAAGCGCATTTAAATATAGATTTCAATGGTTCGTTGCGCGCCGATTTAGATGGTATTTCGCCGTCGACGGCGGCAAAGTATTTTGGTGGCTGGCGACGCTTTAAATCCGGTGTGATGGCGCACGTGCATCTGCCAGCTTCTGTAGAAAACTCCATACTCAAACGCGAGCGTGATCGGGCGCCGGCGCAAAAACGGGAAGTCAAACCGCAGTCGGAAGCAATGATTTTTGGGTTGGTGCAGGGTGTACGCAACACAGTACGCAAACTCCGACCGGGGCAGCAGCATAGTGCTTGGTCACATTACGCGCAAACGCATTCGTACGCAGATGCTGATATTCAGGCAAAGCGAGAGTTTGTAGCGCGCCACGCAGCGACGCAGCAGCGGCAGATAGTATGGGATTTGGGGGCTAACACAGGAGACTTTTCAAGATTGTGCGCGCTGCACGCTCAAACTGTAGTGGCGGTGGATAGCGACATTGAAGCGGTGGAGCGAATGTACGTCAAAGAAAAAGAAACCACCAATGGCAACATTTTGCCATTGGTAATGAATTTGGCCAATATGTCTCCCAATCAGGGATGGGCGGGTAAAGAGCGGGCAGCGTTTGATGCGCGGCAAAAGCCACAACTAGTTTTATGTTTGGCTTTGGTGCATCACTTGCGTATTGCCGCCAATATACCAATGCCGCTGTTTTTGGACTGGCTGCATAACTTAGGTGCTGATGCCATTGTCGAATTTGTTGGACGCGATGATGAAATGACAAAAAAATTGCTATTAAACAAGAAAGAGCAATACGATGATTATAATCTTGCAGCTTTTGAGGCGGAATTAAAAAAACGCTTTACCATCAGAGAGTCGTTGGTAGTCAAAGGAGGAAGCAGACAATTATATTATCTTGAATTTCGCAAATAAGCGCAATGGATATTTTGCGTGTGCCATTGTGGCCGATTACTTTTTTGATGGAAAAAATATTTGCGATGTATGCCGATTTTTCTGGCTCTGTTGGTGTGGGAGTGTTACTTTTGGCAGCAACGTTTGCCATAATTTCTCGGCCAATTCAGCAATACGGTCGGCGGTTGGAGGTACGTATTGCCGAAAAAAATAGGCGGGCACGAGAAGACATTAGCGCATTAGATAGCACACTAAAAGGCGAGAAATTTTTTGAGGCAACCGATGCCATTTATTTGCACCACGGGTTTCATCCTGCATATAACATATTGTCGGGGGCCTCATTTTTGTTCCAGTTGCCATTTTTGATAAGTGCTGTTTTGTTGTTTATTGACGGTGATACGTTGCAGGGAAAAAGCTTTGGCATGATTGCTGACTTGTCGTTGCCGGATGATTTTTTGTCTATGGGAGATATTGCGGTCAACCTATTGCCGTTTATGGTATTGCTATGGAGTGTTGCCGACGCTTATTTTTTTTATGCGGATAACTTGGCAGCGCAAAGAAAATTTATGTTTATTGCCGTGGTAATTTTTATGCTTATTTATTCTATGCCGTCAGGGCTAGTGCTTTACTGGCTGGCATTGAGCATGTGCACATCATTTTTCAACAAGCTAGCGCGTTAGTAATCAGATAAAAATTAGGTTGGTGGAGAGTTGCTGACATGAGCATTGGGATTATTTTTTTGCTACTGTCGTCCCATGATATAACTTAATAATCGGTAACAAATAGGTAGTGAGATTACGGTGGTAATTGACCAACGAAGTGGTGGGCAGAAGGTAATTGAGACATGGTCACATAAATTAACCAGTTATGCTGTCAATAAGTAAAAGCTGTGTTAGAGTGCAAAGTAATAATATTTAATGATGAAAACAGCGACGATTGTATTAATAACTTGTTTGTTAGCACTTACTGCTCGTGCTGATGATTATCTATGGTACCCTTATCCCAGCGATTTGGGCGCTGACAGTTATGATGTGGTGGCGTATTTTACCGACAAGCAAGCAGTGCGCGGGCTAACCGAATTTTCGGCTGATTATGGCAATATAACATGGCATTTTCCTAGTAGTAAAAATCGTGATATGTTTATTACCGCGCCTGCTAACTATGTGCCTTATTATGGTGGTTATTGTGCTTATGCCGCTGCGCAAAACGCGCTGGCGTTTTGCGATCCGGAAGAGTGGACGGTGCACAATGGCAAATTGTATTTCAACTACAACCTCCCACCCGAAAGCGTTGGGAGTGGAAAATCAATGCCTACATTGATAGTGCCGACCATAATTGGTCGAGGTTGATTGCCGGTACCTCCAATTGATATGACAGCCGTTTCCCATAATGCTAAGCCGCGATGGCAGTTAAAAATTCCCATTTTGGAATGCGTGCTGGCAGTACGCTGTGATGAGTACGGTATCATTGAAAGTGATTATTTATTCGGCAAAACAGCACCGTTGCCACCTCAAAATGCTCTGGCGGAAGAAGCTGCACGACAAATCAAAGCTTGGCTACGGCGCCCGCGTGGACACCAATTTGATTTGCCACTACATGCTGCCTGCACTCCGTTTCAAGAGCGTGTGCGTAAGGTATTGCAAAATTTAGCCGGTGGGGAAACGCAAACTTATGGTGATGTGGCCAAATATATCCATTCTGCACCGCGCGCTGTTGGCGGTGCTTGCCGCGCCAATCGTCTACCGTTACTCGTTCCCTGCCATCGTGTGGTCGCGCAAGATGGACTTGGCGGGTTTATGGGAGACAATCGTAACCATCGATTAAATATTCACCTCAAGCAAGCGTTGCTTCGGCACGAGGGCGTTACCGTTTAAGTGATGGTGGGAAATTTGGCGGCTACCATTGCCGACAGTTGTGCAGTGCTGGAAACTTTTTCTTATCAGCTGCTTTTTGTTGATGGTTGTAGTGACAAAACTGTAAGTGCTTATCTCAGCGATTTACGCGCGTTAGCGAACTATCTGCAGCGAGATAATGTCAGCTTGCGACAAGCGTGTACGCAACATCTTACCGCTTATCAAAGTGCTCTGATGGTCGCCGGCAAAAGCCCAGCATCGGCAGGGCGGGCGTTGTCGGCTGCACGGCGATTGTATCGTCATCTCTTACTTGCTGGTGTTCGCTCTGATGACCCAACGGTGCATTTGCGACAGCCACAACGATTGCGACCACTGCCTAAATTACTCAATGAAAAAGAAGTGGAAGCGTTGTTGGACGCGCCTAACACAGACACTGTTGCTGGTTTGCGCGATCGTGCTATGTTGGAATTGATGTATGCTTGTGGTTTGCGAGTAAGCGAACTGGTGTCTATGCCAATGGATGCGTTGCGTTTAGACATGGGGGGAGTGCAAATAATAGGCAAGGGGAAACGTGAGCGTATTGTACCGCTTAACAATACCGCCAGTGACCTGTTAGAACGGTATTTACACAAAGCCCGTCCGCAGTTGCTGCGCCGCCCCAGCGATGCGCTATTTTTGACTAACCGTAGTGCTGCAATGAGCCGACAGATGTTTTGGTTATTAATCAAGCGTTATGCTGTAGTTGCTGGTATTCGCTCGCTGTCACCACACACGCTACGTCACGCCTTTGCTACACATTTGCTCAATCACGGCGCCGATTTGCGCGCCATACAGCTGATGCTCGGACACGCCAGCATTTCCACCACGCAAATTTATACGCACATTGCTGCCAAGCGCTTAGCCGACCTGCATCAACACCATCACCCGCGCGGCTAACGTCGTTTTATCACTTCTACTCCGACTTCCTCCAAATCGGATGCAATATGCGGTTTACGACAATAAATTCGTACTTCAACAGTGGCGAATTCTTTCATAATAAATGCTGCCGATTCATTAACAAAAGTTTCCAGTAACCCGTGCGTCTTGCTAGTGGAAAACTCTCGCAGCCGCTGCGCAACTACTGCGTAATCAACCGCTGGAACGTCGTCATTGGACTTAGTAGAAGGAATAATAATCACGTCTAGCAGTACTTGTTGGGAAACTCCCGTTTCTGCCATATCAATGCCGATGGTGCAGGATAGCCGTAATCCTTTAATGATAATGCGGTAGTCGGCTTGGCAATCGTTGTTATTTGTCGGCATAATATGTGCGATGCCGTTATTAAACCCTATTTTCTTATGACCGCAACAGTTATCGTGGCGGCTTACTTTTTGGGGGCTGTGCCTTTTGCCGTTGTTATCGCGCGTGTCTTTGGAGTGCCTGATCCACGGCATTATGGCTCTGGTAATCCGGGAGCGACTAATGTCGCGCGTAGCGGCAATAAAGCGGCCACTGTTTTAACACTACTAGCCGACTTCGGTAAAGGCGCTGTTTTGGTAGTGCTCGCCGATTCTTCTATTATGGCGGCATTAGCTGGCGGCATGGCAGTGGTGGGACATGTGTTTTCTATATTTTTGCGCTTTAAAGGAGGTAAAGGAGTAGCCACCGCATTGGGAGTTTTTTGTGCTTGGTATTGGTTGGCGGGTATCGTGTCGTTGGTTGCGTGGGCGTTGGTTTTTGTTTTGTGCCGCACGTCAGCGCTGGCTTCCATTGCCGCTATGCTTACTGGTGTCGTCATGCTAATAATGTGGACGCCTTTAATAATTGCATGGGCGGGTTGCGGCGTAGCTGCACTGGTTATTGTTCGCCATTGGCGAAATATTGCTGATTTATTGCGCGGTCGGGAGCGTTCTTTTAGTCGCTAACCTACCTGTTTTATAAAAAATAGCAATATTATGAAAATAGCATCACGCAAGAAGATTTTCTTGATTCGTTTCTTTCTGGCAACAGCAGTTTTTTCTGGAACTGGATTAATTTTGTCCTCCGTACACGATTATCCACAAACGATAAATCAATTGCGTCTTATTCGTATCGGTGACAATATTGCCGTGAGTCGACCGTGGATTGCCTTATTTTATTTTCTAAATGAGGCGGGTAGTGGTATGAAATTTTTGCTTACTGGCAACGAGCGGCATATGGATCATTTTCCTAGTTCTTCACATATCATAGCGAATCATATTGCCCGTGCCGAAAATGGCGATTGGAAAGAGCAGATTCGATTAGCTAACCGTTATCACTTGGGTGAATCGGTAAAGCGCGATGATGAGAAAGCGTTGTACTGGTTGGCGCGAGCTCAACAAAATGCGCCGCTCAACAAGCGCGAAAAAATTGCAAAAATTATATGGAGACTGCGCCAAGATTTGGAAGTCGGGAAAAAATTGTAATTACGGTGCGGCCTGAAAACGTTTTTCTATATAGGATTCTACAATACTGATAAAGTCGGCAGGAATGGAATCGCCTTTGAGTGCGGTGAATTTTTTGCCGTCTATGTAAATCGGTGCTACCGGATGCTCGCCACTGCCGGGCAATGAAATACCAATGTCGGCGTGTTTAGATTCACCGGGACCGTTGACTATGCAGCCCATAACGGCAATATTAAGATTTTCTACGCCCGGATAGCGTTTTTTCCAATGTGGTAGGCGTGTTGCTACATGTGATTCTACCTCCGCAGCCAGTCGTCGGAAAAAGTCGCTGGTCGTGCGCCCGCACCCTGGGCAGGCAGTAACTTGTGGTGAAAACGCACGAAAATTCATAGTTTGCAGCAAATTACAACATAACCGAGCTTCGTCCTCACGGGCGCCATTTGGTGTCGGTGTCAAAGAAGCGCGGATAGTATCGCCAATGCCACCGTGCAATAGTACCGCCAGTGCAGCAGCGGTGGCGGTGATGCCACGCAGTCCCATCCCCGCTTCAGTAAGACCTAAATGTAGCGCATAATCACAATTGTTTGCCAGTTGTTGGTACACAGTCAGCAAATCAGGAATGCGGCTAGTTTTGCACGAAATGACAATTTGTTGCGTGGTCATGCCCATTTCTTCTGCCATTTTCGCCGACAGCAATGCCGATTGCACCAGTGCTTCACGCAGTACGGCGGCGGCATCTAGCGGCGAAACTCGGCGGGAATTTTCTTCCATCAACCGCACCAGCAAATCTTGGTCTAGACTGCCCCAATTAACGCCGATACGTACAGGTTTGCCATATTTCAGTGCTTTTTTAATAATGGCGGCAAATTGTGAATCATGTTTTTCACCACGTCCTACATTGCCCGGATTAATGCGGTACTTTGCCAGCACGCGTGCGCAATCAGGGTATTGCTCAAGTAATTTGTGACCATTAAAATGAAAATCACCAATAAGCGGAACGGTAACACCTCTGTCATCTAGCAATGCTCGAATTTCTGGAACAGCTTGTGCAGCACGCGGGTTGTTAACGGTAATGCGTACCAATTCGGCACCAGCATTGGCTAAAGCCGAACACTGGTCAGCTGTGGCTTTGGCATTAGCGGTGTCGGTGTCGGTCATTGCTTGCACTACTATTGGTGCGCCACCGCCGATAGTAACACCGTCAACATTCACCGGTTGTGTGTGGTGGCGGGTAGTACTTTTCATGCGCGCAACAGTGGCTTTTCGCTACCCAAACCCATCGTTCGTGCTTGCACACTACCCGCTAATTGACCACAGGCGGCGAGAATGTCATTACCGCGCGTTTTGCGAACAGTGGTCATCACTCCGCCACGCATGAGTACATCACGAAAACGGTCAATTGCTTCATATGGTGATGGTTGATAAGGTGTATCAGGGAAAATATTAAAAGGTATTAAATTCACTTTGCAGCGCAAGCCGTGCAACAGGCGGATAAGCGCACGGGCGCAAGCAACACTATCATTGACGCCATCCAGCATCACGTACTCAAAAGTTATAAAAGCACGTGAGCGATTGAGTATATGGCGGTGACAAGCCGCCATCAATGTGTCTAGTGGATATTTGCGGTTGATTGGCATGATTTCATCACGTAGTGTGTCAGTTGGAGCATGTAACGACACCGCCAATGCCACTGGAAGTGTTGCTAGCCGAGCCATTGCTGGCACTACTCCGGCAGTGGAAACCGTTACTCGGCGCGGTGGCAGAGCATAGCCGTGAGTGTCAATCATTATCTTCAACGCTGATAGTACTGCATCTAAATTAAGTAGTGGCTCGCCCATACCCATAAATACTACGTTGGTAATTTTTTTTCCTGGGGGTAGCAAACGGTTGGCTTGGCGTAGTTGACTGATAATTTCAGCGGTACTCAAATTGCGGGAAAAACCCTGTTTACCAGTTAGACAGAAACGGCAAGCCAGTGCACAACCCACTTGGGATGAAACGCACAATGTTGTACGGTTGGATTCGGGGATAATCACCGTTTCTATGCGGTCACCACCTACGTCAAATAGTAGTTTGCAAACGCCATCAGTGGCGACATGATCGGACGCCAGTGGCAAGTTAGGATAACTCGTAGTCTGCGCTAGCTTGGTGCGTAACGCCGTCGGCAGATCGCAAAAAATATCCGTTGATTGCGGGCTATCGTGATGTAGTCGACGAAAAACTTGCGTAGCACGATAGGCTTTCTCTCCCTGTTGCTCAAAAAAATCGGCCATGGCGACGCGATCATAGTTGAGCAAATTATGCGATTTAGCCACCTAAATTCGGAAAGAAAAAGGCTATTTCAGTAGCTGCCGTTTCTGGAGAGTCGGAGCCGTGTACAGCGTTGGCTTCAACATTGTCGGCAAAATCGGCGCGAATGGTTCCAGTATCGGCTTTAGCGGGATCAGTGGCACCCATGAGTTCGCGGTTTTTGGTAATGGCATTGTTGCCTTCCAGCGTCATTACTAGCACTGGACCGGAAGTCATAAAGTCTAGCAAACCTTGATAAAAAGGGCGCTCTTTGTGAACAGAATAAAATGCGCCAGCTTGTTCGCGTGACAGCATGAGCATTTGTGCGGCAATAACTTTCAGGTTGTTGTCCTCAAAGCGGGAAATAATAGCACCGATTTTGTTTTTTAGAACGGCATCCGGTTTGATAATGGAAAGGGTTTTTTCGCTCATATATTTAGTTTTTTTATAGATTAACAATCCTTCTATTCTAACATTGCACTTTGACGCGGCTGAGAAAAAATGTGCTGTGAAGCGTTATGGCGTTACGGTTTTTCGCCGGTGATAACTTTATATATGGCGGTTGAGTCCAAGTCACCGCCACCCAACGCAATGAGGGCTTGTAGACGCTGTAAAAACAGTTCTGCAGCAGGTAACGATAAGTTATTTTCGCCACCGTTGGTTAGCGCAATTTTCATGTCTTTTTCGTGTAATACAGATTTGAATCCAGGTGTAAAATTATTATGTAGCATACGCGGTGCGTGCATTTCCAACACTTTACTACCGGCAAAGCCACCCAGCAACGCCTCTCGCACGGCAGCAGCATCCACTCCGTTTTTTTGTGCCAACACCATGGCTTCGGCAACACCTTCAATGGTAGCACCAATAATAATCTGATTGCATGCCTTAGCTACTTGTCCGGCACCACTGGTGCCAATATGAGTGATGGTTTTTCCCATTGCTGCAAGTAGTGGTTGCGCTTTGGTAAACATGTCTACACTGCCACCGACCATAATTGTTAGCGTTCCGTCTATGGCGCCTTTTTGGCCACCGGAAACCGGCGCGTCTAAAAAAGTAATGTCTTTTTCTGCCAGTTTCTCGGCAACATGACGCGTCGTTGCCGGTGAAATAGTGGACATGTCAATAATTGCGCTACCCGGTTTCATCCCGTGTACCAAGCCGTTTTTCCCCAAAGTGACTTCTTCAACGTCTGGCGTGTCCGACACGTTAATAACTACCACATCACAAACCGCGCCCAGTTCTTTTGGAGAGCTATACGATGCAACAGTGCCTCCTAATGTTTTTGTGGATTCTGGACGGCGGGCGTATGCCGAAACCGTATAGCCAGCGCGTTGTAGATTTTTTGCTGCAGGCAAACCCATAATTCCTAGTCCTATGCAACCGACGCGAGTTTTGTCTGATAAAAATGTGTTTGCCATAGATATTTTTTCAGAATTATAACGTGCCAGTGTGTGCGCTGAGCCATAATGCTCCGATTTTTTAACTGCTTAAAGCGGTATGTCGTCTTCTTGTGTGGGAACTTGAAACACGGTGCGGTCTTCTAACCTCACCGCCGTAAGTTGTCGTCCCCACAAGCAACCGGTGTCAATGGCCATGATGTCGGAACGCATAACAAGTCCTAGCGATGACCAATGGCCAAAAATTACCGTTGCTTGCCACCACTGCCGATGCGGGAAATCAAACCACGGAACGGTACCGGGCGGACGTTGGTTTGGCTCGCCGGCATAATCCAAATACAAACTGCCGTCATTATTGAGCAACCGCAGGCGAGTCAGAGCGTTGATAATTAATCGACAACGATTATCTGCCGAAAAAGCTGGATGCCAACGAGTAGGATTATTGCCGTACATCACATTAAAAAAATCATCATCCGTCTGTATGCGTGTTGCTACTTCCGCCGCCAATTCCAGTGTTTGCGTTTGTTCCCACGTGGCAAGCCGCCCAGCGTGAATCATTACATAATCGCTTTCGGCAATGGCTAGTGGTTGTCTGCGCAGCCAGTGACATAATTTATTGCCGTCATCAGCACGTAAAATTAGTTGCGTGGCAGCAGTGGGCGGATGAACGCCAAGGTGTGCCGCTAGCAACGCTAAATCATGATTACCCAGCACTAGACGCAAGCAATGTCGGTGGTCGTGCACCCAGCGCAACATTTCAAGTGAATTTGGTCCCCGATTAACAATGTCGCCAGTAAGCCATAAAGTGTCGCGGGCTGGATTGAAATTAACCCGTGTCAACAAAGCCTGAAAGGTACGCAAACAGCCATGAATATCGCCAATAGCGTAAGTGGCCATGCTATGTTGCGCGCAACTTTCCCCGATGCCTAATCACGAAAAAAAATCGGTAATTGATATGTGTAAAGGCAATTTTATTTTTTGTCATCATGGCTGAGTAGGGTTTTTTAATCGGCTGTGCCGAAAAGCTGCTCAAAATTCATTCGCTTTGTTATATTTTATATTTTTCGTTAACGGCAATTTTGAATCTTTTTTAAATTAGTTTTATCTGCCATTTTTATGTCAATTTACGCCGTAAAATTTCATTGGTTTGTGCCGGATTGGCTTGTCCTTTGGTTGCTTTCATCATCTGCCCAACAAAAAAGCCGAACAATTTTTCTTTGCCAGCACGATATTGCTCAGTTTGTGTTGGATTGGCAGCAATAATCTCATCAGCGATTTTTTCTAGCGCGTCGGCATCGCTGATTTGCGCCAGCCCTTCACGCGTGATAACCACGTCGGCATCTTCACCGTGTGCCCACATTTTTTCCAAAACGGTTTTGGCCGTTTTGCCCGACACGTCTCCTGCCACAATACGTTGCAACAAATTCGCTAAATTGACTGCTGATACCGGCAACGCCGCCACGCTAACGCCAGATTTATTCATTAACCCTGACAATTCACCACAAACCCAGTTGGCACAAGTTTTAGCCGCTGTCGGCTCGTTATTTTCTGAAAATGCAGCTAGCACGGCTTCAAAATAATCCGCTAGCTCGCGCTCTGCGGTCAGTACGCCAGCGTCATATGCTGACAATCCCAGCACTTCCATAAAACGCGTTCGGCGAGTCGCCGGCAGTTCAGGCATGTTTTGTCGCACTCGTTCTATCCATGCTTTTGATACTGCTAGTGGTGGTAAATCAGGGTCGGGAAAATAACGATAATCATGCGCATTTTCTTTACTACGCATCGCCCGAGTGACGCCCTTCACAGAATCAAATAAACGCGTTTGCTGTTCAATTGTTCCGCCTCCTTCCAGCACGTTAATCTGTCGCATCATTTCATATTCTAGTGCTTGTTCTAAAAAGCGGAATGAATTGAGATTTTTGATTTCACAGCGAGTGCCAAACTGCGCATTTGGACGACGCACGGAGATATTGGCGTCCACTCGAAACGAACCTTCTTGCATGTTGCCATCACACACGCCAAGCCACCGTACCAACCGGTGCATGGCTTTGGCATATGCGGTTGCTTCGGCAATACTACGCATGTCTGGCTCGGAAACAATTTCCAACAACGGTACCCCAGCGCGATTTAAGTCCACTCCGGAAGCACCGTCAGCCACGTCGTGTAATAGTTTACCGGCGTCTTCTTCTAAATGTGCGCGGGTGATACCAATAATTTTTTCACCGTCCGGCATGTCAATGGCGAGTCGACCGCCGCTGACGATAGGATAGTCAAACTGGCTGATTTGATAGCCTTTTGGGAGGTCTGGATAAAAATAATTTTTACGTGCAAATTCGGATAGCTCACTGATTTCGGATTCCAGCGCTAACCCTAAACGAATAGCATATTCCACTACGGTACGATTGAGCACTGGTAAGGCGCCGGGTAGACCGCAATCCACTTCGCGTACGTGCTGATTGGGTGTGTCGCAATAGGTCGCCGCCGCTGGCGAAAAAATTTTACTCGCCGTTTTTAATTGTGCGTGAATTTCTAAACCAATAACGCATTCCCATTTCATGCTACTGTCACCGGTAGGCGTTGATGAAAATCTGTATGTTGTTGATATTGGTGTGCCACCCGTAACAAACGCGCTTCTTCCATCGGTGGTGCGATAAGCTGTAATCCTACCGGCAGTGCTCCTGCAAAACCGCACGGTACAGATGCCGCCGGCAGCCCGGCTAAATTAATTGGCACGGTATAAATATCTTGCTTGTACATGGTTACCGGATCGCTGTCGGCAATTTCATTGAGTGCAAATGCCGGTCCCGGAGTAGTTGGTCCAGCAATAAGATCACATTGTTCAAAGGCGCGAGCAAAATCATCGGCTACCAATTTGCGCACTTTCATGGCGCGACGATAATAGGCATCATAGTAGCCGTAGGACAGTACGTAGGCGCCTACCAAAATCCGTCGCTTGACTTCTTCACCAAAGCCGGCTGCGCGGGTTTTTTCGTACATAGAGAGCAAATCATTGGCGTTATCGGCACGCAGGCCGTATCTTACGCCGTCAAAACGTGATAAATTGCTGGAAGCCTCGGCGCAGGTCAGCACATAGTAGGCTGGGATGGCGAAATTCACCGCTGGCAGGCGTACGTCAACCAACTCAGCTCCAGCTTTTTGCATTGTTTGCAACGCTTCTTGAACTCGGGTGCCGGTTTCGGCGTTTAACCCGTCACCAAAAAATTCCGCAGGAACTCCAATCTTTAGACCAGACAGCGGTGTATGAATATCGTGAGTGAAATCTTCTGTCGGCACGTCCAGTGAAGTGGAATCGCGCGCGTCAAATCCACACAAAGCATTGAGCGCAAGAGCGCAGTCGTCGGCACTAACTGCGATTACACCGCCTTGGTCAAAACTGGAGGCAAAAGCTACCATGCCCCAGCGAGAGATGCGTCCATAAGTAGGTTTGACTCCGGTTACACCGCAAAACGCTGCAGGTTGGCGGATAGATCCACCGGTATCGGTTGCTGTCGCTACTGGCGTCAGGCGCGCCGCGACCGCCGCTGCTGAACCGCTGGAACTACCGCCAGGGGTGCGCGTTTCATTCCACGGGTTAAGCGTGGCACCATATACGGAATGTTCTCCCGATGACCCCATGGCAAATTCATCCATGTTGGTGCGACCCAGACACACCATGCCGGCAGCGTGTGCGCGCTCCACTATGGCGGCATCGTAAGGCGGGTTGTAATTTTTTAATATGTTTGAGCCACAAGTACTTGCTACATCACGAGCGCAAAAAATATCTTTGTGTGCGATGGGCACTCCTGCCAAAGTTCCATTATTGGCGGGTACCGTTGGGTTGTCTTCTATCTGTACGAATGCATTAAGTTGTTTTTGGGCTTTTATTTGTCGCTGAAAATGCGCTGAGACTTCTGTGGCTGATACGTCGCCGGCGGTTAATAGTGCAACTAAACCGCGTACTCCAGCGGTGGACAACTCGGTATTCATTCAATCACCCGAGGTACGATAAAACAGCCGTCGTCCGTTTGAGGAGCACCGGCGAAAAGTGCATCCGTGTTGTATCCAACTTGCGCCGTGTCATCACGCAATCGCAACGTTTGTCCCTGAAATTGCACATGCGTGAGCGCGTCTACGGCATCTACATTGGCGTGCTGCAATTGTTCCATCATATCTAAAATGGCGTTAAGTGCCTGTAAAGCTTCCGGCGTTTTTTCTGGTGGTACTTCTAGTCGCGTCATTCGCGCCAATCGCACCAAATCTTCCGTATTAATTTTGCTCATGCGTTCTCCTGTTTATTTTTCGACGATGCCGGTCCGATTATTTCGGTTTCTGCCGTTGCCTCGTCGGGGAAATCTGGCCCCATCGTTGCCGCATCAGCCGCCGTTATCGGTTCATCTGGTAAATCGGGTCCTATTGCTGCAGTGTCATCCATAATTGATTTTTGGGGAGAAATCGGCGAAAAGTCGGGGCCAATATCTAATTCAGAATACATAACTTCCTCACTAACTGCTTGCGACGCCATCAATGGTGATAGCGGGCGAAGTTGTTCGGTGTGGGCAGGACGATAATGCGGCATAAAGCGATTGGTAGCGGTAATGATAGTAACAGCGGCAAAAATAATTCCGATAAAGGCAAAGAGTGCATCTGGTGCGATGGTACTCATCAAAAAACCCGTTATCGGTGGACCAATAAGTGCGCCGATTGCGTAAATCTGAATTAGCCGAAAAGAATAATCTGCTGATTTGCCACTGTCTACAAAACCTTGTCCGTAGCTAATGTTGAGTGAATACAAAGGATTGGATATCGCGCTGAACATAAAAAGTAAAAATAAAAGTATACCTGACGACATGTACGAGCCAAAAAATAGCAGTGCCGCCAGTGCGGCTGATGCGCCGGCTAGCACTACTATCAGGTTACGCCGATCAGCTAGCTTATCGGATAGCCAGCCCATTGGCAGTTGCAGTATAAAACCACTACCATACAACACTACTGCCATGGTTGCACCTACTGTTGACGACACATTTAATGAATCTAAATAAGATATAAATAACCAGCCTGCTCCGGTAGCTAAGCCAAAACCAAACTGCCCTATATAAGACACCGGAGCAACTTGATAGGCTTCGCGTAAGCTGATGCTGCTGTTTTCTGCGCGCGGCGGTGCTTGCGGTTCGGGAAAGCGCGTAAGGCAAACCGGTACCAAAGAAAACAACAAAAAAGCGGTGGCAAGAATGAATGCCTTATCCGGATGGTTTTTACCCAACAGCAAAATGTATTGACTGAGACCGTACGCTAGAAACATTACGGTCATCATCGTGCCCATCAAACGGCTACGATTTTCTTGAGTTGACTTGGAATTGACCCAGTCCATGCATACTACCATCGCAACACTGTAAAACACGCCATAGATTACGCGCATTAACAACCATGTCCAAATATCGGGTAGCATAGGAAGAAACATAGACAGTAGTGTCGTTATTGTTGCGCATACGGCAAAAGTGCGGATATAAGAAATGCGCGGCAACAGTCGGCGTTGTAAGATATTGCCGGCAATCATTCCTACATACATTGCCGCCGTCAGTAGTCCCAACACGGTAGCTGAAAACTTTAGTTGCCCACCGTACTGAATAATCATTGCCGACACTGCTCCGTGTCCGACTTGTAGTAAGCCGGTAGTGAGGAGTAGGGCAAAAATCGCGGCAATTTGCTTACGCATAAAATATTATAAAAAGGTGGCGAAAATATTAAAAATTACCAAGCCTTGTATTGTATGATAGAAAAATTTAAATAGTCACTGATTTGTATATATTTTTCACAGATAAGGATTAATGTTGTTATTGACTTGTTGTGCGCTGTGTCGGGCGTTGTGCCGCGGTACATTGTGCCCTCCTTGTATGGTCGATGTTGAGCGATTGCGGGTTGTTGTGGCTTGTCCGCAATGCGCGGCGCCGACGGACGGACTTTGCGGCGTCTGTATAAAACAACCACCGGCTTTTGATTGCACTGTTGCCGCGCTTTGCTACCTGCCGCCGCTAACCATGTTGGTGCAATATTTTAAGTTTTACGGGAGTTGGCAATTAGCGGAATTGTTGGCAAGTTTTGCTGTTGCGCCAGCGGCGGATGTGATGTTGCCGGTGCCGTTACATCCTACCCGCGAGAGTTGGCGTGGTTTTAATCAAGCCCGAGAACTGGCAAAAATGTTGCCGTCGCCAGCACCGCCATTGCGTGATGATTGGTTACGGCGAGTGGTGGACACACTGCCGCAAACGCGTCAGACCAATGTGGCAGCACGGCGACGCAACGTTAAGGGTGCTTTTACTGTTGCCGCTGCGGTGCGAGGACGTCGGGTGTTGGTAGTGGATGACGTAATGAGCAGTGGTGCTACTATGCAGGAAATTGCGAAAGTGCTGAAAAAAGCGGGAGCCGCTAAGGTGATTAATTTAATTATCGCCCGCACTGTACCCAAAAAGTCAACATTATGAGTGGTGGTAACGGTGTCCGTCGTCTGATAATGGTAGGACGTTTTGTGTTGGGGGCGTTGTCGCCAATATTGTTGGCGGTACTGGCATGGTCGGAAGCGCCTAATGCATTGGTGGGGGTAGCGGCGGGCGTTCATTTGTTACATCGTACCATTGATGGGCAATTGGCTCGCATGTTGGTAGCGGCGGTAGCATTGACGGCAGTGTCAATTTGGTTACCGCTACCGTGTGCTTGCTTGCTTGCCGGCATTTTTGCTACCGAAGCCATGCTGGCCGATAATCGGCGAGTACAGCTGGGACGTATTGCCGCCGCCGCCTTATGTTTGCAAATTATTCTTTTCACACTGAATTATCGTCTGCCGCCGATTATTGATGGGAATAACAGCGTCGTGATTGCCGGACTTCTTTGTCTGATTGTGTTGATTGGTTTTAGTCGCCGACAAACCACCGCCGATCCTCTGATTTGTGCGTTGCTGGCGCTGATATTTTTGGCTTTTGCGCTTACAGTTAAATTACTGTCATTGCACCTTGACTTATATCCACAAGTGGTGGCTATTTCCGCTGCGGGTTTTTGTGCTGCTATCGCTGCAATAAGTTTGGTATTGGCACCACTGACCGGTGGCGGTCTGACATCCCAAGCTTTTGCGTTGGACGTGCCAGTGGATAAGTGGGTGGAAAAAATTTCCGCGATTGCTGCAGAGAAAGAAAGTGCCGCAGATTTTTTGGAGGCTACTATGCGGGAATTGGCCGATAGTTTGCCCGGAATAACGGGATTGGCATGGCGTATTGGCGATAATGTACCGCAACAGGTGGGGCGGGAAAGCAAATATCGAGCTCAAGTGGCTAGTCCGCCGCTGACGCTGACGTTTTATTCGCGACGATTTGTGTCGCCGTGGATGTGGTTTGGTCGCTATTTGTTGTGCCGTATTGTCAGTGAATATTACGTTGCTAAACGGCGGGAAGAAGAGCAGCGGGCGCAAAATTTACTTGTTGCTGTGCATCAAACAGGAGCTCGTTTAACTCATGACATTAAAAATATTTTACATGCGTTGGCGGTGTTGACAATGGTTAAAGATGACGCTTTGTTACGGCGGCAGTTGCCAATTTTGCGGCAGCGATTGGAGACGGCGGTAGCCAAGCTACAAAATCAGGACGATGATGATCGTTTTGCGGATGCGGCGACATGGTGGCGGGACGCTGCTTCGCGCCATTTACACACCAAGGCGTATTTTGTTCCCACAACGGCGATATCAATGGTGTCAAGTGCATTATTTGACAGGGCATTAGATAATTTTTTAGAAAATGCGTTGCATAAGCAGGTAACGACGATAACGGCGTCTCTATCAGAAACAGCCCCCGGACAGATGACTTTACGCGTTACTGACGACGGCGCACCGGTAGTGGCGGTAACGGCGGCGCACTTGTTTGCGGCTCCGGTACAATCTGACTCTGGGTTTGGCGTTGCCTTGCATCAATTGGCGATGGAAGCAGAAAAGAAAGGTTATCGTGCAGCACTAGAAAAAAATATTTCCGGTGAGGTCACTTTTGCTTTGCTGTCCCAATAAATTAAATTTACTTTGCTACTCAATAGTATTAATTGTAATTTAGGTGTAATTTAATTTAAGTGTAATGTAATTTAAGTGTAATTTAAGTGTAACATCTAGGAATCACCATATGTGCGATTTTTTAATAAAAAGAAGGCTATATGTTGTGCAAAAAGAGTCTAATTCCTGTGTAAAAAACCTGTAATTCAGAGGTGAAAAGAAGAAAGTTATGCAACCAATTATTAAACAAGTCGCTGTTACTAGTTCTGTTCGGTCTGTTAGTAACGATTTTACCGACAATTCGCCGATTTTGGGCGATTATCGCGTCATTCGTCGTAATGGTGCTGTTGTAAAATTTGACCGCCAAAAAATATCAGTAGCAATGACCAAGGCGTTTTTGGAGGTTCGTGGTGCTGGTGCCGCCGATTCTGCCAGTGTGCGAAATATTGTAGAACATACTACCGAGCGGGTGCTGGAAGCGTTGTCACGTCGCCGCCCAGCTGCAGCGCATTTTCATATTGAAGAAATCCAAGATCAAGTCGAATTGGCGTTGATGCGCGGTGAGCATCATCAGGTGGCACGTGCCTATGTGTTATATCGTGAGCGCCACGCTGAGGCGCGCAATCAAAAAGCGCGGGAAATACTGCCAACACCCATTCAAGTGACTGATAAAAATGGTCGGCAGTATCAGCTAGACGTACATCGACTGCAAGAGCAAGTAAAAGAAGCTTGTAGAGGGCTGGACGCGACGGATGTAGAGTCGTTGCTACAAAGATCGCTGCAGGAAATGTATGATGGGATACACGAAAAAGAAATTTGTAAGGCACTCTATCTAGCTGCTAGAGCACGTATTGAGCGTGAGCCGCAGTACTCTCAGGTCAGTGCTCGGTTATTGTTGGACTTTTTACGCTTTGAAGTGTTTGGTCGCGATGTGCACCACACTGAAATGGAAGATTTGTACGCTAACCATCTGCTAGACATGGTGCGTGTTGGTGTGGCGGGTGAATTACTCAATCCGTTGCTGGCTTCTCGGTTTGATCTTGCGGTGTTGGGCAGTACACTGCGACCAGAGCGCGATTTGCAGTTTGGCTATTTAGGTATGCAAACCCTGTATGACCGATACTTTTTGCGTGTGGACGAGCGGCCAATTGAACTGCCGCAAAGCTTTTTTATGCGTGTGGCGATGGGATTGGCGCTCAATGAAGACAATCCCACTGAACGTGCGGCAGAATTTTATGAAATACTGTCATCTTTCCGTTTTATGAGTTCCACTCCGACACTGTTTAATTCAGGTACCCGCCATTCACAGTTGTCTAGTTGTTATTTGACAACAGTGGGAGATGATTTAGCGGAGATTTTTGATTCGTACCGTGAAAATGCGTTGTTGGCCAAGTTTGCCGGCGGATTGGGTAATGATTGGACGCCGGTGCGTGCTATGGGTGCTCGTATCAAAGGAACCAACGGCAAATCACAAGGTGTAATCCCTTTTCTCAAAATTGTCAACGACACGGCAGTTGCCGTGAATCAGGGAGGCAAACGCAAAGGGGCGGTTTGCGTTTATTTAGAAACTTGGCATCTGGATATCTTAGAATTTTTAGATTTGCGCAAAAACACGGGTGACGAGCGTCGTCGTGCTCACGACATGAATACTGCTAATTGGATACCAGACTTGTTTATGAAGCGAGTGATGGAAGAGGGGCAGTGGACACTGTTTTCTCCGGCAGACGTTCCTGATTTGCATGATTTATGTGGCGCTAATTTTGAGCGTGCTTACGTTGCCTACGAAGAAAAAGCAGCACGTGGTGAATTACATCACCAAACTTTGCAAGCGGTAGAATTGTGGCGGCGTATGCTGACCATGCTTTTTGAAACTGGGCATCCGTGGATAACTTTCAAAGATGCCTGCAATATTCGCTCGCCGCAGCAACATATCGGTGTTGTTCACTCTTCCAATCTTTGTACCGAAATTACGCTCAATACGAACCAAGACGAAATTGCGGTGTGCAATTTAGGGTCAGTTAACCTACCAGCACACTTTAAAGACGGCGTTTTGGACGAAGATAAGTTGGAAAAAACGATACGCACGGCAATGCGTATGTTAGACAACGTTATTGATATTAACTACTATGCGGTATCCAAAGCCGAAAATGCTAATAAGCGACACCGACCGGTAGGTATAGGGATGATGGGATTTCAAGATTGCTTGTATGAAATGAACGTTCCCTACAATTCACCGGAGGCAGTAGAGTTTGCTGATAATACTGCTGAATTGCTGTGTTATCACGCTTATCTGGCGTCTACTGAACTGGCAGCCGAGCGAGGGGCTTACGAATCGTTTGAAGGCAGTTTGTGGGATCGCGGCATACTTCCGCACGATACATTGCGTTTACTTGCCGCCGAGCGAGGTGACAATGTGGACGTGAGTGGTGAACTGCCGTTGTCGGCGGATGGCGGTGGTGACCGACTAGACGGTGACTATTTGCAAGCGGATTTGTCACAACGGCAAAACTGGCAGTTATTGCGCGAGCGCATCAAAATGTACGGAATGAGGAATTCTAATTGTGTGGCAATTGCGCCGACGGCGACCATTGCTAATATCGTTGGCGTAACGGCATCTATTGAGCCAACGTACCAAAATATTTATGTTAAATCTAATTTGTCTGGTGATTTTACGGTTTCTAACCGCTATCTAGTGGATGACCTTAAAGCGCTGGGGATATGGGACGATGTTATGTTGGAAGATATCAAATATTTTGATGGCGTATTGGAGCAAATTACTCGTATTCCCGAATCGGTACGAGCTAAATATCCAACGGCTTTTGAAGTAGAACCAAAGTGGTTGATTGATTGCGCAGCTCGGCGACAAAAATGGATGGATCAGGCGCAATCGCTCAATTTGTACATTGCCGAACCGTCCGGTAAAAAATTGGATGAAATGTATAAACTGGCGTGGCGTAGTGGTTTGAAAACAACCTATTATTTGCGCTCTATGGGCGCATCCAGTACCGAAAAATATACAGCTCGCACTGGCGCACTCAACGCGGTGAGTGCCGGTGGTAGCAACGGCAGTAGCGCGCCTCAGGCTTGTGCTATAGATGACCCAGATTGTGAAGCGTGTCAGTAACATAATCTGTTGTGCCTACCTTGAAAGAGCTTGCCACAAAACAGAAACGCCTTCCCGGCGGGGGGGAAATGTTGTTGGGCGACAATCTGCCGTTATTGAAACAAATAAAATCTGAAACAGTTTCTCTAATCTACATAGATCCGCCGTTTAATACGGGTAAAAAACAAAGCCGCACACGAATTAAAACCACACGCATTAATGGTGGCGAAGGTGACCGTACGGGATTTTGCGGTAATCGTTATCATTCTACGGTTATCGGAAAATCTGGCTACGCCGACTCTTTTGATGATTTTACTGGCTTTTTACAACCGCGCTTGCAAGAAGCGCATCGCATTTTGAAGCCTAACGGCAGTCTGTTTTTTCATATTGACTGGCGAGAGGCGGCCAACTGTCGCTTGTTATTAGAAGAGATTTTTGGCGGGAGCTCGCACTGTATTAACGAGATTATTTGGGCGTATGACTTTGGTGGCCGAGGAAAGAATAAATGGCCGGCTAAACACGATAACATCTATTGGTTTGCCAAAGACCCTGACAATTATATTTTTAACTATGATGATATAGACCGCATTCCATACATGGCACCGGGGTTGGTATCAGCAGAAAAAGCAGCCAAAGGAAAGAAACCGACAGACGTATGGGGGACAGACTTCTTGTTGAGTACAGATGTATGGTGGCAAACGATTGTACCGACCAACGGTAAGGAAAGAGTCAATTATGCAACGCAGAAACCGTTGGATATCGTCAAACGCATAGTTGTAACACATTCCAAAATTGGGGATACCGTATTGGATTTTTTTGCAGGTAGCGGAACGCTGGGAGAAGCAGCTAAAAAAACGAGAAGAAAATATATCTTAATTGATAGTAGTCAAGAATCTTATGAGGTGGTGCTTAGGAGACTAAATGACGCCTCTGATATATCTGACGCTGTAAGTAAAGAAAATTGTAAAGCGGATAATATTTTTGACCATGCTTCTTTTGAGCTAAAAAGCAGCTGTAAAATTCGCAAAGAATGGCAGGGGAGCCCTTACGAATGGTTACATATAGCGGCCCCTGCTACTAAAGGGAAAAAGGCAAGGGAACTTGTTACTAAATTTTTGTCTGAATATTGGGTGAAATGTTCTGTTAAACCGAAAAATGAAATAATAGAAGTAAACGATAAAAAAATGGCAGTTAAGCTTTCTTTTCTTTGGGAAAGCGGTGCATATACATTTGAACAAATAAAAAAAGATAAAGAGTATGACTATTTATTTTTACTCGGAATTTCGCCTTTTAAGCCTCATGGATGGATTATTTCTAAGGATGATGCAATAGAAGTTTCAAAAATTCAGCACTCAGAAAATTCAAGGTGGCTGAAAGTACATCCGACAAATAAAGAAAAATGGCCAGAGTGCTTTAAAAAGAAGAGGCAAAATGGAGATTTGGAAAAACTAACGCCTGAATTATTAACATAACGACAAAAAGAGGAATACGTATGACTACACTACAATGGAACGATGAGGAAGAAAAGGTGCTTGTTCACCCACAACCCAGTCCAGAAACTTTTCGCCGCGTCAAAGTAGATGATAAGCGCATCATTAACTGTCGCGCCGATGTCAATCAATTAATGCCGATTAAATATCAGTGGGCGTGGAAAAAGTATCTTAATAGCTGCGCCAATCATTGGATGCCCAATGAGGTTTCCATGCAACGAGATATTGAGCAGTGGCGTGGCAACGCATTGAATCCGGATGAACGGCACATGTTAAAAAGAAATTTTGGTTTCTTTGCTACGGCCGAATCGCTTGCCGCCAATAATATATTACTTGGCACTTATCGCCTCATCACAAATCCCGAATGTAGACAATATTTATTGCGGCAAGCATTTGAAGAGGCAGTGCACGTACATGCTTATCAATACATTATTGAGTCGCTGGGGCTGGACGAAGGAGAGATATTTAACATGTACATGGAAGTGCCTTGTGTGCATGATAAAGACGCTTTTTGCCTAGAATATATTGACACGCTTACCAACCCCAAATTTAATACCGGCACATTTGAAGCTGACCAGCAATTATTAAAATCATTAATTGCCTTTGCTATGATTATGGAAGGATTATTCTTTTATGTTGGCTTTGTGCAAGTTTTGTCTTTGGGACGACAAAATAAAATGCCGGGTTGTTCTGAGCAAGTACAGTATATTTTGCGCGACGAGTCATTACACTTAAATTTTGGCATAGATGTTATTAATCAAATTAAAATAGAAAATGCTCGCCTGTGGACGCCAGAGTTTCAAGCTGAAGTGGTGGGTATGATGAAAATAGCAGCATCGCTGGAATGTCGCTACGCAGAAGAAACTATGCCGCGCGGCATGCTTGGATTAAATTGCGGTATGTTTACAGAGTTTGTGCATTTTGTTGCCAATCGCCGCTTGGAGCAAATCGGTCTGCCTGCAGCTTTTAGTAATGCGCGTAATCCATTTCCTTGGATGGGTGAAGTAATTGATTTGAAAAAAGAGAAAAACTTTTTTGAAACGCGTGTGATAGAATACCAAACAGGAGGAAAGCTTAGCTGGGACTGATTAATTTTTATTAAATTATTAATAATATTTAATTATTTATGCAAATTTATATTATTAATTAATTTGTGCGGCTGTGTTTTCTTTAGGCTAACTATTCAACCATTAAAGAGGAGATATCTCAATGGCCCCAGCAACAAAAAAAACAACAAAAGTCGTTAAAAAAGTGGCAAAGAAAGTTACTAAAAAAGTGGTAAAGAAAAGCACTAAAAAAGTAGCAAAGAAGCCAGTAAAAAAAGCGGCAAAGAAGGTCGTTAAAAAAGCGGTAAAGAAAAGCACTAAAAAAGTAGCAAAGAAGTCAGTAAAAAAATCGGCGAAGAAAGTTACTAAAAAGGTTGCTAAAAAAGCGGTAAAGAAAAGCACTAAAAAAGTAGCAAAGAAGCCAGTAAAAAAAGCGGCGAAGAAGGTCGCTAAGAAAGCCGTTAAAAAATCAGGGAAATCTATTAAGAAAAAAGTTGGTCGGCCAGCCAAGAAAAGGGTCTGATTTTCTCATCCCTTTGGGGGCTTTTGCTTACGGCAAAAGCCCCTTTTTGATGCCATCATGTCAATGACCGGCGTTATTCCAATATTGCGAGCGCTGTCGGCGTGTCAAGCATTGACAACGGAACAGCTGGCGTTACAAATTTCGTCGTGTGATATCAAAAAATGTCTTGCCGTTTTGCAAAACATATATGGCACAGTGGTGCAAGAAGATGGGTGTTGGCGTTTGCGGCATCGCTTGGAATGGCTGAAGTTACCCGCATTAAACGATGCATTGGGAAATGTTATCGTAACGGATGAAACCTCCAGTACTAACGATTTAGCGCGCCAGCATAACGGTATATATTTTTTTTCCGAACATCAAACGCAAGGACGTGGGCGGCGTGGACGAACGTGGTTGGCTTTGCCGGCTGCTTCCATATTAATGTCAATGCGCCTGCCATCTCCTCCACAATTGTCTGGTTTGTCTTTGGCCGTAGGTACCGCTTTGTGGAGGACGCTGGCTGGAGATGAGCGGTTATTGCTGAAATGGCCAAATGATTTAATGGATTCGGCGGGGCGAAAAGTTGGAGGGGTGCTGATTGAAACCGCAGGAGAAAGCGTTATTATCGGGGTGGGACTAAACTTGTTTATGACACCACACTTGCAAGCTCATATTGATCGTCCCGTTGGCGGTTTGGCGGCGGCACTGGGTGAAAATATGACGCGCCATTATTACGCTACGCTTATAGCAACAACCTTGCGTGAGGCAGTGCAGGCATTTGAGCAAACTTGTATGAAGACATTTTTAGATGATGCTGTGCGAGCGCATTGCATAAAAATGAATATGCCATTTTCATTAATTTTAAACGACTATAAAAAAAACGGCGTATTTGCCGGTTTTGACAACAATGGCGCATTGATGATGCGCTGTGGCAAACGCTTGCAAAGCACTGTGTCAGGAGAAATTGCGCATGTGGCTGGCAGTTGATTCGGGTAACAGCTTCATTAAGTGGGCACTTTTGGGCGGTAATAGTTCATTGGTTGTAGAATATGCTGACAGCAATAATTTACAAGCACTTAGCAAAGCGGCGGCAGAGGCAGACGATGCTTGGGTATCACATGTAGGAAGTGTACAGCAGGCGGCACGATTACGAACGTTGCTGGCGCCTTGCGGTGGAGGGAATTTTTTAATTAGTCAAGCGCATACTGCCGGAGTGAAAAACAACTATCAGCCACCCGAGTCACTGGGTGTTGATCGCTGGCTGGGATTAGTGGCAGCGCGAATACAATTTCGCGATTTAATTATTGTCAGCGCTGGTACAGCGATAACAATTGATGCGGTTAGCGCAACCGGTGTATTTTTAGGTGGCGTTATATTACCCGGACTGAACGCTATGCAACGCGCATTAGCCGACTCTACGTCATTACCATTGGCAATGCCAGTGCAAGCTAATTGGCCACCAATGGATACAATAAGTGCTATGACTGTGGGGGCGCAACTGGCTGCAAGCGGTGCGGTGCTAACATTTAGGCGCCGCCAGTTAGCGGGTGCCGCTATTATTATTACTGGCGGTCATGCTGATACGCTCAAGCCCTGGCTGCCTGGCGCACGTATTGTGCCGCATTTGCCTATTCGTGGCATGATGCGGTTACGGGAAATTTAATGCACCGCCTTTTTTTGTCGTTGTTTGCCATAGCGCTGATGGTACTGTCATTACCTGCGCGAGCTGGAGAATTTTCGGTGCGTGATATGTGGTTTCAGCGTTCGGATCAGGGATTGTCTTTGCAAGCGGACTTGTCCGCCGGACCGTCAACTTTGCTACAACAGTTGTTAAAAAGCGGATACACTTTGCAATTTGTATTTGAAATGCGTTTTATGAAAAAACGTAACTGGTTACCCGATAAAGAGCTGGGAGACATTACTTGGCAACCGGAAATATCATATGATTCTTTGCTTGGGCGCTATACATTTAAAGTAGGTGAGCGCAGTGAAGAAATAGATAGTTTAGCCGAAGTACTCTTGCGTGCGGGCAAGTTACGCGCTTCACCGTCTTACAGTGAGGGGTTGGCTCGTATTGTCACGGTGCCGGATGTGTATTTACTTACCCGCTATGATTTGTTGCTGGAAAACCTGCCGCAACCGCTGCAGGTATCTTTGCTTACCGATGATTGGCCGATTTTTTCAGGCTGGAAAACATTTGCTATAGAGGTTCGGGAATGAAAGCTGGTACTTGGTACGCTGGGTTGCTAACACTGGCGCTCATGACGCTGGCGCTTACGCATGTTGCTACTTTTCAAGAGCTAGGACCAGTGAGTGATTGGTTTTTTTCTTTACTGATTGCAAACGTGACGCTCATTGTAATTATGCTCATTGTGGTCATTACGGTAGCGGTGCGCTTGTGGCGTGCTTGGCGGCGCGATAGTGCCGGATCTCGATTGTCCGTTCGGTTGGCCGGTTTGTTTTTGGTTACCGCTATGGTGCCGGCGACGGCATTGTATTTGGTGTCGGCTAGCGGTGTGTTTCGCGGCATTGAATCATGGTTTGCAACACCATTGGATAGAGCATTTGAAAAAGGCATGGCTTTTGGTCAATATATATTACGGCAAGAATTTAGCCGGCTGGAAGAAACGGCACGTAATATCGCTAATGAAGTGGGCAGTGGGCGGCGCTCATTACCTTTTTGGCTAGACGATTTACGGTTACTGTATCAGCTTGATGAGGTGGAGCTATTTGACGTTCACGGTCGTCCTTTGGGGAATTCTTTGGGTGGTAATTTGGAGCGCGCTGTATTGGAGTCTTTGCGTGAAAAAAGCGTGCACCACACCGTTTCTAGTTTGGGTAATTTACGTCGCGATTTGCAGGTCTCTGTAATCATGCCTTATCAACGTAGTGGTTATGCGCTGCGGGTGTCGCGCGCACTGCCAGAAGGTATTGCTGACGGGCTTGGCGAGATAGAGCGCGGTCGGCACGAATATGAAAAATTACTAATTCTACGGCGTGGGTTATTGCTGTCATTTATGGCGACACTAACGCTATCTTTTGTGATGGTACTGGCAACCGCTTTGTGGGTGTCTTTGCGACTGGGATTGCAATTGGTTAAACCGTTAGTCAAAATTACTGCTGCAGCACAAGCGGTAGGGCGCGGAGATTTTAATCAACGCCTTCCCGCTGGCAATCAAGAAGACGAAATAGCCAAGCTCAGCCATGCCTTTAACTCTATGGTGGACGACTTAGATCGTTCACAACAACAAGTCAGCGAGCGGCAGGCGGCATTGTCAGAAGCTAATACATCGCTGGAAAATTTGCTATCTTCATTGACAGCGGGAGTGTTGGTGCTAGACGGGCAAGGGCGTTTAATTCGTGCTAATCGCAGTGCCGAACAGCTATTAAAAATATCGCTGGTTTCTTTTGTGGGCCTGCATGTGGATAACTGGGCTGGCATGGACAGCTTAGCTGCCATGATAAAAAAAATAACAGCAAGCGGCGTCGCTAGTGCTGAACATCGTTTGTCACAAGATGAAGAGGGGCGCACACTGTTGGTGCGTTTGCGGCAGCTAACTACCATCGCCGGCGGCTTGTTGGTGGTGGTAGATGATATTAGCGGTCAACTACAGGCAGAGCGGGACGCCATTTGGGAAGAGGCGTCACAGCGTTTTGCACACGAAATTAAAAATCCGCTTACTCCTATTCAATTGGCGGCAGAGCGACTGGAAAATAAATTAGGTGGAAAATTGGAAACGGATGATGCCGAATTGTTGTCGCGGATGTCAACGACAATTACCAATCAAGTTACCGCTATGCGTGAGATGGTGGACTCTTTTCGATCATATGCCAATAATCAACGTCGGCGTATGAAAGCGACAGATCTTAATCAATTAGCGGCGGAAGTTGCGCAATTGTACGAATATCCCGGTTTAACATTGCAATTGAAATGGGACGAAAAATTGCCAGCGGTAGCCGGCGATGCGTTGCTTCTGCGGCAGGTATTGCACAATTTGCTGGGCAATGCTTCAGATGCGGTTTTAGACAAACCGTCGCCACACATTGTGGTGCAAACTAGCGTTGCTGATGAGTATGCGCAACTCAGTATTGAAGATAACGGTGGCGGTGTGGCTGAAAATTTGATAGATCAGGTATTTAGCCCTTATGTGACTACCAAAACACAAGGTACTGGACTAGGGTTAGCGGTGGTGCGCAAAGTGATGGAGGAGCACGGCGGTGAAGCGCGACTAGAAAATGTCAATAACGGCGCTCGGATGCTGTTGCGCATTCCTTTGTGGCAGCAGGGAAACGGTAATTAATAATTTTTCGAGAAGGCGGGGGCGCGTCAAAAATTAATTATGCTCGTTTTCCAGTGTGTCTTTAACTTTTAACAGTTGAATGGTTTTGCCGGACAGTACTAGTTCGTCGCCGACTTGTAGTGGTTTATCAATGTCGCCTACATCCAAATGTGTGCTGTCGCGCAGCCATGAAATAACGGTGCAGCTACCTAACACAGTCGCCAGCGAATCTACATCTGAACGCACAACACAGCCGACAAATGATACACTTTCATCGCTGGCATCGCTGTTCTCATCAGCACCGAGAAAGCCACCGGTGAAAAAAGGATTTTGTTTGCCTCGAGCACGGCTAATTGCATCACTGAGTGTTTTGTTCGACGCGCCGCCACATATGGCGGCAGATTTTTTGGCGATAGAAAAGCCGGTTTCGTGCGCGTCTACAAAAACGTGATTGGCGCCGGCTTCTCGCAAAATACTGGCCATGCTGGTGGTGTCGGCTTTTGCAGTAATAAATAAATTGCGGTTAAGCAGGCGTGCTTTTTTGACTACATTTCGTGAGTCCACCGGATCAATAAACGATACCACCAGCACTTTGGCGCGCAAAATACCAGCGCCGATGAGGCTGTCGGCGCCTGTGCTCTCGCCGTACACCACGTTATCGGTACCACCAACGGCACGTAAAATGATGTAATTTTCCTCCACC
Organism: Candidatus Persebacteraceae bacterium Df01; assembly: GCA_030386295.1. Taxonomy (NCBI): domain Bacteria; kingdom Pseudomonadati; phylum Pseudomonadota; class Gammaproteobacteria; order Candidatus Tethybacterales; family Candidatus Persebacteraceae; genus Candidatus Doriopsillibacter; species Candidatus Doriopsillibacter californiensis. The sequence goes on along the minus strand of JANQAO010000002.1, from coordinate 198,600 downwards.
GCTACATAAGGGACGCTACTGTCTCGTAAAATGCCGGCGACAGATTGACCTGTGCGACCAAAACCACAAATAATAACGTGATTGTTTATGCGTTGTGATTTAGATAAATTCTTTGTGACATTTTGGGCGTTTGTCAGCCAATCACCAAGGCGTAGGACACGTATGATGGCTTCCCGCTGTCGCCATAAAAACGGCGTCGCCATTAATGCCAGAAGATTGGCAGAAAGCAGTAATTGAAAAATGTTTTCTGCTACTAATTCGCTTCCGCGCGCCAAAGTTAGCAATAAAAAACCAAATTCACCAGCACCGCATAGCAAGATAGTTGACAGCAGCGCGGTTTTTCGATGAGAGCCGGCCAAGCGCACGCAACCATAGAGTAGAGGTGCCTTAACCGCTAGCAGTGTGACGGCAGTTAGCAACACAGCAGGCCAATGTTCTGCTAGGTAAGAGGGACTGACCAGTACTCCCAATGACATGAAAAAGAATCCTAAAAATAATTGCCGGAAAGGCTCCACGATGCGCATGACGCGATAACGATGCATCGTTTCTGACATTAAAATACCGGCCAAAAACGCACCCAGTGCATAGGACAAACCGGCAAATGCCGTGAGTCCCGAAAGCACAACAATAATTGTGATGAGATTGAGCATGTATAGCTCATTGTCACCGTAGTGTGATACCCAGTTGAGCCAGGCGGCCATAACGCGGCCACCTGCAAAAAGAACGAGCCCCATAATTAGCGAGATTTTGAGAATTACCCCAACAGTCGTATATAGCGCAGACTCGGCATTGGCGTCAGTGGAAAAAATTACAATCAACGGAATAACTGCTAAGTCTTGAAACAACAGAACGCTCATGGCGCGACGGCCCATAGGTGAGGAGAGTGTGTTTTCTTGTATCAGTATTTGACTAATGATTGCTGTTGAAGACATGGCTGCTACTGAACCAACGAGTAATGACAAAATGGCGTTGCCACTCCATAGCCATATTGGTGCGGCAAAGGCTAGCATTGTCAAACCGGTTTGTAAGCCGCCGAGCACGATTACATGTCGACGCATAGTGCGTAAGGAACTGAGACTGATTTTTACGCCGATGGTAAAAAGCAAAAAAATCACGCCGAATTCGGCGATAAAGTGAGCATTTTCACCGCTTTGTAGTACTCCCAAACCGTTTGGTCCTACAACCAAGCCGGCGACAAAGTAGGCGGGAATGGTAGGCCAGCGCAAAATGTTGAGAGCCATCACAGACGCAAACGCCGCTACTAACACTAGCAAAATGATGACAATCAAAGAGTGTTCCATGCCAGTGAAAAAATCCTTTCGCGAGATGAATATGGGCTAAAATCGCTATTTTACTATCTCTTGAACGGGGTAAGGACGGAAAACATGGCAAAAATATTGGCTACTGAAGTGCGAGGCGGAATTTTAATTGAAGTTGATAAGCGATTATGGCGCGTAGTTCGAGCGCGGCATGTGCATGTGGGGGGGCGCGGTGGTGCTTACATGCAGGTGGAAGTAAAAGATATTGAAACTGGCTCCAAAAATAGTTTGCGGTTGCACACAGATGACAAAATTGAGCGCCCGCACGTAGAGCAGCACAAAATGCGTTTTTTGTATCAAGACGCCGACGGTTTTGTGTTTATGGATGAAGAGTCTTTTGAACAAACAACATTGGGTGCTGATATGTTTGAAGGACGCGAAGGTTTTATGCTGCCCGACATGTTAGTTGAAGTCAATTTTTACAATGAACGTGCCATTGGTATTACATTGCCAACATCAGTAACGTTGGAAATCACCAATACTGATCCGCAAGCTAAAGGTGCAACGGCAAGTTCTTCATACAAGCCAGCAACAGTAGAAACCGGTATTACGGTGATGGTGCCGCCGTTCGTTTCTAGCGGCGAAAAAATTCGTGTTAATACCGATAGCGGTGAATATATGGAGCGTGCATAAATTACGTTTTAAGCGGTGTTTGAAGCCGTTACCATAATGCTAAAGTAGAAAAATTACTGAAAAATTATTTTTGGAGTGTTGAGTATTACACACCGGTGATACCACGTAGCCGTTCAGTGCGTCGGCGTAGTAGTTCTGTGGCAAGCAGTAGCAAAATGGATAGGAATATTAATATTGTCGCTACCGCTAAAATAGTGGGGCTGATGCGCTCGCGAATACCGGAAAACATTTGCCAAGGTATGGTGTGTTGCTCGTATGAACCAACAAAAAGTATTACTACTACTTCATCAAACGAAGTGATGAAAGCAAACAAAGCTCCCGAAATAACGCCGGGAAAAATTATCGGCACAATAATACGAAAAAATGTAGTAGTGGGTGACGCGCCCAAGCTGTGAGATGCGCGTACCAATGAATAATCAAAGTTGGACAGTGTTGCCGTTACCGTAATAACAACAAATGGTGTGGCTAGCGCGGTGTGTGCTAGGATGACGCCGACGTAAGTGCCTTGCAAATTAATACTGGAATAAAAGAAAAACATGGCTGCCGCCGAGATAATGAGCGGTACGATCATCGGTGAAATTAACATGGCCATAATAGCGCGGCGGAACGGTAGATAAGAACGCGATAGGCCCAGCGCCGCTAATGTTCCAAGGAAAGTTGCGAGCAGCGTGGAGAACAGAGAAATAATCACGCTGTTTTTTACCGCTGTTTGCCAGTTAATGTCAGTAAAAAAATCTTTGTACCATTGCAGCGAATAACCTGCTGGGTCCAGCGACAGCATTTCTTCGGTGAAAACAAAATACGGCAACGCGTTAAACGACAGCGGAACGATGACAAAAATTGGAAAAATAAGATAAAACAAAACTAAGCCGGCAATCACCCGCAGAACGTAATGCCATATTTTTTCCCAGCCCTGTACATAAGACGGCATCATGGTTAACCCAATTTCATATTGTCAATGCCGACAATTTTGTCGTAACACCAATACATTAATAGCACTAAGATCAGTAATATAAAGCCTAGCGCTGACGCCAGACCCCAGTTACCCGAACTGCGCACATGATATGCAATGCGGTTGGAGATAAACGTGCCTTCTACGCCGCCGACTAGTTCTGGCGTTATATAATAGCCGATGGCAAGGATGAAGACTAAAATAGCACCGGCACCAATGCCAGGCACGGTCTGAGGGAAATACACGCGCCGAAACGCTGTGAACGCTCCCGCTCCCATGGAACGAGCTGCCCGCATATATGCGGGATTAATAGTTTTCATTACGCTGTACAGCGGTAGTAACATAAAAGGCAATAAAATGTGGGTCATTGCCACGATGGTGCCGGTGGTATTATGAATGAGTTCCAGTCGCCCGTCGTCGCTTACTAGCCCCAGAGACACGAGTAAATCGTTAATTACGCCTTCCTGATATAACAGCACAATCCATGAAGTAGTGCGCACCAAAAGCGATGTCCAAAAGGGCAATAACACCATAATGAGTAATAAATTAGCACTTTGGGAGGATATACTGGAAATCAAAAAGGCGGTGGGATAGGCCATTAATAACGTCAACAGGGTGATAGCTACTGACATGATAATCGTTCGCCAAAACAGATTCAAATAGACACGCTGAGATTCAACTTTGCGAGCGTAGTCGCCATTTTCTAGGACATAGCCAAAATCCGTTGCATCTAGATAGTAGCTGCTGGTATAGGGTGTAGTGAAATATTTAATTCCTCGCCAGATATTGACATCCCCCCATTTTTTGTGGATTTTAATGAGAGCTGTTTGCGGGTCAGCAATATCGTCAGGCAGACGCCGAGCTTGGCGAGCTGTTTTTCGAAACATGCTGGAAACGCCGGATATTTGATAGTTTAGCCGTCGGCCGACACGGGTGAACATTTTTTTTTTCGCACCTGCCTTAACGTCGGCAATAATGGCCAAATATGCCGCCTGTGGCGGTAGTTCACCGCTATTTTCGTCCCAACTGGATAGCGCTTTGTGTGTATTAGTGAGTGCGTTATGTACTGCCGTATTATCCGTGCTGCGGAACAGCATTTCGGCTACGGGGGCCAAAAATGTCACGCAGATAAATAAAAATAGTGGTAATACCAGCAATAACGCCCGAACTCGCTTACGTCGTTCGGTACGGGAAAAACGAGTTTTTAGTGTAGTGTCGTTGACAACATCAGTCATTTTTTTTCTTTCAAAAGGTAGCGCCACTAAAAATCGAGCGAGCGCTACCAAGAAAGAACGTTTTTACTGATCTAACCAAGCTTGAAAACGCTGGTCTAATTCATCACGATTGTCCGCCCACCACTCTATGTTGTTGTAGAGCGTGTTTTTGGCATTGTTTGGATCGGTTGGCATGTGTGGTGCCATATCAATGTCTAGCGTAGCGTGTTTTCCAACTAGTGGTGCGGAAGATTGGCGAGCCGGTCCGTAAGAAATGTATTTTGATTGATCGGCTAGCCGTTGGGTGTCAGTAGCATAATACAAATAATCCAACACTGCTTGCAGGCGATCTTTTGGCAAGCCGGCGGGTATGACCCAGCCGTCCAACTCAAAAATCTGCCAATCCCACATCATTTCCACTGGCTGCTTTTGTTCTTCAATCAGAGCAAACAGACGACCATTGTAGGTAGAGCCCATAACTACTTCTTTTTTAGCTAAACGATCTGGGGTATCTGCGCCCGAACTCCACCAAATAATGTCATCTTTAATAGTGTCCAGTTTGGCAAACGCACGGTCAACGCCTTCGGGCGTGGAAAGTGCATCATACACTTGATCTGGCGATACGCCATCGGCGATGAGTGCCCACTCCATATTGTTGACCGGCCGCTTTTCCAAAGAACGTTTGCCTGGGAAATTTTTGGTGTCAAATACATCTTTTATGGAGGTTGGTTTTTTGCCGCCCCATTCCGCCACGTCAGAGCGGTAACCAAAAGTGGTGGAATAAACGATTTGCGGTATAAAACAGGGTGATACCAGTGAGGCGCCAAAGTCTTGAGTTGGCGAGGTGCCATCGGGTGCCGGAGCCAACACTTTGTCGAAGTCGATTTCTATGACAATACCTTCATCGCAGGCGCGAATTGCATCAGCAGGTACCATGTCCACCAAATCCCAATTAATATTGCCGGCTTCATTTTGTGCTCGCAATTTGGGAACCGCTTCATTGGAAGAGTCATCGTTAATGATGGAAACATGCGGGTTAGCTTTCATGTAGGGGGCGTGATAGGCGTTTTGTTGGCTATCAGTGTAAGCGCCACCCCATGACACGATGGTCAATTCAATGTCTTTTGCTGCCAACGCATTGCCCGCAATCAGGGCGGTAGCGGCAAAGCTGGCAACAATTTTTTTGGTTGTGGTGTTCATTAACTCTCCTTTTTATACAATATAGAAAAAAATAACCGAAGCACTTGGAGTGCACCAGTGGCAACAATTATAACGAAATTCAATAATAATGCGAATTTTGAATGTGGCAGTTGTTGACGGTAGCCCGTAAAAAACAGGATTATCATTTTACGTTTAGTAACAACCTTTAAAATCACCCGTATTGGCATATACAGTTTTCGTTTGAGTGTAATGTTCCACCGCTTGCAGCCCGTTTTCGCGACCTATTCCCGAACCCTTTACGCCACCAAAAGGAACTTCTGGGGGTAGAGTGTTATAGTCGTTGATCCACACCGTGCCCGCTTGTAATCGTTGCGCCAGCCGATGAGCGCGGGAAAAATCACGGGAAAATACCGCTGCTGCTAAGCCATAATCAGTGGCATTGGCGCGTGCCAACACTTCTTCTTCATTGTCAAAAGTTAATATTGACATTAGCGGACCGAACACCTCCTCACGGACAAAGCGCATATTGTCATCACAATCAGCAAATACTGCAGGTAGAACATAATTTCCCGCCGTCAATGAAGAGTCGGTAGGGCGTTGTCCGCCGGTTACATGTGTGGCGGCGGAAGCAAAGGCGTCATCCATATAAGACATTACTTTTTGCCAATGCTTCGTGCTGACGAGCGGTCCCACTTGTGTTTGTGGATCAAATGGACAACCTACACGCATTGCTTCTACTCGCGGGCGCAAGCGAGTGATAAATTCATCAATAACTGAGCGTTCTACAAAAACGCGGGTGCCGTTTGAGCACACCTGACCGGTGGAAAAGAAATTCGCCACCAGCGCTGCCGATACGGCACTTTCTATGTCGGCATCGGCAAAAATGAGCAACGGTGATTTGCCACCCAATTCAAAAGTTACGTGTTTGAGCGTGGTAGCGGCATCCGCCATGACTTTTTTTCCGGTGCCAGCCTCGCCGGTGAGTGATACTTTGTCAATGCCTGGGTGCAAAGACAGCATTCTTCCAATCCGGGCGTCGCCTTGCACTACATTGAAGACACCGTTTGGGACACCAGCTTCACAATAAATGTCGGCCAATGCCAGCGCGCTCAGTGGAGTCAATTCTGCTGGTTTAAATACCATGGTATTGCCGCAAGCTAGTGCTGGCGCCGATTTCCACATAGCGATTTGGATGGGGTAGTTCCACGCCCCGATTCCGGCACATACTCCCAGCGGTTCGCGATGAATAATGCTGAACGCGGTGGGCGGATGGTCAAAATAATCACCATGCAAAGTGGGTGCAATGCCAGCATAGTATTCCAGCACTTCTACGCCGGTGATGATGTCAACCGTTTGTGTTTCACTAATTGCCTTGCCGGTATCCAGTGTTTCTAAGGCAGCTAATTCCTCATTGCGAGCGAGTAAAATCTTGGCAGCGCGGCGCAATATTGTTCCCCGTTCTCGCGCCGGTGTTGCCGCCCAAGCAGGAAAAGCGTCACGCGCGGCGGAAACCGCTTTGTCTATATCTTGCTGCGATGCTTGTTGTACAGAGCAGATAGTTTTATTGGTTGCTGGATTGATAGTGTCAAAAGCGTCATCGGACGTTGCATCAACAAAATGTCCGTTGATGAACAATTTTTGTTTTGGTAATACGCTGTCGGGACCGTATTTTGGGGTTGTGGAGGTTGAAAAAGACATTTTTATCCTAATAGATTATTTAACATCGGCTAGCCGTTGGTATTCTAACCACAATTTACCACAGCATATCTTTCGCACAGGTTATCAACAAAATGACTACAAGTAAAAAATTCCGTGCGGGATATAATCTTTTTCTTGCTGACTGCCATGAACAGCCAATCCGACATTGCTCATCCCGTTATTGACGACACGCCGCGCAATAAGTTGACCTCACCGCACGCGGTGGAGGCTGAGCAGGCGTTGTTGGGTGCGTTGTTGCTCAATAACGATTTATTCAACGACTTGGATGGCACGTTACGCAGTGAGCATTTTTATGACAAGCGGCACCAACTGATATTCAAGTGTATTCAGGAATTAGCGCTGAATCAGCACGCTGATCCCATTTTACTGACTCAGCGTCTACAAGCGGACGACCGGTTACGAGAAGCCGGCGGCGCCGAATACATCGCTGCCATTGCTGATAGCGGTGCGGCTGCAGTGAATGTGTCGGCCTATGCGGAGTTGGTGCGCGATATGGCGTTGTTGCGACAAATGGCACAAGTATTGTCCGAAGCGGCAGCAGAAGTGTATCACCCAGGCGATAAGCCGCCACTTAAATTATTAGATGAAGCCGAGTCGCGACTAGCGGCTATTGGCGGTCAGTTTGCTGGTGAAGCAGCTGGTATGCGTTTAGCGGGTAAAGAGGCAGAAAGTTATCTTAATCGCATGATTCCCATCATACAAAGTAAAAATTTTGATGCTTTGCGAGGGGCGCCTACTGGATACCCCAAATTGGACAAAATGACCAATGGCCTACACGGTGGTGATTTAGTGATTATTGCAGGTCGCCCCGGCGCCGGCAAAACGGCGTTTTCCTTAAATGTAGCGCGTCATGTTTCTGCAACTGGTGGTGGCGTGGTGTTTTTTAGTTTGGAAATGTCGGTTAATTTACTGGTGATGCGTCTAATTTCACAGGATGGTTTAGACGCGAATTTGTTGCGCACCGGCAAGCACTGGGACGGGCGTGCCATGGACGGTGATGATTTGCGAAAATTTACTGAGTCGGTATCTACACTGGGGCAGCGCAATATATACATAGAAGACCGTGGCGCACTTAATATTTTGGAAGCACGTAGCATGGCGCGTCGTGCGCGCCGGCAGCTGTCGCGAGATGGTTGCAAACTCTCTTTAATAGTGGTGGACTATTTACAGTTGATGAGTGCGGGTGGTGACGGAGTAGAAAATCGAGTGCTGGAAGTGTCAGCAGTGTCACGCGGACTGAAAGCACTGGCGAAAGAATTGAATGTGCCTGTGGTGGCGCTGTCACAGCTCAATCGCAGTGTGGACGTGCGCCCTAACAAAGAGCCCGTGCTGTCGGATTTGCGAGAAAGCGGTGCAATTGAACAGGACGCTGACTTGGTGTTATTTTTACACGAAAAAACGGACGAGTCGGAAAGCTATGGTGGTCACGATAGCGGAACAAAGGTCAAATTGATTATAGGCAAACAGCGTAACGGTCCGACAGGTACTGTGCCTCTAATTTTCGATAAAAAACACACTCGGTTTGCACAAGCCACTGAGGAACACGACAGTTTTGATCAGTCGCCAAACGCTAGTGAGCGTGGCAGCTTTAATTCATAACGCCATGCGGCGCACGCTTATTGTTTCTTATTCCGCCGAGCAAATGTTTGCATTGGTGGATGACATCGAGTCGTATCCTGATTTTTTGCCGTGGTGCGAACGAGCAGAGGTTACGCGCAACGGTGAATTGGTGCGCGCCGTCTTGCATATTCATTATTGCGGGGTTAAAGTATTTTTTGCCACAGATAACCGCCATCAACGGCCGTCACGCATTGACATGACATTGGCTGAGGGGCCGCTTAATTCCTTGCAGGGCGGTTGGAATTTTGTTAACTTGGGTGACGGTCGCAGTCGAGTAGAGTTTGAATTGGAATATGAATTTAAGAGTGGGCCGCTAAAAAAACTGTTTAGTCGAGTGCTTGATGCTGTGTTTGGTCGTTTTGTCGATAGTTTTATCGCACTCGCCAAAGAACGTTACGGCGAAGCAGGGCGCGGCAATATCCGAGTGGCTATTACCAACGGTGGTAAAGAGCGAATGCTGACTTTGTCGGGAGGGGCCACGGTGGGCGATGCTTTGGCTGCGGATAATTGTGAAGAAGCAACATCGGTGGGTGTTTTTGGGCGATTATGTGGGCGCGATGAGCGACTGGAGGATGGTGACCGTGTGGAAATTTATCAATCACTAGTGCGAGATCCGCGCGCGGCTCGGCGCAAGCGGGCAGCGACGCATGAATGATGGGAAAGTCTTCAAAAAGCGACCAACAACAGGCACGGGCAGCGGCGCAACGAAGGCTGGCTGAAAATCGTCGTGCCCGGTTTAATTATGAAATTTTGGAAACGTATACCGCTGGTTTGGTATTGCAGGGGTGGGAAGTTAAATCCGTACGCGGCGGTCGAGCACAAATCGGCGAAAGCTATGTTGCTGTGTCGCGCGGCGAGTTGTTTTTGTTGGGAAGCCATTTTTCGCCATTAACGGCGGCATCTACACATGTTGAAGCGGAGCCATTACGCAGCCGCAAACTATTGATGACGGCAAAGGAAATTAGCTACCTTATTGGCAAAACACAACAGGTAGGCCTTACTCTAGTGCCGCTTAATCTGCATTTAGTGCGCGGTAAAATAAAAATTCTGGTGGGATTAGCGCGGGGAAAGAAAAAACACGACAAGCGCGACGCGTTGCAAAAACGTGATTGGCAACGACAACAACAACGCATATTGAAAAACCAATATTAGGCACAACGGTTGAATTCAATCGGCGATTTAGTGCTTGGTGGCACTGCTTTGTTGTAATTTATTGGCTACGTAACCGAAGTTAACAAATCGGCGTCAATCGATATGCCTTCATCTGCTCGGTCTAGTCTTTTAAAATTGGATAGTTTTTTATTTTTTTATTAATAGAAGGTAGAGGCGTATCTAATCATAAGAAAAAATAATGATATCCAATCAAAAAATTAATGTATAATGAGCATTGTTTGATTTACATCACTTTAAAGACAAAGGAACTTAAAATGAGCAACACCAAAATTCTGAAAAAAATCAAAGATGAAAATATTGTTTTTGTAGATTTTCGGTTTACTGATTACTATGGCAAATGCCATCACATCACCGCACCAGCGACGCACGTGGATGCCGATTTTTTGTCTGAAGGCAAAGGTTTTGATGGTTCATCTATTCCTGGCTGGCGCGGCATTGAAGATTCAGATATGGTGTTGATGCCGGATGCTTCTTCTGCCCGTGTAGATCCATTTTTGGATGAAAAAACGCTGATTTTGATGTGTGACGTGTTTCGTCCTCATGATAATAAGCCTTACAACCGTTGTCCGCGTTCCATTGCTGCCGCCGCTACAACCTATTTGAAAAAGACGGGTATTGGTGATTCGGTGATGTTTGGATCTGAACAGGAATTTTTTGTTTTTGATTCGGTGCAGTTCAAAAATGATATGCATAAAACCGGTTTTTCCATTCGTAGCGAAGAGGGAGCGTGGTCATCGAGTTTGGATCTTGACGGTTTTAACAGCGGTCATCGTCCCGGTGTTAAAGGCGGTTATTTTCCGGTGCCTCCGGTGGATTCTTTAGTTGATATGCGTAATGAAATGTGTTTACGGTTGTGTGACATGGGCATGGAAGCGGAAGTGCACCACCACGAAGTGGCGACTGCCGGTCAGTGTGAAATTGGTACTCGCGGTGGGGCAGCGGTGGCGCGAGGCGATGACAATCAATTTTTGAAATATGTGGTGCTCAACGTGGCGCATCAGTTTGGCAAGACGGCGACATTTATGCCCAAACCGCTCAAAGGTGACAATGGAAGTGGCATGCATGTGCATCAATCTATTTCCAAAAACGGTAAAAATATCTTTCAGGGAGGGTTGTATGGAGGATTGTCCCAAGAAGCGCTGTGGTATGTTGGCGGAATTTTGAAGCACGCCCGCGCACTTAATGCGTTGACTAACGCTTCTACCAATTCTTACCGGCGATTGATGCCGGGATTTGAAGCGCCGGTCAAACTTGCTTATTCTGCTCGCAACCGTTCAGCGGCGTTACGTATTCCTCATTCTTCAGCATCTTCGCGGCGAGTGGAAACGCGTTTTCCTGATTCTTCGGCAAATCCATATTTGTGTTTTGCAGGATTGTTATTGGCAGGGTTGGACGGCATTAAAAATAAAATTGATCCCGGTGATCCTTGTGATTTCAACCTTTATCATGATTCACGTTCTACAGACCAAAAGGTGCGCAAAGTAAAGGAAGTGTGTGGTTCGCTGGCTGATGCGTTGGTGGAATTAGATAAAGATCGCAAATTTCTGACGTCTACGGGCGTTTTTGACGATGATGCCATAGACGCTTATTTGGAATTGAAGCAGCAAGAAGTGGCACGTTTTCGTGAGTCTCCGCAGCCCATAGAATTCGAGATGTATTATTCTTGTTGATGAAAAGAGCTAATCGCCGACTTGATTTTCAATATACAAATTGAGTCGGCGTGCTGCCGTTTCAGCTAATGTGTTTAAATTCAATCCAATTGTGCCGCTTTGAGCAGCCTGCTCGTCTGCAGCTGCCGCATGTAGCCAAACTCCGGCGCGGGCAGCAAATTCCGCATTTTGTGTTTGTGCTAGTAGAGCGCCGATAATGCCAGCGAGCACATCGCCTGCGCCCGCTTGTGCTAGCCCAGGGTTGCCCGCGGCGCAGATGCACCAGCCGCTGCTGTCAGCAATAACCGTGCCAGCTCCTTTTAATATGACACAAGCGCTATAGTTTGCCGCAAGCGTTTTGGCGGCGTGAACGCGGTCCTTATTAACCGCGATTGTGTCGCTTCCCAACATTCGTGCTGCCTCTGTCGGATGTGGCGTTAATATTAGAGGCGCTTTTCTGTTGGTGCAAAGGTTGCGCAAAGGCAAATGTTGTGCTAGTAAATTAAGTGCGTCTGCATCTACCACCAAAGGTAACGGAAGCGTCAGGGCAGTTTTTAACAATCGTTTTGCCGCCGAGTCTGTTCCCATTCCTACACCAATAACGCCAGCTTGTAATGATAGTGTTTTCAATATATCTGCGGTAGCAGTGCACCACATGACTTCCGGCATTGACCAATCCAGCAACGGAACGGGATTCGCCAAACTTAACGCAAATACTTTTCCCGCACCCAATCGCACAGCGGCACGGGTGGCCAGTACCGATGCACCAACCATGCCGGTTGCTCCACCGATAACCGCCAGAGTTCCATAATTTCCTTTGTGGGTGTTTTTATGTCGTTGCAGTTGGCGCAAATTCAAATCGTCGTCATCATTCAATAAAAAACCGCAGGGAGTTGCATTACCTTGAAAATTTAACCTTTCCACTACCACTTTTCCTGCCGCTTGGGCACCGTCACCGGTGTAAAGTCCTAATTTGGCAGCAAAAAAAGTTATCGTCCGAGTCGCATAAACGGCTTTTCCCGCTGCCGCACCAGTATCACCATTAATACCGCTGGGAATGTCAATAGACAATACTGGGCAAGATAGCGCATTTAGTCGGTGTACGGTTTCTTTATAAGTATCGTCTAGCGGACGTGCTAATCCAATGCCAAACAGTCCGTCAATGGCAAGTGCATAATCATCATCAGCAAAGTCATTGAAAATGGGTTTCCCATGGGCGAGTGCTTTCTTTGCATCTGCGGACAAGCAGGCTATGTTTCCCAAAAATACGGCTCGCACGTTACGCCCTGTTTCCCGCAAGCTGGCAGCAGCAATCAAAGCATCACCGCCGTTGTTTCCCGGCCCGGCAATTATCAAAATAGCCCGGTTGTCGTTTTTTGTCATCAATATCGCTTGCTGTGCTATGGCTTTGCCGGCACGCATCATTACGGCAAAAGAATCCCCGTAAACAAAGGCTTCGGCTTCTATAGAGCGAATAGTTTTGTTGTTGTAAAGCGGTATCATTTGTTACTCTAAAGAAGCAATTAAAAACGAAAATAAGTTCTTATGTTGTATTTTTGGCAAAAAAAAGTATTTTTCTAGTTTATAAGGGATAAAAGCTCTATGAGGTTTTGTTTTTTCTTTAAAAAATAGTAATATACGAGGAAGACGGGCAAAAGAGCTCAGATTAATTTCAAAACAAAATAAAAACAAGGAGAAAAAAATGGCCAAATCGATAAAATGCCTCAGAGGTGTTACTCTGGTTGAGATAGCGATTGTTCTTGTCATCATTGGCTTGTTGCTAGGTGGTGTCTTGAAAGGACAAGAGCTTATCAATAACGCCAAAGTAAGATCAATTGCAGATCGTCAAAATTCATTGAAAGTTGCATGGTTTGCTTTCATTGACAGATATCAGGCATTGCCCGGTGATTATGTTTATGCACAACAGTACATCAGTGGTGCTGCAAATGGTGCTGGCGATGGTTTTCTTACAATTGACGAATCACCTATGGTATTTCAACATTTGACTGGTAGCGGTTATTTGCGTTGTCCTCAGTGTACTTCTAGTAATTCTATTCTCCCCAGCGCTTACAACTCGCTACAAAACTCTTATGGTGGGATTATGGCCATATTTCATGATAGTAGTTACTACGCTACTCTTGGTGGACCTGAAAATGCTGGATCCGCTCGTTTGCAAGTTCATACCGGTGGTCGTATTCCTTCCAATATTATTGGTGAAGTGGACAGAAAATTGGATGATGGTGTAGCTAATCGAGGTGATTTCGTATTCAATGATTACGAATCAACGAGTTTCACGCCGGGTGTAGCTGATTGCACGACTAAAAGTCAATCAGCCCAGAGTGGCGGAACATTGGATGAATCAGTGACACTGTGGTGGCGTCATGCTACTGCCTCACCGCCAGTTGAGCCAAATTGTGGTGGATCTGTTGCTATCTAATTAGAAAAGCAATTACCCAAGCAAACCCCCTTTTCAGGGGGTTTGTTTATTAATCCTAATACCAAAATAAATAAAATTCTGTGTCCGTAGTGTCACTTATTAGCGGGGTGGTGAAAGAACGAAAGCTGCCTGCTAATTTTTCCAAAGATTTACTACAGTTGGCAACGCAAGCAGCAATAAAACCAGCATCTGTAGTCCGTGAAAATTTTTGTGAAACCCCATTTATTACTATAGACGGTCAAGATGCGCGTGACTTTGATGATGCCGTAGCCTGTGAGCCGACCGCTAGTGGTATAAATTTAACTGTTGCCATTGCCGATGTGGCTGCTTATGTAAAACCCGGTGATGCACTAGACAATGAAGCAAAAAAACGTGGCAATTCTGTCTATTTACCTGATAGAGTGTTGCCGATGCTGCCTCCTGCATTGTCAAACGATAGTTGTTCACTCATTCCTCAGCAAGAGCGTCTTTGTTTAGTTTGTGAAATGGAATTGCGCGACGGTATCGTGCAGCGATATCGCTTTGCACGAGGGACTATGCGCTCCCGGCAGCGGTTGACTTATGACGAGGCGGCGATATTAATGAAAAACGGCCCGACCCACATGCAGTTGTTGGGAATAATCGGAGAAGCCTTGCGCCTTGCCCGTCGTCAACGTGGTGGCTTTATTATGGATAGGCCAGAAATAAATTTAACTTTGGCGGCAAACGATGACATTTTTATGATTCAAAATCAACGCAACATTGCCCATTATGCGATTGAAGAATGTATGATCGCCGCTAATCGCTGTGCTGCCGACTTTGTCATCCGTCAGCGACTGCCGGCGTTACACCGCGTTCACAAACATCCGCCAGCTGAAAATGTCAAAAAATTGCGTGCTGTGCTGGCAGAACTGAATATTGATTTTCCATCTGAACCGATAGCGCGTGATTTTAGCGATGCTTTGGATAATTTAAACAAGCGCGATCCTGATCTAGGCGATAATTTATTGCCACTTTTACTAGGAACATTGGCGCGAGCAGAATACGCTCCTGATGAAAAAACAGGTCATTTTGGGTTGGCCTGCAACCGTTATCTACACTTTACTTCACCAATTCGCCGTTATCCCGACTTACTTACACATCGGGCTATTATTAGTGCTTTGGAAGGGAAAAAAAGTACCGTATCGCATGAAGAATTAGTGACCATCGGTGCGCAATGCTCGCAAAGTGAAATTAATGCCGACAAAGCGGGGTGGGAATGTCGACAACGCCTATTATGCTGGAAAGCTCGCAATCAAATAGGACTTGATTTTGAGGGCGTGGTTTCCGGCACAACTTCTTTTGGTGTATTCGTTTCTATTGCAGAATTGGGGGTAGATGGCTTGGTGCGATTGTCGGAAGTTCCCGGTTTTTGGAAGCATGATTATGAGCGTCGACAGTTTGTTGAAACCGGTGGGCAGGTACTCAAATTAGGTAGCCGTTTACAGGTGCGCCTCCTGTCAGTAGCGCCTTCTAAAGGGCGGGCTGACTTTAAGGCCATTAAAATTTTCTAACATGAAAGAAACAGTCTGCATTGTGGGGCTGGGTTATGTGGGTTTGCCTTTGGCTGTGATAATGGCCGAAACGTACCAAACCGTTGGTTATGATTGTAATTTTGCTCGCATTGACGAATTACTTAACGGATATGATGCCACCGGCGAAACGAGCAAAGCACAATTAACTTCCGACCACTTACAATTTATTACCGACATTGATTGTGCAAAAGAGTGCACAGTCTATATTATTACTGTGCCGACGCCGGTAAAAGAAAATCAGCGCCCTGATTTATCGCCGTTACGGGTGGCCTGTCAGGCGGTAGGACAAGTTATCAGTAAAGGCGATTTGGTTATTATAGAATCAACGGTATACCCGGGGGTTACCGAAGAGATTTGTATGCCGCTGATCGCCAGTATTTCCGGATTGGAAATCAATAAGGATTTTCACTGTGGTTACTCACCCGAACGGGTTAACCCTGCTGACCATTCTCGTTCTATTCGGGACATAAAAAAAATAACCGCTGGTTCTTCTCCTGAGGCAGCAGAGCGCACTGACACTATTTATCGGGAGGTTATTACCGCTGGCACACACCGCGCGCCCTCCATTCAGGTAGCGGAAGCCGCCAAAGTTATAGAAAACACGCAACGCGATGTCAATATTGCATTAATGAATGAGCTAACTATGATTTGCCATTCGTTGCAAATTGACGCAACAGAAGTTTTTTCTGCTGCCGCTAGCAAATGGAATTTTTTAAATTTTGTTCCTGGTCTTGTTGGCGGTCACTGCATTGGTGTGGATCCTTATTATTTATGCCACAAAGCACAAATCAGCGGTTATCAACCCAATCTTGTGCTTGCCGCTCGACAAGTTAATGATGGAATGGGAAGGTACGTTGCCGAAAACACTTTGCGCTTAATAGGGCAGCGCGGTTTGCGACCAAAGTGTACCGAAGTCCTCATACTTGGCTTCACTTTTAAAGAAGACTGCCCAGACCCGCGCAACAGCCGCGTGAATGATATTCGCCAAATATTAATTGAATCCGGCTGCGATGTGCGCGTGTGTGATCCCATTGCAGATAAAAATAAAACGTTGGCTGAATATGGGTTTGCTCCAGATGATGATTGGCAAGTTGCATTGGCAAAAAAACCGGCGGTTATTATTTTTGCTGTGGCGCACCGCTGCTTTGCTGATATTGATGTGGCTACTGTGCGTGATGCGCTGGTTATTGATGTTAAAGGTATTGCACCACGTGCGGATTGGCGACTTTAAGCACTTGGTATAATTACAAGAAAAGGGAATATTATGGCTACATTTCAACCCACTCCACCTGCCCACGGAGCCCCCATTGAAGTTAAAAAAGACTTGACACTGGCGGTTCCCACTTGCCCGATTATCCCTTTCATTGAGGGTGACGGCATTGGTGTAGACATTACGCCAGTTATGCGCAAGGTCGTGGATACCGCTGTACAAAAATCTTATAACAACGAACGAGCAATCGCTTGGATGGAAATATTGGCTGGAGAAAAAGCTTTTCACAACAGTGGTGAATGGTTGCCAAAAGATACCTTGCGTATCATGAAAAATTATATTGTTTCTATTAAAGGTCCTCTTGCTACCCCCACCGGTGGTGGCATTCGCTCTCTTAACGTAGCTATTCGCCAGACCATGGATTTGTATGCCTGTGTGCGTCCGGTACGTTATTTCAAAGGTATTTATTCACCACTAAAAAATTCCGAACGGACTAACATGATTGTTTTTCGCGAAAATACCGAGGACATTTATGCAGGTATTGAGTGGGAGGCGCAAACGTCTGAAGTGCGGCGCGTGATTGGTTTTTTGCGGGATACTATGGAAGTTGAAAAAATTCGCTTTCCCGATACTACCGCTATTGGCATCAAGCCGGTTTCCAGCCAAGGCTCAAAACGGCTTATTCGCCGCGCCGTGCAATACGCCATAGACTATGACCGAAAATCAGTTACTTTAGTGCACAAAGGCAATATCATGAAATATACCGAAGGTGCGTTTATGCGCTGGGGATATGAATTGGTCAAAGAAGAATTTGGAGCTCAACCGTTGGATGGCGGTCCTTGGTGCGTTATCAAAAACCCAAAAAATGGTAACGAAATTATTATCAAGGATTGCATTGCTGATAACTTTTTACAACAAATCCTCATCAATCCGCAGCAGTTTGATGTTATTGCTACGCTCAATCTTAACGGCGATTATGTGTCGGATGCGCTAGCAGCGCAGGTTGGCGGTATTGGTATCGCGCCGGGCGCCAACATTTCTGATTATGCTGGCGTTTTTGAGGCGACACACGGTACGGCACCCAAACACGCTGGCCACAATCGCTCTAATCCGGGTTCTCTTATTTTGTCGGCAGATATGATGCTTCGTTATATTGGATGGGCGGAAGCTGCAAAATGTATTGTGCGCGGCACAGCGGGAGCTATTGCTGCCGGTAAAGTCACATATGACTTGGCTCGGCAAGTAGAAAAAAATATTACCATTCTGTCATCCAGCGATTTTGGTGAAGCCATTATTGACCATATGTAATTTTCGTGCGTTACGATTTTGTAATCGATGATTACTGGGGCAAAAAATCCGTTTGTAGATATTAACTGCTGATATTAATTATCACGTTTTTAATGCGCGTGTAATTAGCCAATGTTTCTAAACCGCGTTCGCGACCGATGCCGCTTTTTTTGACGCCGCCGAAAGGTGAAGCTATTTCGCCACTAAAATATTCGTTCACATACACTGTGCCCGCATCCAATTTTGATGCCAACCTCAGAGCTCGGCTAATATCTTGAGTAAAAATGCCGGCAGCTAAACCAAAATCGGTACTGTTAGCGATATGTAAAGCTTCATCTTCGTCACCAAAGTAGCTAACCGACAGTACTGGACCGAATATTTCGTGCTGGGAAATATCGGTTCCGACATCTACTTGGTCAAACACGGTGGGCTCCACAAAATAACCTTTTTCTAGTGTTGCCGGTCGTCCGCCGCCACAAGCCAGCACTGCGCTTTCCTTACCACGGCGAATGTAATCCATCACGCGACGATGCTGCTCATCTGAAATAAGTGGTCCCATGTCAACGTTTTCTGCCGGCATGCCAACATTAATGGCACGACTTTTTTCGACCACCAACTCTAGCACCGCATCATGAATGCGATCATTCAATAATAACCGCGAACCGGCATCGCAATATTGACCTGTATTAGAATAAATACCCTTACAAGCTTCGGTGGCGACTTTTTCTGGCTTCGCGTCGGCAAACGCTATTATGGGCGACTTGCCGCCTAGTTCTAACACTACTGGTTTGATATGTTCGGCAGCAGCACGCATGACTGCGGCACCAGTAGCAACTGATCCGGTGAAAGTAATGCCGTCAATACCAGGGTGTGATGACAGCATTGCTCCGGTAGTTTCACCGCGACCGTTAATGATGTTTACCACTCCCGGTGGCAAGCCAGCATCTATAAATATTTGCGCTAATTGTAATGCGCCATGTGGAGTTTGTTCCGCCGGCTTAACTACGGCTGTGCAACCTGCCGCCAGTGCTGGTGCCACACCGCGCGCCAACATATTGAGTGGTACATTCCACGGCAAAATATGGGCGGTTACTCCCAGTGGCTCACGCAGAGTAAAGTCTACGTAATTTTCTCCCAAGGGGATGCTGGTACCTTGTATTTTGTCGGCAACGCCCGCATAAAATTCAAAGTAACGTGCTGCTGAATGCACTGCACCGTGCGCTGCCGTTATTGGTTTGCCAGTTTCACGCATTTCCATATCGGCTAGCGCGTTAATGTTTTGCAAAATCAGAGCCGATATTTTTGCCAACACTCGCCCACGTTCCCACGGCGTCGTCTTACGCCAGACGCCATTAAGTGCCCGCCTTGCGGCAGCGACGGCGGCGTCCACTTCGGCCTGACCTGCACAGGCAACTTCGCCGATAATGCTTTCATCGGCGGGATTTATACTTGCCAGTGTGTCATTGGTATTAATCCACTGGTTGTCAATAAAAAGACGGTTTGGAGTCATGATATTATTGCGCTAAATTGAAAGAAAAATGAGTTGATTTTGTAATCATTGATTGTACCAAAATTGATATATCTAGCTTGAAAAATTAAAATAAAAAAATAGCGTTTTTGAACAGCCAATTTAATCAAAGACAATAAAAGTGCCATTATGAGATTATTGCTCTAATGACGTTTCCCAGTTACTATTTGTCTGCACGCATTATTCGGCGCTGTACCGCCCGCAACACGCCGCGCAACATGCGCGTTTCTGCGGCATCCGGTTCTGCACGCGTGATTAGCCGGCGCAGTCGCGCTAACAACAGACCGCCGTCGCCGCGTTTAGGCATGTTAACGTTATCCAACACTTCTTGACAATGCGTAAAAAACATTTCCATCTGCATTTGTGAGGGCATATCACGCTGGGGCGCACGTGGCGCCTTTGTCAACGCTTGACGTAATTCATACACTGCGATTTGTACTGCTTGCGATAAATTGAGCGAAAAATATTCACTACTGGTGGGGATTTCTACGGCATAACCAGCGCGTCCCATATCTTCATTAGTGAGCCCACTGCGTTCGCCACCAAACAACAGCGCTACTTCGCCATCAGCGGTAATGTTTGTTGCTGCCGTTTCAGCAGCAACGCGTGCGGTAATGAATGTGGGCGATAAATCGCGACGACGAGCACTGAACGCAAATACTTGTGTACACTCCGCCAACGCTTCGGGTAGGGTGTTACAAAATACGGCGCTAGATAAAATATCCGTCGCGCCCGCCGCTAAGGCATGTGAAGAAGCGTCAATTAGTGTTCGCGGCGATACCAAATACAGTTGATGTATGCCCATGGTTTTCATGGCTCGTGCCGTTGAGCCTATGTTACCCGGATGCGTGGTGTCTTTAAGCACCACCCGAACGCGGTCAAAAGCCTTACGCCCGGACACAGCATACCTCACATTCCGTATCGCGAGGCACTTGTACCTCGCGCCAGCACATGTCTCGTGCGTCCACCAGCAACAGACGTCCAGCCAATGAACTAGTGTGTGGTGCGGCAATGAGCTTTACGGTTTCCGTTGCTTGTAGGCAGCCTATAATGCCAGTTAGCGGTGCCAGAACTCCCATTAATGCACAGCGCGTTTCAACAGCTTCGTCGTTTTCGGAAAACAGGCAGTTGTAACAGGGTGATTGTGCATTGCGCGAATCAAAAACTGTCATTTGACCAGTGAAGCCAATAGCGGCACCAAACACTAGTGGCTTACTGTATTTTGTGCAGCAACGGTTGATAAGATGCCGTGTGGCGTAGTTGTCAGAGCAATCCAGCACCACATCGGCGGCGATAATGAGGTGAGCAGCATTTTTTTTATTTAATCGTTCGTTTACGATTTCTACATGGCAATGCGGATTAAGCGCGGTTAGCGACTTTTTTGCAGAATCAATTTTTGCCATGCCGATGTGCGGTGTAGTGTGTAATATCTGTCGCTGCAGATTGGTTAAATCCACGTCATCATCATCGCACAGGGTAAGGTTGACACCGGCAGCAGCCAGATATAGTGCTGCAGGAGAGCCTAGTCCGCCTGCGCCGATAATTAATGCTTGAGCGGATAGTAGCCGTTCTTGTCCTTCAATGCCGATATCATCCAGCAAGATGTGGCGACTATAGCGCTGTAAGAGTGTATCGTTCATGTTTCCGTATTATCGCTGACAACGTGGGCAATAATAGGTAGAGCGACCGTTTTGTTTGAATTGCCGCACAGTGCCACCGCAAGTACAGGGTTGTCCGCCGCGACCATACACTTGCCATTGTACTTGAAAATAACCGGATGCTTGTTCAACGTTGGTGAAGTTTCGGATAGTGGAGCCACCGGCATCAATCGCTTGGTGCAATATTATTTTAATGGAATCGGCAAGCCGTGATGAGCGTACATTACCAATGCGGTGAGCTGGTGTTTGTGGGTGAATGCTGGCTTTGTGTAGCGATTCACTAGCATAAATGTTGCCTACGCCGACAACGATGTGGCCATTCAAAAGTGCTGTTTTAATCGACGTTCGTTTATTTTTTAGCGCTTGTCGTAAGACAATACCATCAAATGTTGGTGATAGCGGTTCCGGTCCCAACAGGCACAGTAGCGGGTGAGTTTCTGGTGCACTGCTGCTCCATACTACGCAACCAAAACGGCGTGGATCATTGTAAATTAAAAAAACATCGCCGATTTTCCAACCGATGTGTTCATGCTTGCGTGTCGGTGGTTTTGGCGAAAAATATAGCGTGCCGCTCATACCCAAGTGTATGATTAATACGCTGCCTTCTAAATCAATTAGTAAATATTTTCCACGTCGTCGCACTTCACGTATTTGTTGTCCTCGGGTTTTTTGACGCAACTGTGGTGTGACCGGTAGCCGTAGTCGCCGCTCGCGTACGATAACGTCATCGATTGTCTGTCCAACAATAACCGGCGCAATGCCGCGTCGCACAATTTCTACTTCAGGCAGTTCGGGCACGAGAGGAAAAAATATTTTATAAAATGTGTCCGCCACCACGAACCGCAAATGTTATGCGTGGTAATCCGGCCAAGTCGTTGCAACAGCACACCCCGCAAAAGCCGGCACTGGCAAACAACATTCGCACTGCCGTTGCTTGCTGTGCTCCGTGTTCTACCATCAGCACACCGCCAGCGGTTAAGTGTTGTGGTGCGCCGACAATGACCTGACGTAACCCGTCTAATCCATCGTTGCCGCCGACTAGTGCCAGAATAGGTTCGTAGCGTAGTGTCGCTAGCACCTCATCATTTGCAGCAACGTAGGGCGGATTAGAAACGATTAAATCAAACCGTTCGTTACCCATTTGCGAAAACCAGTTGCCGTGATGAAATTGGGCATTGTTCACACCCAAGTGGTGGGCGTTTTTTTGTGCCAATGCTAGTGTGTCTTCGCTGGTGTCGGCAAGTAAGACGTGTATTTGTTTTTTAAGATGGGCGATGGATAATCCGATAGCGCCGCAGCCGGCACCCATGTCCAATACTCGCCCGGTATCTTCGGGTAGATGTAATAGTGCGGCTTCTGTCATTTCTTCGGTTTCAGGGCGCGGCACCAGCGCCGCTGGTGTGGTTATGAAATCCAGTCCCATAAATTCACAGTTACCGACAATATATGCTACCGGCTCGCCGGTTAATCGCCGTTGCACATTGTGTTCAAAAGCTTCGCGCACTGTCGCGGTGACTTCATTATTTTCTTTTCTGATCAGCGTAGCGTCATCGGCATCGTCAACAATATGGCGTAACAGCACTCGTGCTTCAATGAACGCGGTTTTCTCGCCGCACTGTGTTGCTAATTGCTGGGTACCGTTTGCCAACAGCGTGCCGATAGTTTCAATCATCACACATCTCACCATATTCAAAATCAGTTAGTGCATCTAATACCTCGTCAATCTCTCCTTCCATAATCGTTGGCAGTTTATATAGTGTCAGACCGATACGGTGGTCGGTTAGGCGCCCTTGTGGAAAATTGTAAGTTCGGATGCGGTCGGAGCGCTCGCCTTTGCCCACTAAGCTACGTCGTTCACTGGCTTCTTTTTCGTGCCGTTCACGGCGTTTTTGTTCGCCAATGCGTGCATGTAACACGCCCATCGCACGTTCACGATTTTTGTGTTGAGAGCGATCGTCTTGGCATTCCACCACTGTACCGGTAGGAAGGTGCGTAATGCGCACTGCGGAGTCAGTGGTATTAACGTGTTGACCGCCAGCGCCAGAAGAGCGAAATGTTTCAACGCGTAAGTCGCTTGAAACAATATTTAAGTTATCATCGGCGCCTGCCTCAGCCATGACTGCTACAGTTACCACTGAAGTGTGCACTCGCCCTTGAGATTCGGTTTCTGGCACTCGCTGAACGCGATGAGCGCCGGATTCGCGGCGCAATACCCCGTACGCACCGTGGCCAATGATACGGCTGATAATTTCTTTGCGCCCGCCCGCTTCTCCTGCAGTTTGGGAGACGATCTCCATCCGCCAACTGCGCGATTCGGCGTAACGGCTGTACATGCGAAATAAATCACCGGCAAACAGGCACGATTCGTTGCCGCCCACTGCCGCACGAATTTCCAAAAAACAATTACGTTCATCATTGTCATTGTCCGAGGTGAATAGCCGCCGTAATTCTTTTTCTAATATGTTGCGCTCAGTTGCCGTTTGCTCGCATTCTTCACGCGCAAGTTCTGCCAGCTCGGGGTCACTATTCATTTCCTGCAGTTCGTGTATTTTTTCTGTCGCTTCGCGCCAGCGACGGAATTTTTCTACTGGTGAAAGCAATTTGCCATATTCTTTGGATAGTGCTTGCCACTCCGTTCCTGGCTCTTCGGTCATCTGCCGCTCAATATCGCACAAGCGATGTTCATCAGTTTCTAGTTTTTTTTGTAGCCAGCTTGCTAACATGTTAATCGTCTGCCTTATCATCCACTTGTTGATTTAACAATATGGTGGGGTGATGTAAAATTTTGTTGGTAAGCCGCCGGGAAAAATCGTTAATTACCGTTTGTGGGTCTTCTCCACGCTGCAGGCGGGCAATGGCAGCTTGAGCTTCTCGTTCCCGTGCTGATTCAGCGCTTTCACGGACAGCACGCACTGCAGGTGCTTGTGTGCGCTGTTGTAACCAGTTACAAAAGTCAGTTACATGGCGGGTAATGATAGATTCTGCTGTTTTTGCGGCTTCCTCTCGTGCTACTTGCGAACGAGCAGCCTGTTCACCAAGTTGGTCCAGCGTGTACACAAAAGCGTCCGGCAGTTTATCAATTTCACTTTCCAAATCACGCGGTACTCCTAAATCAGCAAATATCATCGGTCGGTGACGACGTTTGAGTAGCGCTTGTTCCACCGCACCTTTGCCGATAATAGGCACTTGGCTGGCGGTTGCAGATACAACAATATCAAATTCGTTCAGTATTCCCGGCAGGCGAGAAATGGCAATCCCTTCACCGTTGGCAGTTTGTGCCACCATCGCCGCTTTTTCAGCATTTCGGCTGGCCACTGCCAGTCGGCGCACACCACGAGCAGCAAACATTTTCATGCCGGCACGACTCATGTCTCCGGTGCCGACAAAAAGTGCGGCAACGTCTGTCAGATTAGGAAAAATGCCGGCGGCAGCCTGTGCTACCAGCCCGCAATAGGAAAGTGGGCGGCGACCAATGTCGGTTTCTTGTCGTACGGCTTTTGCGGCGGAAAGTGCTTTTTCCAGCAGACGATTGATAATGACGCCGGAATCGCCATTTTTCCGTGCAATATCAGCGGCACGCTTGATTTGTCCGGTAATTTCCGGTTCGCCGATTATTTGCGATTCAATACCACTAGCCACGCAAAAGGCACGGCGCACGGCATCACGTGCACACAGTTGAAACAGCGCGCCACTGTGGTCGCCAGCAAGCCAGTGCGCTACTTGTGCTGGTTGGTCGGTGAGGCAGTATATTTCGGTACGATTACAGGTGGAGACAATGGCGGCTTCTTGTACATACTGTTTGGCACGCAGCTGGCGGAGCTTGTCAGCCACCGCTTCGGTGGAAATGCTGAGCATCTCACGCACTGCTTGTGATGCCATGCGATGGTCGGCGCCAATGGAAAATAATTGTGACACGTTCAATAAAAAATCTATTTGTAATCGTTAATTTTATCGCATTCAATTGACAAGCGATTGGGTAGCAACGGTATTGCGTTGCCATTAAGATAAATCTACTTTGTGTTTGGTCACAAGGTAATTAAAAAAATCAGACTTCAATAGCCGTTTTTGGAAAAGGACACACTCAACTTCAAAGTACACCACCTAGAACCTCAGCTGGTGTCCGATAGTTTAAGCACTTCCTAGGTCGATTATTAATTTTGTTTGCGACCTCCTTAACCATTTTATCAGTAATGTTCTCAAAGCTCATTTTCTTTGAAAAAAATATCCCAATCATCATCAACATCATCTACTTTAGTTTGGTTTGGACGATATAATTCTTATTTTAATTGTAGGTTATAAGTAGGGTCAGCAAAAATGAGATTTACTGATTTTTTTGGTGGGTTTTTTTAAATATCAGTACAACCACCGTTATAAATCCTATAGCCAGAACCAATGACATCATTGTTAGAAAACTTTAGTTTTTTATCCATTGAATAATTTTTTCATATTGTGTTGTTACCGATAGCCATATAACGTTTGAATAAACAGAACTTACGTTTACGCAAGTTTGCTTGATACACTTGCTATAACTATGCATTACATCACTATTTCGTTAATAGTTGACTTAGTGATGTAACTACTCGTTGTGGATCAACTCGCTCCAAATAATTTGCATTCACATATGAGAATGCAATTTTTCTATCAGACTCGACAATATAAGTAGCAGGGATAGGAAGCTCCCAATTATTATTTCCATTATGTTTTGTGAGGTCATTGTTTAGCTGTTTATAAACTTTTACCAATTCATCTGGCATTTTAAATACTAAGCCAAATTTTCTTGCAACTACGTTTCCTGCATCACTGAGCACTTCAAAATCAAGGACAAGTTTTTTAGTATGAGAAAGGGAGCTATCTGGTAACTCTGGAGAAATTGCTACAACTTGAGCACTATGCGACTGAATAACCTCTAAATTATTTTGGTAAGCTCTCAGCTCTAAATTACAATAAGGACACCAACTACCTCGATAAAATGTAATGATCAAGGGACCATTAATAAGCAGGTCGCCTATTTCAACCTGTTGGCCATGGACATTGGGTAAATGAAATGAAGGAATTTCATCACCTAGGCCAAACGCATTTTTTTCAATTCCTTCTCTTATAAGTTGTTGGGTAGCATTCTTCATTATGTCCACCTGAATTTTGTCTCGACTAGATTCAGACTGAATACGCTTAGCTTTTAGTTCTTCTTCTAAACTCATAGGAGACACCCATTTTTTTAGTTATAACAACTCAGTAGAAATGGCAATTTTCGCTGAGGTGCTTTGTATAAATATATTTGGCAAGTTATACACACCGTTTACAAAGAACTTAATCAGTTTAACATAAACTTAAATCTATCAAGAAGTTCAGAGTGGGTTACCCTTCAGCCACTCAATTACATTTTCAGCATTTTTATCGGGTGGAAATACAGGATAAAACACCTTAACAATATGTCTTTCCCGAAGTATTAGTGTTATGCGTTTATAGAAACTCGCCCCATTAACTTTCATTTCTAATATTGGAATATTTAACGCTTCCTTTAACTGGAGTTGACTATCACTAATAAGTGGAAACGGCAGGTGTAGTCTTGCCACTTCGCTTCGCAAATAAGATACATCTTGAGTTGCAAGCCCAAATACACTGGCGCCGAGGGTTGAAAGTTCAAGTTGATGGTCGCGGAAGGCACATCCTTGAGGAGAACAGCCTCGAGCCCCTGGAATGGCGTCCCAACCCTCTGGGTCAACACTATCGGCAGATGATCTGGGGTAGATATAAACTACAGTTGTTTTTGGTAATTTTGCCAAAACAATAGAACCCTCTGTTGTTTCAAACGAAAGTAAAGGAAAGCACATCCCTTCAAGATGGGCACATGCACCATCATCCTCTGGTACTGGTAAATTATCTGGAAGAACTTGTTTATTCATAATGATCTCTGATGCGTATTTTAGTAAGTAGCGTTACGTATCAAATGCGTAATGTTTTGAATTATTCAGCCAACGCATTGGCGGTCGACTGGAATGAATTGTTACGTGCTTTATATAATTGCTCCTTAATGGTTTTTGCTAAACAATAGGCTAAGTTACAAGGAACTGCGTTACCTATCATTTTATCAGTAATATTCTCAAAGCTCATTTTCTTTTATACCTTGGAAACTGTTTCCTTGCATTGGCTTTGAGTTGGGCAAACTCATTGATATAGTTACCAAGATGATTTTGGTTACTCCGAGCATTACAAAGAAATAGGTAATCGACTTGAGCTATTTGATATTACCTTTATTGACAATGGTGCTTATAATCTTGAGTGGGAGTTTATGCATCAAATGCTAGAGGAGGCAGTTCAAGCCACTATCGACCTTAAGGGTAAGGCAATGGTTCCGATACATTGGGGTATGTTCGATCTAGCCATACACAGTTGGTATGAGCCGATTCAAAGAGCCACAAAAAAAGCGGACAAGCGAGGCGTACACATTATTTCTCCCAAACTTGGTTAGCTCGTTACCACAAGAAAAGAACACAAGCGTGAAGCATGGTGGGAAACACTAATAAAAAATTTATGATACAGTGAATAATTATTATAATAGCTCGAATGAAAAGATTGCCGTCAGCGCCAAAATACATAGCAAGGCGTTTAAGCGGGACTCTCGAAAAAGCGTCGAGAGTCTCTTAACTTATACGTTAGATACGACCGCAAGGCGGTCGGTTCTAAGACATGGCGATAATAAATTAACTTGTTATCCGCCTGCGGTACTCTAACAAGCCAATCAACCTGATCTATTAGAGCTATAATAGAGTAAACTCTAAACAGGCGGGTTATCGCCACGCTGTTATGTGTAAAAAATTTAAACAGGAGTAAATTTTGGGCAATTACGATCTTAGCTTCATTAGCGATCAAGATTTGTACAATCACACTAAGGATACAGTGGAAAAGTACAGATTTCAGGTTGATTTAGCTAAGTTTAACAAAAATCTTATTGACCCGATAAAATTAACTTTTGATTCAAAAGTATACGACAGAGATATACAGAGCGTGATTGAGAGTGAAATTGTTAGACAGATGGACAAATCTAATACTAATCACATCGGCTACTTCCATCAAAATATTTTTAGCTATATTGGTGATGGTTGGAGTGTGCCAACAAATGGCTATGATATTGTCAATTTAGGTGAGCAGTATTATGTTGAAATGAAAAATAAGCATAATACTATGAACTCATCATCTTCTCAGAAAACCTATATGAGGATGCAAGCTACGCTTTTAAATAATCCTAATGCAAAATGTATGCTTGTCGAAGTTATTGCTAGAAACAGTCAGAATATTATTTGGAATGTTAGCTTAGATGGAAATCCTATTTCAACTGAAAACATTAGACGAGTTTCAATTGATAAATTTTATGAACTTGTAACAGGTAGAAAAACCGCATTTAAAGAACTTTGCGAACAGTTGCCAAAAGTTATTGAGGATATTGTTAATGATATAGAACTAGATGATAAATCTAATACTGTATTGACAGAATTAAAGCAAATATCGCCCAATTTACTTAAAAGTCTCTACTTATTATCCTTTGAAAAATATGAAGGGTTCAGTAATTTTAATGTCTAAAGAAATGATTTCAGAGTCATTGTTAGCAGACATCATGTCTGTATCTAAGAGAACAGTTGAAAGTTGGAAAAAAAATGGAAAAGTAAAATCACTAAAAGATGGATGCTATTCCTTATCTGATTTAGATTATTTCCCACAGGTAAAAGCAATGATCGAGTCTAGTTGGAATAAAGAACAAGCAATAAAGCCAATTAAAAAATATAACTCAATTGAATTATTTGCTGGAGCAGGTGGATTGGCAATCGGTTTGGAAAAAGCAGGATTTAATTCTGTTGCATTGAATGAAATAGATAAAGATGCTTGCGCAACATTAAGAAAAAATCGCCCTGACTGGAATGTTATTGAAGGTAATGTAAGTAATATAGATTTTACTGTATATAAAAATATTGATTTTTTATCAGGCGGGTTTCCATGCCAAGCATTCTCTTATGCAGGAAAGAAGTTAGGTTTTGAGGATACAAGAGGAACTTTGTTTTTTGAATTTGTAAGAGCAATTAAAGAAATAAAACCTAAAGTGTTTTTAGGTGAAAATGTAAGAGGGCTATTAACTCACGACAATGGAAAAACATTAGAAGCAATTAAGTCTGTTATTCAGGAAATTGGCTATACACTAATTCAACCAAAAGTTTTAAAGGCTATTTTCTACCGAGTTCCACAAAAGAGAGAGAGATTATTCCTCGTTTGTATTCGCAATGATTTAGTTAAATATAGCAATTTTGAATGGCCGGAACCATTTGGTAAAATTTTAACCGTAAAGGATGCTCTATTAAAAGGAAACTTATACGATTCAGATTGTCCAAAATCTCAAGGACAAGTTTACCCTGAAAGGAAAAAGAAAATCTTGGCTATGGTTCCTCCTGGCGGTTGTTGGGTAGATCTTCCTGATGAGATACAGCGGGAATATATGCAGAAAAGTTATTTTATGGGTGGAGGCAAAACAGGGATGGCGAGAAGGCTATCTTACGATAGCCCTAGTTTAACTTTAACGTGTGCACCGGCTCAAAAACAAACTGAAAGATGCCATCCTGAGGATACGAGACCTTTGAATATTAGAGAGTATGCGAGAATTCAAACATTTCCTGATAAGTGGAAGTTTGTGGGTTCAATCAGCAGTCAATATAAACAAATTGGTAATGCCGTTCCTGTAAATTTAGCCCAAGCTATCGGTAGGAAATTAATAGCTTTGCTGAATAATATTGAAAATCAAATTATTTGAACCCGAGGGTGAATGTGCAACAAAAGCACATAACAAATCACTCTAGCGGATGGTAAACTACCGCTGAATTTAGTTATTATGTAGCAAATTATAAATCAGACTTTAATATTTACTTTTTTCGCATTATTCTTAGTAGCAATAACTGGATGTTCTGATATTGATGGTAAAAAATCAAATACTAATGTTTGCTCAAATGATTGGTATGATCTTGTAGAAAAACAAATATTTACTGATGATAATCGTGGTCATGGGTCTGATGTTGGTTCGACAGAATGGCGTTCAGTTGTGGAGTTCAAACTTGGCATTAGAGATAATAAGCAAATTCCTCCTCTTGAGTCCGAACAGTGGTGTAATTACATAAACAATAATTATGTCAAAATAACCACACAATAAGTCAATTAAGCGGATAGCTAAAGCCATCTTTATTGAGGCTGAGGAGAGGGTAAACGGTACAGGTTAAGCATTTTCTGTCTCCATTAAGTTTAAATTACGAAAACAAATTTTCGGTTGCTTATAAAGTTTTGAAAACTGAAAAGGAGTAAACAATGGAAACACAAATAATTATGCAAGGTGTCCTTATATTGGGATTGATTTTTGTAATTTGCAATATTCCTTATATTGCTGAAAAAATAGATTTTTTGACAAAGAAAAAACATTTTGACTCATAAAGCACCCAATGAATCGTTCAAGCGAATACTTGCCTCCGTCAGGTTTTGGTATTCATTAGTTTAACTACGTAAGCATGCTAGTTTTTCTTGGTTGTGCGGTCTTATTTTCTAGTACTGCAAGAAAAATATATATAAAACCCAAGATAGCATTTGAAAGTATTTTCGCCTTATTGTAAGCGATGCAAACCAAGCGTTTTGCGACTGACTTAACAAACTTGTTATGCGTTGTTAATAATTAATTTTAATATTGATTACTTAATCTAATAATTTTATCGGATACTGTTAATGAATCAACATTATTAACGAGCCACCACGTTACAACACCAAATATTTCAGCTACAGCATTTTTTTAACAGAGCCCTTTTCAATTTTCATATTTAATCCATGTACGATAACACCCACGACAGTCATCAACCGAAGGCTGACCAGGTTGCTTATGTTGATTATGGTACCTTAACCTCATTATGCTAATACCTCTGAAACTCGTTCACGAAGTTTCGGTAGCAACGCTGTCTCAAACCACGGATTATTCTTTAACCAACGATTATTTCTTGGGCTAGGGTGTGGCAGGGGAACCACCTTCGGCCAATACTGGCGCCATGAACTAACCAGTTCGGTTACGGAAGAATTGGCGTTACCAAAATGATAAGCCTGTGCGTATTGTCCAAGCACTAATGTAATTTCCAGTTTATGCAGACGTTCCAAAAGTAGCTTGCGCCAAGTGAGCTCACATTCTGGTCTTGGCGGAAGGTCTCCTGATTTTCCTGAACCAGGAAAACAAAAACCCATAGGTAAAATTGCAATTTGTTGCGGATCATAAAAAACCTCACGACTTACCCCCAACCATTCGCGTAAGCGTTTTCCGCTAGCGTCATCAAATGGTATACCAGATTCGTGCACTTTTTTTCCTGGTGCTTGTCCAGCTATTAAGATCTTCGCCATTGGGTTAAACTGCAAAACAGGCCTAGGTCCTAGAGGCAGGTGTTCATTACAAATTTTACAAGCACCAACTTCACGTAGTAATGACGAATAAGACTTCACAATACGTCGATTTTCAATATTAACCCATAATGCCTAAAGTAAGCGTGCGGTAATGCGTCTCCTTGCCTTTTCTTGTTATATTTTTGGTAACTGTTCCATTCACCCAATAGAACAACTCGTAAGTAAAAATGTTCAAGATACATCAAAATTGATTTCTGCCATTTTTTCAGTAGCATCCCATAATTGCTTTCGACAATCTTTATCGTGCACTTGTTTGGCGATTTTTGCTGGAGCAGGATACCCGCGCATTTCAAACCAACCATCAGGACCGATATAGGAACCGCTAACGGAAGACAGTTCAGTAGCACAATATAGCGAAGGCAGTGCCCCTTGGCTTGCTTCCATATACATAAAGTCTAGCACTCGTGACATTAGATTATGCCTCTGTAAATCAGTTTTTGTGCCACCTGGATGTGCTGATGAAGACTTCATCGAAATCCCTGCTTCCCGTAAACGTTCGTCTAATTCTATTGCAAACATTAAACAAGCAATTTTACTTTGTCCATACTCTCTCCAAGAGTTGTAGTTACTGATATCGGAGAAGCTATTTAATTCAATCTTTCCCCAACGATGTGCAAGGCTACTGAGTGTAATCACTCGTGGATCATTTCCTTGTTTTAAAAGATCAAATAACCCTGCAGTCAATGCAAAATGACCAAGATAATTTACGCCAATCTGTAACTCAAAACCGTCTACCGTCTTTGAGGCTGGTGGCGTCATCACACCTGCATTATTGATAAGCAAATCAAGCGTGTTGTACTGCGTTTTGAATGATTGCGTAAATTTAATTACAGATTCAAGACTCGATAAATCGAGCAACGCCAACTCAACCGAACCTTGGGGCTTATCATATTTAATTTTATCCAGAGCTTGCTTCCCTCGTTCTTCGCTACGACATGCCAATATCACATGAGCTCCTTTATTTGCAAGTGCTCTAGCCGTTTCCAGGCCTAAGCCAGAATTTGCTCCAGTTACAATTGCAGTCCGTCCTGATTGAGAAGGTATATTTGATGTTGTCCATTTTTTCATAATATTCTCCATTTTTTGTTATGCCGAAAAATTAAAAATTACTTCACTCGGCTATAAAGCGAAATATAACAGGGCACACTCAACTTCAAAGTGCACCACCTAGAGTTTCAGCTGGTGTCCGATAGTTTAAGCACTTCCTAGGTCGATTATTAATTTTGTTTGCGACCTCCTTAACCATTTTATCAGTAATATTCTCAAAGCTCATTTTCTTTGGAAAATATCTTCTCACAAGTCCGTTTACTTGTTCATTGCTTTCTCGTTGCCACGATGAATACGAATCAGCAAAATAAATGGTTAATCCTGTATTATTTTCAATATATTTAAACTGCACAAACTTTTTTCCATTATCAAGCGTTAAGGTTTTTACTAACTTTGATGGAATACTTACAAACAATTTAATTACTTTATTTGTTAATTCTTGAGTTGTTTTGTCACACAGTTTTGCTGAGATTAAATATCTGCTTTTATACTCAACAAAAGTTGCAATATAGCCACTGCTTCTACTACCAAAAATGATATCTCCTTCCCAGTGCCCATATCTTGTTTTGTTGCGGATTGTTGTTGATCTGTCGTGAATGCTTCTTCTGTTAGGTAATACCTATTGATGAGCCGTAACGTAGTTGCCACCGTTGATTGCATCTTGATAAATCCACTGATAAATACATTCTGCACTAATGCGCATTTGCTTGTCTTCAGGATGGCCTATCTTGATTCTATTCTTTCAATTAGGGTAAGATGCTTATAGGGTATAGTTTTCTCCTGTTAAGTTAAAGTATTAGTGTGCTTTTATACTGACGGATTTTACTATGTCCTATTTTTTATTTAGGGTGCGCACTTTGAAGTTGAATGTGCCAAGATAAAAATTGAAATTTTATTTCCGTCGCTGACTAATCTAAAGGTTATTAAATGGATTTTGATAGGTTGCCAAGATAGGCAGAAAAATGAAGTTAATGCACTGTTAAAAAATTCTCTTGAATTACTGGTTAAGTGTTTTTTATTTTAGCGGTAACTTCGATTTCAAGTTTCATTCTATCATCAAGTAATTGAGCAACAAACATAGTTGCTGCTGGGCAAGCAATGCCT
This sequence comes from Candidatus Persebacteraceae bacterium Df01, assembly GCA_030386295.1. Taxonomy (NCBI): domain Bacteria; kingdom Pseudomonadati; phylum Pseudomonadota; class Gammaproteobacteria; order Candidatus Tethybacterales; family Candidatus Persebacteraceae; genus Candidatus Doriopsillibacter; species Candidatus Doriopsillibacter californiensis. The sequence continues at coordinate 164,872 of JANQAO010000002.1, read as the reverse complement.
AAGTATTTCTTAAATACCGGCCAACAAGGTTCAAAATCTAATTTGTTTGGAAATATATAATGAACACGTACTACATCATCTAAACTAGATCCTGCCTTTATGAGTACATATCCAATGTTTTTAAAACATTGATTAGCTTGTTTAATTACACTATCTGAAATGGTCATGGTTTTATAATCAAAACCGGTAGTGCCTGAAACAAACACATAATTACCATCAACAACGGCCCTAGAGTAACCAATTTTTTTTTCGTAATCAGAACTGCCAGAAATTAATTTGTGAGATGTCATTGATTTTTTATAAATAATTAATGCTTGAATGCGGACGAGGTGATAATTGTTGGCTAGAGCAATTTGTTAGGAAGGACTGAATAAAAAGTAACTTCGCCTGAAGCTATGTTATGAATACCTCCAACAAGACGTATTTGATTATTCTCTATCATTTCTTTTAATATTGGGCTTCTTTGCGTAATGCTTTTCATGGCACATTGTACATTGATAAGCGTTACTTTTTTAACAAAATCTTCGTTTCCGGAGTTGCGGTTTTCTGTCACTGTTTTTTCGTCATCTATTGCTGGACGTATTTTAGAAAGTAATGTTGTTAGATTCCCCATTTCAAGATGGTCACAAGCACCTTTAATAGCACCGCAATTGCTGTGACCTAAAATAGTAATAATTTTAGCGCCGGCTATTTTACAGGCAAATTCCATGCTACCTAAAATATCTTCATTAATAATATTTCCAGCTATGCGCACACTAAATATATCACCAAGACCTTGGTCAAAAATAATTTCAGCTGAAGTTCTCGAGTCAATACAACTTAATATTATTGCAAATGGGTACTGATATTCTGAGGTTTCATTAGCCTGTTGTAATAGATTACGATTTGCTTTCAAATTATTTATAAAACGGTTGTTGCCTTCCTTTAATAAATTTAGAGCTTTTTCTGGGGTAATAGATTTTTGCATGTTTTCTGTTAAGGTTTTCATGTTTTATTTATGATATTGAAATTTATAGTCATAAAATATTGCCGCCGTTCACAATAACTGACCTTCCTGCCATAAAATCGATCGTTTAGTGATTGGTTGAAATTTTTTGTTTTGGTTAATGATGATTAATGCCAAATTAACTAGAGTAGTTAATTGCCGTGACTATACAATAATGTGCAGCGTAGATATAAAAACTGTAAATGAGAGATGGAGGGGTAAACCGAATTGAATGGATTATTTTTATTCATTGTTTTGTTCGCTATAATAAATATAATTATTTTTTGTTGTCTTATGAAGTGCAAGACTCGGTATTTGGGTATGAAGCGTACCCGTCAAATCATAGTGGTTAAGAATGCTGCCGGCATCATTTATTTGTATAGCTGAATATGAAAGAGAGTCGATCGGTGAAACCCAAAAGTTTCCATCGGCTCCTTTCATTATGGTTCCTGAGATAACCTCGATTCCTACATGGTCCTTCGGAACAATACGGACTGTAGGTGAACCAGTAATAAGATCTTTTTCTAGTTCATTCTTAACTGTTTCCAGCTTGACGTCTTTCACTTCAAGTTTTGTAGAAGCAATAACTTTTTCATAGTATTCTCCTTCGATACTAGCACTATACTGCCGCTCTAACATGATTTTAGTCATTTTTCTATAAATTTCTGCGACCTGTTCTCTAGTCTTTTCAAACATATATATATTTTTGAAAGGGAGTGTATAACTCAGTATAAACTCTACATTACGTTCTTCAATTGTAGATTCTTCATATTTATCAATATACATAATGTCCAACTTATCAAGACGTAAGCTAGATCTTCCGCCAATGGCAATGACTCGCATATTTTCTAGTATATGATTGCTTCCTTCTGGTGCTCCGCCGCTAATTGTGCGGGCTTTGTTTGTTGTAAATTCAGCAAAATCAATTCCTACACTTGAACGTATATTAACTTTATTGATATGTTCATCAGGCGCTAATATTATCTCTCCCCTATCAACACCACCGCTACCGTGTTTATCTTTATTTATACCTATTTGATTAACACAAGTGCTAGTGTGAAGGCTTATTTTTTTAATCAATCGCTTTTCAAAAATTTCACCATCATTTCCTCCCCATGAGACTGTTTTGATGCTTGAAGCCATCATCTTATTTCTCCTGAGTTTGTTTAACAATGCTACTAATCATATCATATTTATTTTTATATGCAACTACTTTTTTGTTAAGAGCAGGACAAGCGAGTAATCGTTTTGTGTAAGTCACAATCGGATTATTTTTATCCGATTGTGACTTTTCGCATAATTATTTTTCGGAGTGGTAGGTATCGTTTATCGGAATTAATTTATGTGAAAGCGATTGCGCAAGACCAAAAAAAATAAAAGTGTTGCGCCGGTAATCATCGCTACATCAATTAAGAAATAAGAAATAATATTGTGCCACAATCCGAAGTAGTATCGTTGAGGCCGGAGTAGGAGTCTTTATGTAAGGTGGTGTAGAAAACAAAGCCTCTGCCGGAAGCATTAAATTGATAATTAAGCTGCTTCTTTGGGGCCTTTTTTATTTTCCGTTTTGGATTCTTTTTTATCAGGTTTTTTGGTAGTTGTTTTTCCGTCGTCAACGGCATTCGCCTTGTCAGTCTTTTTTTCTTTCTCCGTTTTATTATCTGCTTTGTCGTTGTTGCGAAAATCAGTCGCATACCAACCACTGCCTTTTAGTTGAAAAGAAGACGCAGAGATGAGGCGAGAAAATGAGCGTTTGCCGCAAGATGGACATTTTTTGACACGCGGCGCATTGATGGAATCCATATCGGAATCTTGATGTCCACATTGCTTGCACTGATATTCGTAAATGGGCATGGCTACTATTTTTGTGAAATTTATCCTTTCAATACCGTATTATCGGAGTCATAAGGACTTTCTTTAACTATAACGGCAGGATGTCTTTCGCCTAGCACGTCCATTTCAAAAGCTTCGCCGACACGCGCTAGAGATGGCGGCACCATTGCCAACGCGAACGTTTTTTGTAGCCGTGGTCCAAAGTTGCCGCTGGTTGCACGTCCCACTGTTTTACCATCTTTGAAAATGGCATTGTTGCCGAGAGGGTCAGCGTCTTTAATGTTGCCTATCTCCATGGTTACGCTCTGCCATTTAAAACCGCGCTCGCGCCACTGCAAAAGTTCGTCGCGCCCAATAAAATCTCCCTTATCAGGAAAAACAAAACGCTGCAATCCACTTTCCCAAGCAGCATATTCAGTGGACAATTCCTGTCCCACTAGTTTGTAGGATTTTTCTATGCGCAACATGTCCATGGCGCGAATGCCGAAAGGTTTTAATCCTAAATCGGCACCGGCTGCCATAAGCGCATCAAAGATATGATTTTGATATTCTATTGGGTGGTGCAATTCCCATCCTAATTCGCCGACGAAATTCACTCGCACCGCCAATGCTGGTGCTACCCCCACATCCACCCACCGTCCCGACAACCAAGGAAAGGAGGTGGTTGAAAAATCTTCGTGTGGCGAGACGCGTTGCATAATTTCGCGCGACTGCGGTCCAGCCAGCACCAATACGCCTCGTTGATTGGTCAACTGCTCAAATACAACTGAACCGTCGGCGGGGAGGTGTTTGTTAATCCAATCGTGGTCTAGCCGCTGCCAAGCTCCGGCGGATACTAGATAATATGATTCATCACTTTCTTTATAAATGGTAAATTCGGAATGTACTCCGCCACGACTGTTAAGTGCATGACATAAAGCAATGCGACCGTCTTTTTTTGGTAGCTTGTTGGCTACCAAATTGTCCAAAAAGGCGCGTGCTCCAGCTCCCTTAATGCGACATTTAGCAAAGGCGGTCATGTCCAAAAGACCGGCATTGGCGGCGACATTTTTTGCTTCGTTGACAACGTGTGGAAACCACTTGGAACGTCGGAATGACCAATCATCTTTGGCTTCTACGTTTTCAGGAGCAAACCAGTTAGCGCGTTCCCAGCCAAATTTTTGACCAAAAACGGCACCCATTGCCTTCAAACGGTCATAACATGGTGCGGTGCGTAATGGTCGAGCAGCCTCTCGCTCCTCATCGGGATAATGTACAGTGTACATGTTGGCATAGGTTTCTTCATTCTTTTTGATGAGATAGGTTTTGGTAGCATAGTCGCCAAAACGTCGTGGTTCAACGCCTAGCATGTCAACGGTAGGTTCGCCGTCTACAATCCATTCTGCCAACTGCCAGCCGGCGCCGCCGCCGGCAGTAATACCAAAACTGTGACCTTCATTAATCCAAAAATTGGGTAAGTTCCACGCCGGGCCAACAATAGGATTACCGTCTGGTGTGTAGCAAATGGCGCCATTAAATACTTGCTTCACTCCACCTTTTTCAAAGCACGGTACTCGGCGAATTGCTGACTCAATGTGCGGCATCAGTCGTTCTAAATCTTCTTGAAATAGCTCTCGCTCAGCGTCAGGTGCGGGACCGTTAAGATAGCATGCTGGCGCACCAAATTCGTAAGGACCGAGAATTAGTCCGCCGCGCTCTTCGCGCATATACCAAGAGCCATCGGGCTCGCGCAACACGCCCATTTCAGGTAATCCCTGGCTGCGGCGTTCCATCAATTCTGGTATCTCGTCTGTTACGATGTACTGGTGCTGCACCGGAATAACGGGAATATCTAATCCCACCATGGCGCCGGTCTGGCGTACATAATTACCGGTGGCGCTCACAATGTGTTCGCAACAAATCTCTCCCTTGTCGGTAACTACTGCCCACTGTCCATTACGTCTTTGAATGTCGGTAACTGTAGTGCGATTGTATATCTCGGCACCGTGATTGCGTGCGCCCTTAGCCAATGCAAAAGTTAGCTCCGCTGGTTGAATATAACCGTCTTCGGGATGCCGAATGGCGCCGATGAGTCCGTCGGTCACACACAGTGGCCAAATATCTTTTACTTGCTGGGGTGTGAGAAATTCTACTGCCACGCCAATGGTGGCAGCGACAGCGGCATACTGCCGGTATTCGTCCATACGTTCTTCTGTCAAGGCCATGCGAATATTGCTTACCTGCGCCAAGCCGCTTTTGAGACCAGTTTCGGCTTCCAATCCACTATATAAATTAAGGGAATATTTGTGCAACTGTCCCACCGAATATGACATGTTAAATAAAGGTAACAAACCGGCGGCATGCCAAGTGGAACCAGACGTTAACTCGTGCCGTTCCAGCAACACCGAATCCGCGCCCCAGCCTTTGTGTGCCAAATGATATAAGGTTGATACGCCGGCTACGCCGCCGCCAATGACTACTACTTTTGCTTGTTTTTTCATATGGTTCCTCAGGATGTTACTCTCATTTTTTGTATTCAGAAGAGATAAAAAAACGGAAAAATCTACCGTATTTTTTACTTTCTCACAACGGCGAATTATCTCATTTATCGGACTAAAAAAGGTGCGCTAAAGAAAAATATCGCGAGCAAAACGAGTACGGCTGCGGTTAATATTTTACGACGCATATCTAGAGTGTTTTTTAAATTAGGGAAATGATATATGTTTTTTTAGGAAAAAAGTATTGATGTTTTCGGTTGATTTTCTTTCTTTGGAAAAAATACATTTTGCGCCTGCCGACTTATTTTTGCATATTCAATGTGGATAGTGCCTGCTGATGCAAGTCGATTGTAGCGCTCGCCAACACTTCGGTTCGGTGAGTTGAAGATAATTGCAATGTTTCTCCTTGCCAATCGCTAATCACGCCACCGGCGGCGCGTACAATAGGCACCAGTGGCAGATAATCATGACACGCCATTTTATAATCCACTGCTATATCGGCATAACCAGATGCCACGCAACCATAAGCCGAAGCGTCACCACCTAACCGCATTTGCCCCGCACTCCGGCACAGTCGTTTTGCCGCAGCTTCGCATGCGTTATCAGCCACTCCCAACGTGGTAGTAACTAAGGAAGATTCGCTTAATTTGTGGCAGGTAGAAGTTACGCAAGGCTTGCCGTTTAGCGTTACCGATTGTTTGTCGGACACGTCGCATGCGAGCCAACATTCATTTTCTGCGGGCATGTCAATTAGCCCGATTTGTGCTATGCCATCACGCACAAAGGCAATTAATGTGCAGTACTGGCGGCTGCCAGTAATAAAACTCCGCGTGCCGTCAATTGGGTCTAGCACCCACACGTCGCTGCAATTGGCCGAATCATCGCCATATTCTTCGCCGACAACACCATGTGTCGGATAGGTATCGGCAATGAGTGTCCGCATAGCGGCTTCACAATCGCGATCAGCGATTGTGACCGGTGAATCGTCGGCTTTGGTATTGCTGTGTATACCGGAGCGAAAATGAGGCAAGGTGATTTCACGCGCGTGCGTTGACAACTGTTGCGCAAAATTCATCAATTGTTCAATCTCACTCATGTCGCAAATTATACTCGCCGCTCACGGCGGTAATGGGCGTAGAAGCGGTTTGATTTACTGCCACGCGGCTAATTTTTGTTCTCGTGTCATGCGGGCGTTAGCTGGGCTAGTAGGCGGCAGTGGAAAAATTTCTAACGGAATTGATTCATCAAGTTGTGGCTGAATATAGCGCGTAAAACATAGCCGTGCCTTGCCGCCGTTGAGTGCTATCGCCTAAATGGTCGGACAACGCCGTAGTAGTCCGACAATGTCATTGACTCGCTCGCTATTGGCGACAATGGCCGAATCTAGACTTCCGGAACGCTGACAAGGTTATAGGACATCCCACACCGCCACGCGGGCGAGCTTTAACGCTGCTACGCGATGAACATAATCAGCAGAGAAGGGCACACTGGTGAGCGCGAACAGTAATAAAAACTGGGCAATGTTAGGTAGTAATGGTCAAGTGACCATTACTATTATTTTAAAACCCAATCGCTGTTTAGCTGTAAGACTCTATGGGCGGACAAGCGCATACCAAATTGCGGTCGCCCCAAGCGGCATCTATGCGGCCGATGGGTGGCCAGTATTTATGGCGCCGCACCCAAGATAATGGATATGCTGCCGTTTCTCGACTGTATGGATGTGTCCAATTTTCTACCAGCAAATCTTCGGCGGTGTGCGGTGCGTTTATCAACGGATTATCATCACGTGGCCATTCACCGTCGGTAATGCGTTTGATTTCACCGACAATAGACAACAAGGCGTCACACAAGCGGTCTATTTCGTTTTTGGTTTCCGATTCGGTGGGCTCAATCATCATCGCGCCTGCCACTGGCCATGATACTGTCGGTGCATGAAAACCGTAGTCCATCAACCGTTTGGCAATGTCTTCTACTGACACCCCTGCCGATTTGAATACGCGTGCATCTACAATGCATTCATGTGCCACATAACCGTTTTCGTCATGAAATTCCACTGGATAAGCGCTACCTAACTGTTTGGCGATATAGTTAGCGGCGAGTAAGGCGCTTAATGTCGCTCGGCGCAGTCCATCAGCGCCCATCATGCGAATATACATCCAAGAAATATGGAGAATTAACGCCGACCCCCACGGCGCGGCCGATACGGTATCATAATCATCTTCCCCGCCATTTTGCATGGGATGTTTGGGTAAAAATTCACGCAGGTGTGCCTGCACTCCAATCGGTCCCATGCCGGGACCTCCACCGCCGTGTGGAATGCAAAAAGTTTTGTGTAAATTAATATGCATAACATCAGCACCAAACTGTCCGGGTAGTGATACGCCGACTAAGGCGTTGAAATTGGCGCCGTCCATGTATACCTGTCCGCCTGCTTCGTGTACAAGCTCACACAATGCCGGCATTCTTCTACCAAATACGCCGTAAGTGGATGGATAGGTGAGCATTAATGCCGCCAGATTGTTACGGTGGAGGGCAATTTTTTGCCGTAAATCATCTTCGCTCACTTGCCCTGCATTATCAATTTCTACCGGCACCACGCGCATACCCGCCATGACCGCGCTGGCTGGATTAGTGCCATGTGCGGACAGTGGAATTAAACACACATCGCGATGTCCTTGATCAAGGCTATCAAGATAGCGGCGTATCGCCAGCAGACCAGCGTATTCGCCTTGGGCGCCGGCGTTTGGTTGCAAAGACACAGAGTCAAAACCTGATATTTTTGCTAATAGTGATTCTAACTTGGCAGCGAGTTGTGCATAACCGGCCTGGTGCGAAGCTGGCGCAAAAGGGTGAACGTTTGCTAACAGAGGCCAAGACAGTGGTTCCATTTGTACGGCAGCATTAAGTTTCATTGTGCACGAACCAAGCGGAATCATGGAACGGTCAAGGGCAATGTCTTTTTGCCCAAGCCGCCGCAAGTAACGCAACATCTCATGTTCGGTATGATAAATATTAAATGTTTCGTGTGTGCAAAAAGCGTCGGTGCGTACGAATTTGGCAGGTAAGGTATCATCGATTTCCGAGGCAATGGCGTCAAAATCGGGTGCGTTACCACCAAAGGCGTGCCATACTGCTTCAATATGTGTTGGGGTGGTGCATTCGTCTATGCTAATGCCGACGACGCCATCACGATGCAACAGGCAGATACCGTTTTGCAGCGCTTTGTCCACCACCGCCACTGCATCTGTTGCCGACACCCGTAGGGTGTCAAAAAAGTTATCATGTAATGGGGCTCGTCCCATTTTTCGTAATCCTGCCGCCAAAGCTAAAGCCAGCCGCCACACTCGTTTTGCTACGGCCTTTAGCCGATCCGGACCGCGATACACCACATATGCTGCTACTAACATTGCCGGCAGTGCTTGTGCAGTACAGATATTGCTAGTAGCTTTTTCGCGACGAATATGCTGTTCGCGTGTTTGCGCCGATAGGCGAAAACCGGCACGACCATGGGTATCTTTGGAAACGCCTACCAGCCTACCCGGCACGTGGCGGCGTAATGTGGACGAAAAAGCCATAAATCCAGGGTGTGGTCCGCCACAACCCATTGGCACACCCAAACGTTGGGCATTGCCCACGGCAACGTCAAAACCAATTTCTCCTGGTGATTTAATTAATGCGAGGGCTAGCAAATCTGTGCAGCAGGCAACACCAATATTACGGCTTTTGAGAGTCTCTACAATTGCTGATGGATCATACAACCGTCCGTCACCGGCAGGATAACCCAAAATGGCGCCAAAGGCTTCTGGCGCTTCGGTACATTTTTCTGCCGGCAAAATATTGAGTTGAATTCCCAGCGGTGCGGCGCGCGTTTTTAGAACTGCCAAAGTTTGTGGAAACAGCGTTTCATCAACAAGAAAAACATTGCTGTCAGAACGACTTTGACGCCGCAGTAAGGTCATGGCTTCTGCCGCTGCCGTCGCTTCATCCAACAACGATGCTCCAGCCATAGGCAAGCCGGTTAAATCAATTACCAGAGTTTGAAAATTAAGCAGCATTTCCAACCGACCTTGTGCAATTTCGGCCTGATAAGGCGTGTAGGCAGTGTACCAGGCAGCGCTTTCTAGTAAATTACGGCGTACCACTGCCGGCATACTCGTGCCATAGTAGCCAAGCCCGAGCATGCTCACTGCTACTTTATTTTTTCTCGCCATGGACGACAACTCGGCGGTGGCTTCATCTTCAGTTAGTGCTGGTCCAATGTCTGGTAGGCGCCCGACGATTTCCGGCGGAAGAATTTTTTCCATGTCATCTAATTTTTCAAATCCGATAGTCTGCAACATCTCTCGCTGATCTTCTGACGATATGCCACAGTGCCGGTTAGCAAAACCTGCCGTCGGTAAAAAATCGTTACGGTTGTTCATTATGCTTCTTCCACAAATGCGGCATACGCCGTCGCATCCATGAGTTCTTCCGCCGCCGCGTCGGTTGTCATTTCCCACAGCCAACCTCCGTCTTCGGGTGATTCGTTGACTAGCCCCGGATTGTCAATCAATGTTTCATTAACGGCAGCTACTTCGCCGGAAATGGGTGCATAAATGTCGCTGGCGGCTTTAACTGATTCAATAACAGCACATTCTTCTTTTTGAGCAACATATTGTCCAACTTCCGGCAGTTCCACCGACACTACGTCGCCCAGCTGTTCCTGCGCAAAATCGGTAATGCCAACGCGAAAACGCCCGTTACCGACGTCTTCAATCCATTCGTGTTCTTGTGTATATTGCTTGCTCATGATTTTCTCCTATATTGGTGTGAAACAAAAGGCAGTTTGACTACCTCACAATTAATCCATTCACCGCGCACTTCGGCGGTGATAATACCGCCCGTTGCAGCGTATGGGGTTTTAACAAATCCCAGCGCAATGGCGAATTGCAAACTTGGTCCATGTAATCCGCTAGTAACTGCACCGATATCTTCTCCGGTAGTGCTACGCAGTTTGGCGCCGGCGCGCACGACTTTTTTCCCCTGTGGGCGCAATCCTACCAAGCTTCGTGATGGTCCGTTAGCAATTTGCTGAGTAATAATGTCGGCGCCGGCATAATCTCCACCTTCTCGGCGATGTTTTGGTATCGACCATAGCAATCCTGCTTCTATTGGCGTAATATTCTCGGTTAGTTCGTGTCCGTACAAACACAGCCCTGCTTCCAACCGTAATGAATCGCGTGCACCCAAGCCGGCGGGTTTGACTGCGGGATGTGCCGCCAATTGGCTAGCGATATTAACGGCAGCCTTTGCGGGAATGGAAATTTCAAAACCGTCTTCGCCAGTATAGCCGCCGCGTGTGATGCGGCACTCAACACCGTCAATATTAAACCAGCCGGCGTGCATGAAATTTAGCGTGACAGCTGTCGCCGATATGGTTTCCATAACTGCCGCAGCTTGAGGACCTTGCAGGGCAAGCAACGCCCACGTGGACATTTCGGTGATAGTGCAAGAAGCGGGCAAATGCTTTCGTAAATGAGCAATATCTACCGCCTTGCGTGAAGCATTAAATACAATGAAAAAACCGCGGTCACCGTCATTACCGATAATAAAGTCATCCAGCACACCGCCACAGTCGCTAGTAAGAACAGCATATTTAGTGGTACCGACGGCAATATGCGATACGTCTGCCGGAGTGAGCTTTGACAGTGTTTCAGCTGCGTTGCTGCCAGAAACCGTTAGCTGTCCCATGTGTGAAGCATCAAACAATGATGCTTGTGTGCGAGTATGTATATGTTCGGCAATAAAGCCACCGCCAGCATAAGACAGCGGCAACGAATAACCGGAAAAGTCGGTCATTTTGCCACGCCACTGTATGTGTAAATCGTTTAACGGTGTATGATGAATTTTAGGCATAACAGGCTCCTTCCTTGCCAAATGGCAAATCATCCCGTCTGTCCCGATAACCTGAGAGATTGCCTCCGTGGAGGGTGCCCCTTCGGTGAAGCGTTTACGCTTGCTCTCCAGACAGGTCTTGTACGCGGCGGTTTTTTTGCCTGAGAGTTTCCGGGAAGTTATTTCCGTCGGCGAAAAAGCACATCGCTTTTTTCTTTCCCGCTGGCACAATAGACCTAAGCGTTATGGTACCACTCTTGCTCATAAAAACAAAACCGTGATTTTATTTTGTTGGAAGAATCAGGTAATTTATGTCGGCGTGTCAATCATGTTACTTTGTCGGTTAGGGATAAACCGGAATTTAAATGTTTTTAACGATTTTTTCCGCCATTATTTTTATATGTCTTATTTGGCTGTTTGTAAAACTATTGTGTGCTGTCTGTTAACTGATTTTTCTGTTGGTAAAAATCGTATGAGCATGTCATTTAAATATCGCAATCCCTTTGTAGTTGGACGAATATGGGTGGCAGTGCGTTCTAGTAGTCCGTCTGCCTCGCAAGCCGCCAGAGGTACTTCAATATCAGCAATGGTGACTCCGGCGTAATCGGTAAGTATTGCCGTTTCAAAACCATCAGTCAGCCGCAATGCGTTAAGTAAAAATTCAAAAGCTGCTTCGCGAACGGAAACTTTGTTTCGTTTAGCAACGGCCGTGCCGGCGGCGGCTTGGCGCATGTAGGTGGCGGGATGTGTAATCCGCACATCCCGCCATATCTCGCCGTGTACTGTAAGTTTTCCATGAGCGCCGGCGCCAATGCCGGCATAGTCGCCGAAACGCCAGTAGTTTAAATTGTGGTTGCATTGTGTTTCTGCGCGGGCATATGCGGACACTTCATAGCGTGCATAGCCATTTTCTGCTGCCGTTCGAGCTACGGCATCGGCAATGTCAGCACCGGTATCTTCACTTGGCAAACCGGTTGGTGGATGACGAAAAAAAGGAGTTTTAGGCTCTAGAGTCAATTGATATAACGACAAATGTGTGGGAGCAAATTCAATCGCTATTTTTACATCTGTTGATGCCGCAGTTGCCGTTTGTCCCGGCAGTGCATGCATAAGGTCTATATTAAAATTATCAAATTCAGTAGCAGCAGTAGCTGCTCGTCGTGCAGCAGCGCCGTCATGCACTCTGCCAAGTATCCGCAAACAAGAGTCATCAAAACTCTGTACACCTAATGACAGACGATTTATACCCAAAGCGCGAAATTCAGAAAACTTTTGCATATCGGAAGAATCGGGATTAGCTTCCATGGTTATTTCTATATCGGGAGGCAACAAAGACAGTGCTCGCAGCCCGCTAAATAGCCGGTCAATTGCTGTTGGTGAAAACAAGCTGGGTGTGCCTCCACCTAAAAAAATCGTTTGCACGCGTCGACCCCATATTGCAGGTAGTAGTGACTCGGCGTCGGCTAACAGAGCGTTAATGTATTCTGTTTCAGGAATCTGTGTCGCCGCCTGATGAGAATTAAAATCGCAATAAGGGCATTTGCGCGTACACCACGGCAGATGAATATACAGACTCAGAGGTGGCGGGTTACGTACTCGCCCCGCTGACAGCAGCGGTGCTTCCATGTATTTAAAAGCGGCGAGTTTTAATTAGTCGCATTAATTCACGTAACGACTGTCCGCGATGACTGACGGCTTCTTTTTCTTCCAGCGTCATTTGCGCACCAGTCTTGCCCACACGCGGATCATAAAACAGTGGGTCATAGCCAAATCCACCGTCACCACGCGATTCATTAATAATTTCACCGCACCAAAATCCTTCGGCAAACATTGGTGCTGGATCGTTTGCTGTCTGCACCAAAACCATCGCCGCATAATAAAATGCTGTCCGGTCTTTTTTCCCAACCATCTCTTGTAATAGCTTGTTATTGTTAGTTGCATCGTCGGTTTTGTCGCCACCATAACGCGCTGAATGCACTCCCGGTGCGCCGTTTAGAGCTTTTACTACCAAGCCCGAATCATCGGCTACTGCTGTTTCACCACTTACCGCAGCTGCCGCTCGCGCTTTAGCCAGGGCATTTTCAAAAAATGTACCATACGGTTCTTCGGCACCATTTAGTCCTAAATCAGCTAAACAAGGTAGCCGCGCAGCTAGTGGCTGTAAGGCAGCACGAATTTCACGCACTTTGCCGGTGTTTCCACTGGCGATAACAATAGTCGGAAAGGACATGCCAATAATTATATTGCTGGGAGAATTTTAATCAGGTGAAAAAATGTAATTGGTGGTCTTATTTTGCATTTGAAAAAAGTCACCGATAATAGTTTTAAGGCTTCGCTGGCAAAACTTGTAATGGATCAAACGGTTTTCCGGCTTTACGAATTTCTAAGTGCAACATTACGCGGTCAGTGCCGCTGTCACCAAACATAGCGATTTTTTGACCACGCTTTACCGATTGACTTTCTTTAACAAAAACTTCATCATTGTGTGCATAGGCACTTAGATAATCGTTTTTATGTTTTAAGATAACGAGACGCCCATAGCTTTTAACGCCGGTGCCTACGTATACGACTTGTCCATCGGCACTGGCATATACCGCATCGCCCTTATTTCCGTTAATGTTAATGCCTTTGGAAGAATTACTGAATTTTTGGCTGATACCACCGCTAGATGGCCAACTCCAGTCTACATCAAAACGTCGTCGTACCGTCTGTGGCGCTCCATCTGTCGTAGGCTGGGGAGTTGGTGCTGTTGCGGCTTCACTAAGTTTAGTTTTTGTGGGCGTGGCGTGTTTATTTTGCCAAGCGGTACGTAACTTATTAAGCGTGTTTTTGTCATAAGGATATTTGCTGGCTAGCGGAGATGTCTTGACTGGTGCATTAGTGCCATCGGGTGATGAAGACGGCGTTGTCGTACCAACCGTGAGGCGAGTCGGCTTTGGTTCAGCTGTTGGCGTAGGTGAGGAGGGGACGAGTTCGGGTGTAGCGACAATGCCCGCCGACTTTTGGCTCGTGACAACATCGGTCACAGGTGTATTATTAGTTGGTGAAAGGCGTAGCAGATTGCCGGCGTATATTTTGTTAGGGTCGGAAAGACCATTCCACACCGCCAATTCACGATAATCCAAGCCGTAGTTAAAAGCGATTTCTTGCAGTGTTTCTCCGCTACTGATTTTGTGAAAGTCGGGGCGGTTAACTTGCGGTTCCGGCTGTTCAGGTGCGATACTGAGAAATTTTTTTGATTTGATTTCATCCACAGTTGATACTGGCGCAGGTACCTGTGAAGGTGCACAAGCTGCAAGTGGAAGAAGTATCAAAAAGGCAGATATTTTTTTTAACATTTTCCTTCTAACAAAGGCACAAAATTTACGGTATCGCGGCGGGCGGCAATGCGGCTTTCGGCATTAATCGCTACCAGACGGGTAACGCTAGAGTCTTCTAGCGGCATGACCAGTAATGCATCAGCAGATAACTGCTCAACCAGCGCGCTGGGAATAGCTTTATGTTCAGCACAAACGATAATGCCATCATAAGGTGCGGCTTGTGTGCAACCGACAACACCATCTGCGTGTACAACACGGACGTTATTGTATCCCATCCCCCGCAGGCGTCGGTTTGTCTGCCGTGCAAGTGTGCCGATGCGCTCAACGGCGGTCACGTGGGCGCAAATTTCAGCCAGTAGCGCGGTCTGATAGCCGCAACCGGCACCAACTTCTAATATATTTTGAGCATTACCGCCGCGTAACATCATTTCTATCATGCGGGCAATGACTAATGGTTGCGAAGTAGTTTGTGAAAAGCCAATAGGTAAGGCGCTATCAGCGGTGGCGCGAGGCCACAACGAAGAATCTAAAAACGCGCTACGATTTACTCGTTCAAAAGCCTCTAACACCTGCCGGTGACGAATACGTCCGTTTAGGTGACGAAGAACACTGCCAGTGGGTGGAGTCAGGACTGTAACCATTCCCATACTCTGCCGAGTTGTGCAGAATCTGTTAAATCTACCATTAGTGGCGTCACTGAAACTGCGCCGTTTTCAATAGCGTGAAAATCGGTTCCGATGCTGTTATCGCGGGCTTTGCCAGCTTCGCCAATAGTATAAAGCATTGTATGTTCGTCCCTGTTTAGCAATATCGATGGCTCGGCGGCATGCCGCCGCCCCAGCCTTGTGGTCATGATATCGGCGATGTTGTTTTCCGGTGCGTCAGGGATATTAACATTGAGCAGCGGCAAGCCGGATAACGCTTTTTGTTGAAATAACGATACTAAACGACGAGCAACGGTGGCGCCTGCAGCATAGTGTTGCTCTGATTTTCCCGCCATGGAGAATGCCATTCCCGGGACGTCAAATAGGTGCCCTTCAATCGTTGCTGCAACTGTCCCCGAATAAATAGTGTCATCACCTAAGTTAGCGCCGTTGTTTATTCCGGAAACGATTAAGTCCGGTTTAGAAAGTAGAAAGTTGCCAGTTAGTGCCAAATGCACACAGTCAGTGGGCGTGCCACCAACGCGAAAACGATTGTCCGCAACTCGTCGTACTGTAATTTCACCAATGAGAGTGAGTGCCGATGAGGCTCCACTGTGATTTTTTTCTGGCGCAACAACAGTAATATCACCTAAATCACAAACTGAGTTAATGAGATAGCGAATACCTATGGCGTCAAAACCGTCGTCATTGGTGATTAAAATATGCATTATTAATAATGGTCGGGGCGAGAGGATTTGAACCTCCGACCCCCTGCACCCCATGCAGGTACGCTACCAGGCTGCGCCACGCCCCGACTGTTCATAAAATAGAAATCACTTCTCGCAACTCATCTCGTAGCCATGCTAGCGATTGCTTGGAAGGTGTTTGCTGCAATGCGCGGTTTACTCCGGCTAGTGTGTTTCCTTCGGCCAGCAGGTAATTTACGCGTTGTAGCCTCAGCACATTGTCGCGAGTGTAATAACGCCGGTTGCCGCGGCGTTCTACATTGTCCAGCACCGGTGCTTCGCGCTCCCAGTAACGCAACGTGTGTGGCTTGCTGCAAGCCAGCTTAGCCGCCTCACCGATTGTGAAATAACGGCGGTCAGGAACGGCAGGGAATTTTTGTTTGTTAATTTCCAGTTTTTTCACGCCGCCCCGAAATAATTTTTGATTTGACAGTGCCACCGGCGATAAAACTCACCACACGCCGCGGTTTAATCTCGGCTTCTTCAAGTGTCTTTGGATTGCGTCCGATGCGGGATTTTTTTTGTATACAGCGAAAGACACCAAAACCATGAATTTTAAATTCATCTTTTTGGGTAATTTCTTCGCCGAGAACGTCAAAAAAAACATCGGTAAATCGCCGCGCCTCAATAAAAGAGCCTACGTCGTTCTGTAATTCTTGCGCAATATCGTTGCGAATTAGATTGGGCTTTTCTTTCATCATCCTTCCTGCCGTAAGGAAAAACCGGTTTTTTCTAGTGCGTTCACTACTTTCTCCAATGCCAAGTTAATATCATTGTCGGTTAAATTGGCGTTTGTGCCCTGCATATGAAGCCTTACTCCGTAACATTTTTTTATGTTATCACTCTCATAGCAGTCAAACAAGGAAATGTTTATGATTGGCAATTTTGTTGCTTCTTTGTGGATGCATTCCAGTAGTTGTGCTGCCGTCAAATTGGCTGCTGCCGTTACTGACAAATCACGCCGAACCAGTGGTAACGGCGATACTGCAACGGCTTGCGGTAGCTGGCGGATATTGTTCAGTGCCTGCAAACTTAGCTCAAAAACCAGCGGTGCTTCGGTAAATCCTAGTTCTGCTGTGATAGCTGGATGCAGCACACCTGCAGTGCCAATAACTACCGTTGTGTCGTTTATATCGGCAGTAATGCGTACCGCTTGGTACGGATGTAATGTGGTGTGTGTGCGGTCAGCTTCAAAACGCACGCCAGGGCAGTCACGCAGTAAAAATTCCAGCCAACCTTTAATATCAAAAAAATCGGCGGCACGTGCTTTTTCTGCCCACTGCGGTGCCTGCATATTACCGACAACAACACCAGCCAACATGAGTGGTTGTTGGTGTGTCCAGTCATCATTTTCATTACTAAAAAAACAGCGCCCAATTTCAAATAATCGCAATCGTTCTCGTTGTCGTCGTTGATTAAACAATGCTCGGTCTAGCAACCCACCAAGCAAAGTAGTGCGCATAACAGACATGTCCTCGCTAATTGGATTTTGTAATTGCACCGGAGTGGCTTGTCCTAATAATTTTTCCCAGTGTAGTGGTACGAAGGCATAAGTTATGGCTTCCGAAAAACCCAGTGATGCTAACCGTCGCCGCATTTTTGTTGATGTATAAGGCTGCGGCGGTTGTGGCAACATTTTGCTGTTGCCGGTGGACGTGGTTTCGGGTAACTTGTCATATCCCCATGAACGAGCCACTTCTTCCACTACATCAACGTCACGTTCTAAATCAAACCGCCATGAGGGTGGAGACACGGTCAGGATATCGCCGTTAACGTTAACGGGAATGGATAGTGCCGATAAATAATCAGCGGCAGTGGTGGTGTCGATGTCGGGAACACCAATGAGGCTGCGGATATGTGCGCCACTAACGACGATATTGGAAACAAGCGTGCTGCCAGCACCGGATGACTGTAACGGACCGGCTTGACCTCCGCATATTTGTTTAATGAGGCGGGCGCCGAGTGCCAGTCCTTGCGGTGCTATATGTCTGTCTACACCGCGTTCAAAACGAAATGCGGCTTCAGAATTAATTCCGTATTGTCGTGTTCTACCACGTACTACTTGTGGAGAAAAAAAGGCGCCTTCTAGCAAAATATTGGTGGTAGTGTCGCTCACCATGGACGACATGCCGCCCATAATGCCGCCAAGCGCTAGTCCTTGCTGCTCATCAGCGACAAGCAATGTGTCGGTATTGCAGCACGCTTTGGTGCCGTCCAGCAAAGTTAATTTTTCGTCGTCGTCGGCAAAACGTACCCGAATGCTGTTGGCAATTTTGTCCAAATCAAAAGCATGCAATGGCTGCCCTAGCGCCAACATTACGTAGTTAGTAACATCCACGGCAGCACTGATGCTGCGTAAACCGCAACGTTCTAGCAAAGTGCGCAGCCACCACGGTGATGGTCGGCGCGCATCTACATTGCGGATGACAATACAACCGTAATATGGGCAAGCTTCAGAAGCACCACCATCAATGCGCACAGCAACGGTGTCGTCTATATCAGCATGATGTGGATTGTCTATCGTAGGTGGTGGCAAATTGGCAACAGCGACGACTTCTCGCACCATACCTAGATGACTCAGACAATCACCGCGGTTAGGTGTAATACTGATATCAAAAATAGTGTCGGACAAATGTAAATATTCGTTCAATAATTCGCCTACGGCAATTTCTTCAGAATCTAATAATAAAATTCCATCGCCGTCAATGCCTACTCCCAGCTCCTTAGCGGAACAAAGCATGCCGTTTGATTCTACGCCGCGCACATCGCGTTTTTGCAGGATGGTATTACCAATACGTGCTCCTGGTTTGGCGACTACCACCACAACTTCTGTTGCCACATTAGGCGCACCACAAACAATATCCAGTGGTTTAGAATCTCCTACGTCCACTTTACAACAATTGAGGTTATCAGCGTTGGGGTGCGGTGCAATTTCTAAAATCCGTCCGGCGTACAAGCCGTCAGCAATAGCTGCCGGTTCATATAAATCTACTTCAAAACCGCGATTAGTCAGGCATGCGGCGAGTTCTGCATTTGCGGGTAACGGACCGGTGCAAAATGTTTGTAGCCAATGGCGCGAAATTTTCATTCGCTGGCGAATTGTTTTAGGAAGCGCAAGTCGTTTTCGTAAAACTGCCGAATATCAGTTACGCCATAGAGTAACATGGCCAGTCGCTCCACGCCAACGCCGAAAGCAAAACCGCGATATTGAGTGTTGTCGACGCCGCCGTGCACAAGCACGTTGGGATGAATCATTCCACAGCCGGCAACTTCTAGCCAATCTCCATCGCTCCGCCGGATATCACATTCTGCCGACGGTTCGGTGAACGGAAAATAAGAGGGGCGGAAACGCAATGCGATGTCATCATCATCAAAAAAAGCGCGAAAAAATGCACCCAACACACCTTTAAGTCCGGTAAATGTTACCGTGTCATCAATCCAAATGCCTTCAATTTGATGAAACATCGGTGAGTGCGTGGCGTCGTGATCGCAACGGTATACACGCCCTGGTGCAATGGCGCGTATTGGCGGCGCGCTGTGCGATAACATGTGGCGAATTTGCACCGGCGAAGTGTGAGTGCGCAACAGGCGACCGTCACTGGTATAAAAGGTGTCGTGCATGGAGCGCGCCGGATGGTCAGGCGGATGATTTAATGCTGTGAAATTGTAATAATCGGTTTCAATTTCTGGTCCATCGGCTATCCCAAAACCGATGGATGAAAAAATATTTTCAGCCCGTTCAGTTGCCAGCGACAGCGGATGTAGTCCACCACTTTCAATCTGACGACCGGGCAGGGTGACATCTATCTTTTGCGACAATGTACGCTGCATTTTTTCTTTTCGTAAACGATCGCGTCCTTCTTGATACAGTTGCTCAATTTTTTCGCGCAAGGCATTTAATTGTTTGCCGACGGCGGGGCGTTCTTTGGCAGGTAAAGAGGGCAAACCACGTAATAAGGTTTGCAATTGTCCGTTTTTGCCGAGAAAAAAAGCTTTTGCTTCATCCAGCGCATGATTGTCAGCGGCGCCAACAAACCGCGTTGTTGCATCCTGCAAAATAGTGTTTTCTGAAGGCAGACAAGTGCCGCCAGATTCAGGCATGTTTTTGCGCTAAAAGCGCCAGTTCTTCAAACGCGGGAGCGTTGTCAAAAGCAATATCTGCCAGCATTTTGCGGTTGATTGTAACGCCGGCACGACGTAGTCCGCCCATGAACTGCGAATAGGTCATGCCTTTAGCGCGGGCAGCGGCATTGACGCGCACAATCCACAAACTGCGAAAGTCACGCTTTTTGCATCGCCGGTCACGGTAGGCAAATTGACCGGCACGCATGACCGCTTGTTTGGCAACGCGATACACATTTTTTCTCCGGCCGCGAAAGCCTTTGGCGGCGGCAAGTACTTTTTTATGACGTTGGCGGGCGGTAACCCCGCGTTTTACTCTGGGCATGGCAATTTTCCGTTAGAAAAAAATTACAGGTAGGGTGCCATGCGCAAAATACGCTTGGCGTCGGCACCGACAACAACTGCCGGATCACGCCGCAAGCGGCGCTTTTGGTCAGCAGATTTTTTGGTCAGTATATGGCGGCGATAGGCGCGTGCGTGGGTTATTTTTCCGCTTCCGGTGCGGCTAAATCGTTTGGCGACGCTTTTATTGGTTTTCATTTTTGGCATTGGATTTCCTTTTTTCGTTCTTTTTCATAAAAAACATTTGCATACGGCGACCCTCCATAACCGGTGCGCGTTCCACATCGGCAATGCTTTCTAAATCGTGGCGCAAAGTTTCTAGTCTTTCTCGACCCAAGCTTTGCTTAACGATTTCTCGTCCGCGAAAAGCGATTACGGCTTTGACTCGGTTGCCTTCATTCAAAAAACGCACGGCATTGCGCAGTTTGACGGCATAATCGGCTTCACCAGTGGATAAACGAAATTTTATTTCTTTTACTTCCACTTGTTTTTGCCGTGCTCGTGCTTCTTGCCGCTTTTTGCTTTCCCGATATTTGTGCTTGCCGTAGTCCATCAACTTGCAGACAACGGGAGATGTGCCGGGAGAAATTTGTACTAAATCCAGACCAGCTTCGGTAGCTTGCTGCTGTGCACTCGCGAGCGACAACAAGCCGATTTGCTGACCGTCGGCGCCAATAAGGCGCACATCAGAAGCTGTAATCTCCTCGTTAATACGCGGTGTGTTTTCTATGCGCCCTCCTTGGGTGTGTTATGATAAATAAATTTTGCGCAAAACAAAAGAGACGTATTATAACCGTTGCCGCAGAAATTGATGCTATCCGTGCCCACAAAAAAACACATTACACCGCGAGTAGCGGAAATTATGTTGCTGGCGGCAACGTTTTTTTGGGGTTGGACATTTCCAGTGGTCAAGGATGCGGTGGTCGTAATGCCCGTTTTTGCCTTTCTTGCGTTGCGCTTTACTTTAGCAGCGGCGGTAATGCTGTTATTGGCACGTCGGTTGCCATTATGGCGAAAATGGCGGCTGGGAGGAGCGCTTGGTGTGGTGCTTTTTTTATCTTTTGCTTTTCAAACATGGGGGCTAGTTTATACTTCGTCAGCTAATAGCGCCTTTATTACTGGATTAAATGTTGTCTGGGTGGTTTTGTTGAGACGTGGTGGTTGGCGTGTTTGGCCGATGGTGTGTTTGGCAATTGTTGGTTTGGGGTTGATGACAACACCCGATTATCGCCAGATTAACCTTGGTGATTGGCTTACACTAGCCTGTTCACTCTTCATTGGTCTACATATTCTCCTATTGGCGCGGCTGGATAAGGAACAATCCAGCATTGACATGGCATTTATGCAATTTGCGTCAGTGGCAGCGATGTCATTATTGGTGTCACTGTTGTTTGAGCCGACATTGTTGCCTTCTAAGTGGGACAGTAAAATTATTTTTGCCCTGTTACTGACCGCATTGGGAGCAACGGTATTTTCTTTTTGGGTGCAAACGCATTATCAGCGTTTTACCTCTCCAGTGCGAGCTAGTATGATTTTTTTGGCGGAACCGTTTTTTGCTGCTGTTTTTGCAGTAGGTTTGCACGGCGAACACATCTCTGGTCAAGCTGGACTGGGTGCGCTATTTATCTTGGTTGCCATGATATTGGTGATATTGCGACAGGCATAAAATATCCGGCAGAGTTAAATTAACCTATCTTGACTTTAGAGTAATTAACTGCACTTTTATGTGACTGATTGTTAGCCATCAGAATGAATGAGAGTCGGGATTGATGGAGATAGTTAGTTGTCCGGAATTCTAGCGCTTTTTAATGGTGTTTTTAATATTAATTGATGGGTCTTGCTGTCTGGTTAATGGGCTGGAGAAAAAATGCAAAACACCAACCGAAAAATTAACTGAAATTAGATGAATATTGAACTAGTTAGGTTTTATACGGAGGGAACTTGCACCGGCGGTTCGTTATATCACCAAGGTGAGCGGTCCAAAAAAGCATACGGTAGCACAGCAATATAAACCGGCGGATATCGCATCACGTCTGGGAGATTTCATGAGCGATCCAAAAAATATCCGGAGGAACACAGAGGCATGTTGCTGATCAACGACATTCCAAATTTTAAGTGGGTACTTATTCACATCGGCAATAGTGCCAAAGATACCAAAGGCTATGTGTTAGTTGGCGAAGAATTACGATTGAACAATGAAGGCAGAGTAATTAACAGCGCCAAGGCATACTGCAGGATATACTCGAAGCTCGCTGCTGCAGCAGGGTCCGATGAAGGACTAATCATAAAAATAAGACGGCTGCTCATTTAATTATGACGGCGTTCCCACCGCAAAATAACTCAGAGAAAAAATATGATAAAAATTCAAAAAGACCTGTAGGTCAATTGACCTGTTACCGTGTGCGTTGCCGCCGATGGCGTGGTAACCGAACACATTTCTTCAATGAGATTACGCGCCCTCAACAAAAAGGACCATAACAAATGCACCAGACGCTTGATGATTCGCTCATCCGCCAGCGCCAAACAAAAAATAGAAGATGCACACGAGCAGATATGCGTGAATAATGTATTGGGAGGGTGTTCAAGATCCTAAAGGTAAGCAAATAGCATTCAGCGAAAAAACTTACTCGCGGCTATGGATGCCATACCAGCACTGCGTGATGCTATTATTTAATTACTGACAAATATAACGTTGGGAAAGCCTGCTGCTAGCACTGCCGCCGGCCATGGCTTCGTGTCATGGGCGACGGGCAGGTTTTCTGTGCTGCCTGATTATCCGCATGCCAGGACAGAAAATACTCGATGGACGACCAATGCACCTACTCTCAAGCGCGTGGATTTGTTCGGTGCCCCACCGCCGTAGCCGAGATAACAGCGCTCCTATCAATTAACGCCGAACAATCAGGCGACACCACATGGGCATGGCGTGATGTTGTGATTCTGTGGATACTAGGAAACGAGTATTTGATTATCACTACCGACGGGTTCGCCAATTAATCATTGTATATGTCGTCTACGCGCATTGGTTATACGGTTTTTGACGCTACCATTATATATTTTGCTTCTGGCTCGGTTATTTATTATTTGGATACAAGAGTAAAAGAACGTAATTTAGATAACCAAAAATTTACTATAGAGAAAAATGCGGAGTTATATAGACAAGCTATTGCGGTGCTGGGTAGTCGTTACCGTTCAATAACTTGAAAAATTAACTCAAGAATTTTTGGTTTTTATACTGATATGAATTTACGATATGATTTTTTTAGGTAGGAAATTACCAACCTTACCTGTTTTTGATTATTCGGTTTTCCAACCTTTGGCTTTAAAAATAGAAGCCAAATCTTTGTCGCCACGCCCAGACAGATTAACTAAAATAATATTATCTTTCTTCATTTTAGCAGCAATTTTTTTAGCGTGTGCCAGTGCATGTGCGCTCTCTAACGCTGGAAGAATACCCTCCAGTCGGCACAGATCGTCAAACGCCGCCAGTGTTTCGTCATTACTGACTGCGGCATAAGTGGCGCGTCCGCTTTCTTTGAGATATGAATGCTCAGGACCGACGCCGGGGTAGTCCAATCCCGCCGAAATTGAATTGGTGGCGAGCACTTGTCCGTCTTCGTCTTGCAACAAATAAGAAAGAGAGCCGTGCAACACACCGGGGCGACCGTGGCTTAGTGTAGCCGCATGGAGGCAATGAGCATCGCCGCTACCACCGGCTTCAACGCCGATGAGCGCGACATCAGTATGTGAAATATAAGGATAAAAAATTCCCATTGCGTTTGAGCCACCGCCGACGCAGGCAATAATAGTATCGGGATGACGTCCTGCTGCCTCCGGCATCTGCTTTAAACATTCTTCACCAATGACGGCATTAAAGTCGCGTACCATCATCGGATACGGATGAGGACCGGCGACCGAACCGATAATATAAAAAGTGTCGTCCACATTAGTGACCCAATCGCGTAGTGCTTCATTGAGCGCGTCTTTGAGAGTTTGTGATCCGGAATGCACGGTATGTACTTCTGCTCCCAGCAACCGCATGCGTTGCACGTTTGGCATTTGTCGCTGCACGTCTTCTGCTCCCATAAAAATAACGCAGGGCAACCCTTCACGCGCACACACGGTAGCAGTTGCAACGCCATGTTGACCGGCACCAGTTTCGGCAATAATGCGACGTTTGCCCATGCGGCGAGCAAGTAATACTTGACCAACGGCGTTATTAATTTTGTGGGCGCCAGTATGATTGAGGTCTTCACGTTTAAGATAAATTTGTGCTCCACCGTATTGCTCACTCAATCGGCGGGCATGGTATACAGGGCAGGGGCGTCCGACATACTCAAAAAGAATATTTTTGCGCTCGCGTTCAAAAGCATCATCGTGGCGATATCGGCTGTACGCGTCACGTAGTTGCGACAAGGCAAAAGTTAGTGTTTCCGCCACATAGCTACCGCCAAATTCGCCAAACCGTCCGTCGGCGTTGGGCATTTGATAATCAGGTGTCGGCATCAGTAATTTCTTTCATGAATTTTCGCATTTTATCCCAATTTTTTCGACGTTTGTTGTCGTCTTCGGCAATGCCGCTGGACACATCCACTGCCCATGGACGGTGATTGCGGACAAGCCCGCCGATGTTTGTTGCCGACAAACCACCGGCAACGATAATAGGTATTGCCGTTTTTTGAGGAATAAATTTCCAATCAAAAGAGGTTCCGCTACCGCCATATTGACCGTGAACGGCGGCATCCAGCAAAATTGCTTGTGCTTGAGAGTGATGGCACAGTGTTTCTTCAATTGTCGCCGCATTTTGTACTCGACAGGCTTTAATATAAGGCACTTCCCAGACGGTGCAGTCATCGGCATTTTCATCGCCGTGAAATTGCAACAAAGAAGGGCGTACGTTATCTACAACGGCTTGCACAGTGGCAGGTTCGGCATTGACAAACAATGCTACCACGGTTACAAACGGTGGCAGTGTGCGGACAATGTCCGCCGCCGTCGCTACGTCCACTGTTGTGGCGGCGAATGGATAAAAAACTAGTCCTATCGCATCGGCGCCAAGGTGTGCCGCATGGCGAGCATCTTCGGCGTTGGTAATGCCGCAAAACTTAACGCGGGTTCGTTGCATGTGATTTTTTCTTTGCCAAAAAGCGAAATAGTAACAGTCCTGACACATAGCCGATGATAGCCATGAAAGTGGACAATACTATCGCGCCTTGCATGAGCGGGTGTATGATATGACTCAAAAATTCCCACGAGGATGACCACACGTCGCCGTCTTGTAAATAGTGTGAAAATCCGTCCCAGGTGACGCTGTCCGCATCTGAATCCAAAAGCCATTGGCCAATTTGGTATTCAAAATAAAAAATTGGCACATAGGTTAGCGGATTGGAAATCCACACACTAATAATTGCAACTGGAATATTAGCGCGTCCCAGCCAGCAAAAAAACATTGCCGGAAACATTTGCAGGGGTATGGGGACAAAACACCAAAACATGCCTACCGCCAAGCCGCGACTAATGGATTGTGCGTCAAATGCGAGTGTTTTTGCGGCAGCCATTTTTGCTAATAAGCTATACGGGGCAGCTCGCACTTTAAGAATCAGTAGCCGCTCATTTTGACGGATGCGGTAACGTAGTGAACGAAAAAAGCTTCGAGAAAAAAACATTAGCCGCCAGCACTTTTGGGGCGAAAGGCGGCGAGTACGGTGGAATCTGTTTGCATCCCGGGGGAACCGATTAAGTCCAGACAATAAGGCACGGCAGAAAAAATACCGTCTAACGTTTCAGCGATGGCTTTGGGTTGCCCTGGCAGATTGATAATAAGAGCGCGACCACGCACTGCTGCTGTCTGCCGCGACAAAATTGCGGTGGGCACATATTTTAAATTGGTGCGCCGCATTTGCTCACCAAAGCCGATGAGTTCACGGTCAGCTACGGCTAGAGTGGCTTCGGGTGTCACATCGCGGGGATCTGGACCGGTGCCGCCGGTGGTGAGTACCAACTGGCAGCTGGCGTCATCAATCATTTCACGTAACGTTTGCGTAATAGTGGCATAATCATCGGCGACAACGCGCGCATCATCTCTCCACGGCGAAGACAATGTTTTTTTTAGCCAAGTACGCAATGCTGGAATACCACGATCTTCGTAAACTCCCGCCTTGGCACGGTCAGAAACGGAAAGCAAGCCAATTAGCGTACTCATTTTTTTTGAATAAGGAAATAGTGCCCACCATCGGCTGCAGATATGTCGTGCAGCGTGTGACCAGCTTGTTTGAGGAAAGAAGGGATATCATTTTTTGCTTCAGGGTCGGAGGCAAAAACGCGTAATTCACCGCCGGCGGCTATTTCATTCAATGCTTTTTTGACACGCAATACAGGTAATGGGCAGCGTAACCCGCTTAAATCAATTTCAATACGCATAGCTTTATTGTACTTGAGTAGCGAATAAGAAGAGCCGTTTGGAGTGGATTCTCACCTTATTTGAGAGTTCTCAGTTTTACGATTCAATCACTATTGGTCGGTGTCCTTCCCAACGAATTTTGGGTGCTTCGTGAAAGGAATGATATGGCACTGGAGTCGGCAGTTCCCACTCTAGTGTGTCAGCGCCTTCCCATACGCGTTTTTCACTGACTTTTTCGCCACTACGAATGCAATTTATCACTACATAGACAAACAGTAGCTGAGAGAAACCAAAACCAAAGGCGCCGATACTGCTAACCATATTAAAATCGGCAAACTGTAGAGCATAGTCAGGAACGCGCCGAGGCATGCCCGCGAGACCTAAAAAGTGCTGCACAAAAAATGTGACATTGAAAAATATGATGGACAACCAGAAATGTGTTTTGCCTAGCGTTTCGTTATACATTCGTCCCGTCCATTTGGGTAACCAGTAATACACGCCAGCAAATAAAGAAAACAGCGAGCCAGCAACCAATACATAATGAAAATGTGCAACCACATAGTAAGTATCTTGCAGTTGAATGTCTAGCGGTGCAATGGATAGTACTAGACCGGTAAAGCCACCGATAGTAAACAACACGATAAAGCCAATAGCAAATAGCATCGGTGCTTCAAAAGTCATAGAACCACGCCACATGGTGGCAATCCAATTAAATACCTTGACACCGGTCGGTATCGCAATAATCATTGTGGCATACATAAAGAAAAGGATTCCTGCCACCGGCATACCTACCGTAAACATGTGGTGCGCCCAAACAATAAATGACAGTAGGGCGATACTGGCAGTGGCATACACCATAGAGGTATAACCAAACAGTGGTTTGCGAGCAAAGGCTGGAATGACCGACGAGACCACGCCAAAAGCTGGTAGTGCCATGATATATACCTCAGGATGGCCAAAAAACCAGAAAATATGCTGATATAGCACTGGATCGCCGCCGCCGGCGGCATTGAAAAAGGCAGTGCCAAAGTGTCGGTCAGTCAATAACATCGTGACGGCACCGGCTAATACGGGCATAACGGCAATAAGCAAAAACGCTGTAATCAGCCAAGTCCAACAAAATAGCGGCATTTTCATTAATGGCATGTCGGGTGCGCGCATATTGAGAAGGGTGGTGATGATGTTAATAGCGCCCATGATGGAAGAAATTCCCATCAGGTGAATGGCAAAAATTGCCATATCCATGCCAATGCCCTGTTGGGTAGATAATGGAGCGTACAATGTCCAACCAGCAGCGGTAGCTCCGCTGGGAGTGAAAAAAGAACCGACAAGCAATATACCTGCCACTGGTAATAACCAAAACGACCAATTATTGAGACGCGCAAACGCCATATCACTAGCGCCAATCATTAGCGGTACTTGCCAGTTGGCAAAACCGGTAAATGCTGGCATGATGGCGCCAAAAACCATAATTAGCCCATGCATAGTCGTCAGTTGATTAAAAAATTCTGGTTCTACCACCTGCAAGCCTGGTTGAAAAAGCTCTATGCGAATGAGCAGTGCCATGATACCGCCGATAAAAAACATTGTGAGGGCAAACCACAGATACAAAGATCCGATATCTTTGTGATTAGTCGTAGTGAGATAGTGCCAAGCGTGTGCTACAAACCCTTTGGGCGCGTGATGCGCGTCAACATGGTCGTGGGAGAGAGTTGCTTCCATGAGATACGTTACCTTGCTTGATTCTTGATTAAGTGAAATTAGTAATTAAAAAGTAACTGTATTTTACAATACTGACGGGAATTATACCCACTCTACCGTCGCCGGTGGTTTGGATGAAATGTCGTATACCACGCGGTTAACGTCGGAAATAGTAGTGGTAATACTGTGGTGATACGCGCGCCAAAAAGCCATCCGGCAATCGTGCCCAATAGGCATTCAGAAAATCATCAGCAGAACACCTGCCAGAAGTAATGAGCCTATCGGTAGCTTTAGCAAAGGTATCTTTATATAGTCTGAAATTATCAGAACTTTTCACGAGTGCATAATTCTCTGGGCATTTGTGGCAGGATCAGCGGGGCGGTTGGCTTAGATATTTTGATACCGTCTGCTCTGCGAATTGATCATTATTTATACTGTCGCTAGATTCATATTTTCTATTCCCGCTATCCACACTGGGTCAAGGGTAACGTAAAAAATCACCCAAAACAATATGACTTTATATAATACGCTAGAATCCATGCAATATGGTTGTTGTAGGATTTACGTGTTTTATTCATTTATCACACAAAAACCGTTACCAAAGGGGTCTGCACAATACGCAATAGAACCCCAATCACCATTTTCGCCGCCTTCATGTTGACCGCCGAATTGAAGTATTTTTTTAACAACATCATCTACATTCATGATGAGAAAATCTAAATGGATTGGTGTCCAGTGACGACCATAATCGCGCTCAACCGCTTCTGATGGAATTGGTTTTGTTCCAGCCATTTTTTCTTGTAAATATATATCGCAATTTTCAGTTGAAATTACCGACATGCCTTCACTTTGATTTCTCAGCTTTTTACAACCAAGTGCTTCAATATAAAAAGTCTCAGCTTGTTTCAAGTTTGAGACATCAATACTTACAGAAATTTTTATCATATTGTTTCCTTATTAAAGTTGTTAGGGAATTTGTAACAATAGTTTAGATGCCTCATAAAACAGAAAAAAAGCGAACAAAATAAGTAGAGAAAATGTTAAATAAGAAAAATTATCCTTCAATAGTTTAGTGCCTATTTTTCCTATAATTACATATAAAACAAACATCAAATTTGATACTGCTAGCATAGAAAAAGCAAAAACAAACGCGTTAATGACTACGCTTTGATTAAGTTGATTAGCAATGACAGAACCTGATGGAAACAATAACCATATTTTGGGGGAAAGCAACATAACAATAGCTAAATTTGAAAAAGTAAGCTCTAATAAAGTATTGGACTTTTTGCTTTTTAAAGTCTTATAAGCGAGGAACAAAATATAACAACCTCCCAAAGAATAAAGCAATAAATCTATGTGTAAAAAAGCTTTGGAAACAAAGTCAACAAAAACAACACAAATCAAAGCCTGCGAGAATTGAATAGATATATTGACAGGAAAAAATACTTTTAAGAAAAATACAGAGGTATTGCTAAAGTTCAACTTTCTGGTCGCCTCCATAACCGTTATCCACACTGGACCAGGGGTGATATAAAAAATTACCCAAAACAGTATGACTTTATGTAATATGCTAGCGTCCATGTAATATGATTGTTGTAAGATTTATGTTTTTGTTACGCGTATATTATTTTTTAAATAATGCATTGGCGGATAGATTTTAAGAAGCTTATCAACTCTAACTCCAACGAATTAATCCAATTATTGCAGATGAGGCATAGAAAAATTGAAGCAACAAAAATGCCCAACGCTTGTCTATGACTGCCCATGCTGCAAATAAGCCGGACGACACAAGCAATAGTGTAAATCCTAGTATCTCATTCCCAGTATTTGACGCTATAAGTAACGCATAGAATATGGCAAGTACAGAACCAGAAACCTCAAATAGAGTGATCAGTTTTTGCTTATCTTTGTTTTTATTCATTATTTAATACGATTTTTGTACATTAAATAAGTGTCTAATTATTGAACGCGGATTAATGTTGAGATTTGGAGTCTATTCTCGTACGTATAACAACTTTTGCCTTCATATTGAACTTCTCCATCTTTGATTAAACTAGATTTAACATATGAATCCATAATTTTCTCCTTGATTGATGGGTTATTGATTGAAATCTAACGACCAAACTCAGCGGTGGCGTTAGCCGTCCTCTGGAGTGCCTTGTTAGCCTTTCAGCATTTCGTAGGGGCTTTGCCATCCTTTTTGCTTTCGCAGTCTGTCCAACCAACGCTCAACATTTTGAGGAACTTCAATGCTTACTTCATCAGAATACATCAAATAAGCAGACAAAGAAAAATCGGCTGGAGATATACTATTGCCGAGTATGAAAGATTTATCAGCGAGCTCTTTATCAAGGACGCCAACATCGTGTTTATATCGAATGCTCAACCAATCATGTGCGCCTTGTGATAACCTAAACTCTGGATATGTTTTGGACAACTTTTCATTAGCTCTCAATTGAGGCAAGCACATGCCAATTTTGTTTGCTTCCCAAACTAACCATTCCAAGCATTTTTGTTTTTCATTAGAATTTTTAAACTGTCTAAATTTATCGGACAAATAAACAAGTATTGCATTGGATTGAATGTAGCATTGCCCATCATCTATTAGAGTTGGCACTTCAGAAAATTTTGAGGCTTTTAAAAACTCATCGCTCCTTGTGCTTCTCTCAGAGAAGATGTCAACACATTCATATTGATGTTCAATTTCTAGCCATGCCAAGAAAAATTTAACTTTCAAAGCATGTCCAGAGTATGGATGCCCAAATAATTTCATATTGTCTCCGAAGGGCTAAAAATTATTCATAGCACCGATTGTATCGCTATTAGTGATGTTACAAGCAAACTTAATTTAAATGTCATTTTACAAGATAAGGGTTAATATTTTTAACTGTTTTTATTGATAACGCCCATATGGTAGAGAAAAAATACTTAATCAGGTGAGCGACAAAATTCGTTTAAGGGTATAGTTATCTCTTTTCCAGTCTTGAATTTACCAAAGAAATTTGGTGATGATATCTGGTTATTGGTTTTGAAGGCATAACGCCGCACTCTGCGCCAAATTTTGAGCGTAGCGAAAAAATGTTAGGTGGAGTGCTTCGTTAGATTATCTTTCCGTATGTCATCCACTTGTGAATGAATCGCCTAATTTTTGAACTATTAGAGTCAAGATATATGTCAACTCTAATTCTTTATAGGCTTTCCTATCAGTTTGCCCCCAAACAACCCCTGGCCAACACAAATCATTTTTATGCCGACCTACAATATGAATGTGCATTTGGCTCACCATATTACCAATTGATGCCACATTTAATTTTTCGACAAAAAAGTTGTTTAAGATGAACTCTGACAATATATTGATGTTTTTTTCAAGCACTCTCCTTTCAGAATCAGACAATTTATACAGCTCAGTTTCGCTAGTATTTGGCAAAACAATAAACCAAGGAACTAGTGAATTATTCATTAAGAGTAATGCCTGCCCATTTATAATTCCCAATTGGATAGTATCTTCCTTTAACCTCGGATCGATTTCAACAGTTTTCATGCTTTAATAACTTTTTGAGATTGAATGTGATATCAAGTGATTTAATCATTTTTCAGGTGCCGTTATAATGTGCGAGTTGAATGTAACATGAATTTTAGTGTTCATTAAAATTTTGGGTTATATTTACCAATATCGTAAGTCAGGCTGCTCATTCATAAAAAAGCACCTAATTATTGATTTGTGATAAACAAGAGTTCATCACAAATCACAACATAAAAATGTTGATCTGCTCCACAAAATAAAGCCCCTACACTTTACAGACCTCTATTAAGTTTATAGACTTACAGTTTATTAACCTCTAACCCATAAAAACTATGATTAAACTTTCCCTAGAAGATGTTCGACAACTTGCTACAGAAACCCTAATAGGAGCAGGTGCAAGCAGTCAAAACGCATCAGCCGTTGCGGATTCAACTGTATTAGCAGAGCGCGACGGTATCCGCAGTCACGGTTTACTATATGTCCCAATCTATGCTGAACATGTAAAGT
Source organism: Candidatus Persebacteraceae bacterium Df01 (assembly GCA_030386295.1). Classification (NCBI taxonomy): domain Bacteria; kingdom Pseudomonadati; phylum Pseudomonadota; class Gammaproteobacteria; order Candidatus Tethybacterales; family Candidatus Persebacteraceae; genus Candidatus Doriopsillibacter; species Candidatus Doriopsillibacter californiensis. The sequence goes on along the minus strand of JANQAO010000002.1, from coordinate 132,398 downwards.
GTGGCAAAGTTGATGGGACAGCCGTTCCTGTTGTAGAAAAAGTCAAATCAGGATCCATTCGTGTTGATGCCAAAACAGGCTTTGCGCACCCAGCCATTGATGCAGGTTTTGATGCATTTATAGCAGCTACCAAAGAAAACGGCGTTGCTGCTCTAACCACTCGCAACTCATACAATTGCGGTGTTTTAGGACACCATGCCGAACGCATTGCAGAGCAAGGGTTAGTTGGTTTATGCTTTACCCATGCCCCCGCATCTATCGCCCCAACGGGTGGTAAAACCCCCGTTATTGGTACAAACCCATTTGCTTTAGCTGTTCCTGATACAGATAACGGTGCTGCCTTAGTGATTGATCAATCCGCCAGTACCATTGCCAAGTCCGAGATTTTATTAAGAGCCTCCAAAGACGAAACCATTGAAGATAACTGGGCACTTGATAGCGAAGGTAACCCAACCACCGATGCAAAAGCAGCTTTAAAAGGCTCCATGTTACCCTCAGGTGGACAAAAAGGCTTTGGCGTGGGTTTACTTGTTGAGATAATGGCATCCTGCTTAGCAGGTGCACTCTTGAGCCGAGATGCTGCACCATTCTCAGGTACTGTAGGTGGGCCACCTAAAACAGGGCAATGTTTTCTAGCTTTTGATACCAGTGCTTTTTCGGGCGAGTTATTTGTCGAACGCATTAGTGCCCTAACACAGGCGATTGAAGAGCAAGCAGGTGCACGCTTACCAGGTTCACGCCGTAAAAATAACCGCCAAGCCATCGAAAAAGACGGCGTAATAGTTGACCCAACTTTGCTAGAGCGTATAAAAAAATCAGGGTAAGCTAGTTTAAGCTAAGCAGTTTAGTTATTACCTAATATTTTCAACCTAGATTAGTAATGGTGTAGGATAGGTGCAGCAGGCGATTTTTCGATAGTGTCCAAAATAGTGTGTCTGTTTGTTTTAAAACACTTTAGTAAATTATATTAATAATTCTGAAAAAATAGGGTCTGATTTAGTTGTGTAATTGGATAAGAATAACGAGTCCGATTTAAACTCATTGATGCCTTGGTGAGTAGGGTCGTTTTATCAAAAAAACCACTGTGCCTTTGAAGCAATTGCTTGGTATGGGCATTTGACAATTTCTTACTCCTATTGTAATTTGAGGAGTAATTTTTTAAAAATTGATTTCAAAAACCGGGAGAAAAGTTAGACTTTTATTTGCAGATTTAGAGAGAGGATTAATAATTTATTTTGTTATAGTTTGGAAACTACTTGGTAACAAATAGTTTATGAGAACTTATTGGCATAGTTTAATATTGTTTTTGTGTGTCATTCCCACTCTACCGTTGCCGGTGGTTTGGATGAAATATCGTACACCACGCGGTTAACGCCGGCAACAGTATTGATAATACGTGATGATACGCGCGCCAAAAAGTCATCTGGCAATCGTGCCCAATCGGCAGTCATAAAATCATCAGTAGTAACCGCCCGCAATGCCACGACATTGTCATAAGTTCTGTCGTCTCCCATCACACCGACCGAGCGCACTGGCAGCAACACAGCAAACGCTTGCGAAACGGTTGCATAGAGTGTTGTTGTTTCTAATTCCTCCATATAGACTGCGTCAGCTTGTCGCGCAATTTCGGCGCGCTCGGGTGTGACTTCGCCCAGCACCCGCACGGCGAGTCCGGGACCGGGAAAAGGATGCCGTTGTACTAATCGTTCCGGTAAACTTAATGTTAATCCCAGCTGGCGCACTTCGTCTTTGAATAGATTACGTAATGGCTCCAATAATTTTAAATTTAACCGTTCCGGTAGCCCGCCGACATTGTGGTGTGATTTGATGACTGCTTTCCCGGCTCCATCGCCAGCAGACTCCACCACGTCTGGATATATGGTGCCTTGTGCTAGCCAGCGCACGGTGTCACTGAATTTTCTCGCTTGTGCTTCAAATTCTTCCACAAACAAACGACCAATGTGGCGACGCTTTTCTTCTGGGTCTTCTACGCCGCGCAGAGCGGAAAAAAATTTATCTGCGGCATTAATAATTGTTAGATTAACACCGAAGTGGTCTTCAAAAACAGTTTTAACTTCATCCGCTTCACCGGCGCGCATTAATCCGTGGTCTACCAGCACACAATGCAATTGTTCGCCAATGGCGTGATGTAGTAACGCTGCCACAACAGCAGAATCCACTCCACCTGATAAACCCAACAACACACCCTCGTCGCCTACGCGGCGGCGGATAACTTCGGTTTCACGAGTGACAAAATTAGACATGGTCCACGTTGCCTTTACTTGGCAAATGCCACGAACAAAACGTTCTAAAATTTCGCGCCCGTGTAGTGTGTGTGCTGTTTCGGGATGAAATTGCAAACCATACAAGCGCCTCGTTTCATCAGCCATCGCAGCTACCGGCGAAGAGTCGCTTTTGGCAATAATGGTAAAACCGGCGGGTGGACGCAATACACGGTCACCATGACTCATTAACACCGGTAGAGGTTCTTGAGGTAGCCCAGCGAATAGTGATGCTGTATGGTCGGCATGCACCGTGGCTTGACCGTATTCGTGATGTGTGGCAACTTCTACTTCGCCACCTAGTGCTAGCGCCATTACTTGCATGCCGTAACACAAACCCAAAACTGGTACACCAGCAGAAAAAACGGCAGGTTGAATAGCCGGCGCACCTGCTGCCATTGCCGAATTAGGGCCGCCAGATAAAATAATGCCGCTGGGGGCAAAGGCATTGATATTTTCCGCCAGCCAATCGTGTGGGTGAATTTCACAGTATGCTTGTAATTCCCGTATTTTTCGCGCAATAAGCTGGGTGTACTGTGAGCCGTAATCTAGAATTAGAATTTTTTGCATGTTTCTGAGATTTATCGCTTTATATGCAAATTGCCGTTTTTCATTTCGCTAATTTTGCCAACACCGATTAATGGCTGATGCGTATACAGGCAATTAATTTTCAACTTGATAGTTTGGTGCTTCGCGGGTAATTTGCACGTCATGCACGTGAGACTCTCGTAGACCCGCAAAAGAAACTCGTACAAATGGCCGCTTTTTCAAGTCACCGATTGTGGGAGCTCCTACGTAGCCCATTGCTGCCCGCAAGCCGCCGATGAGTTGGTGCAAAATGTCTGCTGCTGCACCTTTGTAGGGTACACGACCTTCAACGCCTTCCGGTACAAGTTTTGCTGCATCATTGTCTTGCTGAAAGTAGCGTTCACCGCTGCCTTTGCGCATCGCCGCCAAAGAACCCATGCCGCGGTAACGCTTGTACACTCGTCCCTGATATAGCTCGGTTTCACCCGGTGATTCGGTGGCGCCAGCCAGTAAGCCACCTACCATTACCGCATCGGCGCCGGCAGCAATGGCTTTGGCGATATCGCCGGAATAGCGCAGTCCACCATCAGCGATGATTGCTGTCTTGCGGCGAGCGCAGGCATTTGCTGCTGCCTGAATGGCAGAGATTTGTGGCATACCAACTCCGGCTACCATTCGGGTAGTGCAAATGGAGCCTGGACCGATACCAACTTTAATCGCGTCAGCCCCCGCTTCCGCCAAGCTTTTTGCTCCCGCTCCTGTGGCAACATTGCCTGCTATTAGCAATACTCCGCGTAGATGCATTTTCTTGATTTTTGCCACACAATCCAGCACTCCTTTGCTGTGTCCATGTGCAGAATCTACTACTAGTACGTCTGCCCCCGCATCTGCTAGCATGCCAATGCGCAATACGTCGTCGGCACCGACTGCTGCCGCCGTGCGCAGTCGTCCTTTGCTGTCTTTGCTGGCGTGAGGAAAAATTTCGGAGCGAATAATATCTTTAACAGTTACCAGACCGTGCAATATTCCTTTGGAATCCACAATAACTACTCGCTCAATGCGATGCTTGTGCATTAGCGCTTTGGCGGCTTCCATCTTGAACCCAGGGCGTACAGTAACTAGTTGTTCTAGTGGTGTCATTAACTCTCGTACTGGACGGCGCAATTTAGTTTCAAAACGCAAATCGCGGTTGGTGATAATCCCTTGTGCCATCCCCATGTCATTTACTACCGGTAATCCGGAAAAGCCTCGCGTGCGTTGGATATTGCGAGCTTCCCCAACCGTCATGGTGGGGGCAATGGTCACTGGCTTGGTGACAATGCCGCTTTCATATCGTTTAACTTTTTCTACTTCCGTTGCTTGTTTTTCTGGCGTCATGTTTTTGTGAATAACGCCCAATCCGCCCGATTGAGCGAGTGCGATGGCCATAGCGGATTCGGTAACAGAGTCCATCGCCGCTGATAGTAATGGTAAGGCTAGCGGCAAGTCGGCGGTTAATTGTGTAGCGGTAGAAACATCTCTCGGCAAAACCGCGGAGTATTGCGGCTCCAATAAAACGTCATCAAAAGTGAGAGATTCTTGCATAAACAATTAAAAAACAATTATATCGCATTCACCGGCAGGAGACGCTGAATGAGGCACAGTGCACTCTATCTTATTTTGCTTTGATAGTGGAATAGCCGATCAATATTTTGCGTAACAAAACGGTAACCCCTCTGCTATTGTGCCGCGTGTAAAGGGCGGCGGGAAATTTTGTAAAAGCGAAAATTTTAGCTTAGCGTATTTTCGCTTGCAGAGCAGCCGCTTTCAAAAATTAGCTAAATATTATCCCTTAATACCGCCTTTTGTTAATTTTGCTGGATTTAATAACCGCAATAATTCCTTACGCGGTAAATCGGTTTCTTCTGTAGCTACGTCCAAAATTGGGCGCCCCTCTTTATACGCTCGTTTGGCAATTTCTGCCGCTTTAAGATAGCCGATAACGGGATTAAGTGCGGTTACTAAAATAGGATTTTTTTCTAATGGAGCTTCCATGTTTTGAGGTCGTACTTTGAAGCTAGCAATGGCTTTATCTGCTAGTAGGCGGCTGGTAGATGACAGCAATTGAATGGAATCCAGTAGGCTGTCGGCAATAAGCGGTAACATGACATTGAGTTGAAAATTTCCGGACTGTCCTGCTATCGTGATGGTAGCGTCGTTGCCGATAACGCGAGCAGCAACCATGCAGGCAGCTTCCGGAATAACTGGATTAACCTTGCCTGGCATGATGCTGCTACCGGGTTGTAATGCCAACAACTCAATTTCTCCCAATCCGGCAAGTGGTCCGCTGTTCATCCAGCGTAAATCGTTGGCGATTTTCATCATGCTAACGGCGACAGTTTTAAGTTGCCCTGACAATTCTACCGCCGCATCTTGTGCGCTGAGGCTTTCAAAAAATGAAGCATTGGGTGTAAATGGCGCACCAGTAATTTTTTTTAACCGATTGGCAAAGGCGGCGGAAAAACGTTTTTCTGTATTAATTCCGGTACCTACCGCGGTGCCTCCTTGCGCTAACATAAGTAGGCGTTTTTCGGCATCGTTGATTCGCGCGATAGCTTTTTTAATTTGTAATGCCCAGCCATCTAATTCTTGACTCAAGCGCACCGGCATGGCGTCCATGAGGTGAGTGCGTCCCGTTTTAACGTGCTTGTCAAGGGTTTTTGCTTTCTTTTCTATCGCACCGACTAAATGTGCCAACGCTGGCAACAACTGCTGGCGCGTTTCTAATACGGCCGCCACGTGAATCGTGGTGGGAATGACATCGTTGCTGGATTGCCCCATGTTTACGTGGTCATTGGGATTTACGGCGATGTCATTTTTTTGTGACGCCAGTGTCGCCAATACTTCGTTCATGTTCATGTTGGTGCTAGTGCCAGAACCGGTTTGAAAAACGTCAATCGGAAAGTGCGTCAGATGTGCACCTTTTTCAATTTCTCGTGCTGCTTTGCCGATGGCACCACCAATTTTGCGATTGAGAAAACCCAGCTCAATATTAGTTTCTGCTGCACAACGCTTGACTAATGCGAGTGCCCGAATAAATGCCGCTGGCAATGGTCGTCCGCTAATGGGAAAATTCTCCACCGCTCGTTGCGTTTGTGCCTTGTACAGTGCGTCCGCCGGGACTTTTAATTGTCCCATGGAATCAGTTTCAATGCGAAAAGAGTTGCTCATTGTTGTTCTCCGTTATATTTTTTGCGCAAGCTGCATAATAGTTTTTTGTACATTTTCTCATAGGCATTTCCGATAAGGGAATAATTTTTTATGAGGTATGATTTTTTGTAGATATTAAATGTCGATTAGTTAGTCAACAAAGATGAATTATTCCTACTCTTGCTTTGTCGTTTCTTCAGCCACAATTTCTCCTTTTTTATTTTTTATTACTAAGCGCAATTTGTGGATGCGGGTATCTGGAGGTAACTTAAAAATTTGTTCAATTTCCTCATACACACCAACCGTAAGCGGCACGCTTGCTTCCGCTGGCACGCGTGTGACACGGAGCGTATCGCGTGCTCCCAATTCAACGACTTCAAAATAATAGGTGCCTTGAAAACTATTTTTTGTCTGTGCGCGTACCAGCACAGCCGACAGTCGGTGATGGCGAGGGCGAAAATCTGGTGTGTCTTCTAGTGTGTAAATGGCGATTTCTGTTTGGGGCTCGTTATTCAGTATTCGTTGATAAAAAGCAACTTCTTCTTGTTGGCGTATTTTTTCCTTCGTTAATTCCGTATTTTGATCTCGCAACTGTTGCAATATTTTTTTGTCTAATGTAGAAGTGGCACGAAGTTTGATGATTTTCCGCTGATCTTGCTCGCGTTGAGCGGAAAATTCACCGATTTGATCGCGCATTTGTTCAATATCGTCGCGTAACTGTTGATAATCACTTTCTGGATGTAATCGGCCACCCGAAAAAGCGATGAGAGCAATCAGTATTGCATAAATAAGGACGTTTTTAAGTGTAATAGAGGTGTCGCGATTGTCCTGCCACCATCTGATACAACTCTTGATGAATTGCATTGCTCAAACTGTGCGGGCGCCCGACAATCCCATGTCTTCCGGTAACCCAAAGCGAACGTTCATGTTTTGTACTGCCTGTCCCGCAGCGCCTTTGAGGAGATTATCTAAGGCGGCGATGACAAGCGTTATGCCGCCGGGTAATGGCCGTGCTGCCAGCTGTACTCGATTGGTACGCGTGACATGAGAAATTTCCGGTAAGCCGTCGTCTAGTACATCAATGAAAAGTTCATCCGCCCAGTGAGTTTGTAACAAACTGAACGCATCAGCGGAAAGAGGCACATATGCGCTAACGTAAAGACCGCGCGCCGTTGGTAAAAGATGAGGAACAAAAGCCATGGGGGGCATATGACCGGCAAACTGCCGTACTGCCTGTTCAATTTCTGGCTGGTGCCGGTGTCCTTCTACCGCATAAGCTTTGAAATTTTCTGTTTGTTCGGCAAACAGTAAATCCGTACGGTCGGTGCGTTTGCCGGCGCCGCTGACACCGGATTTGGCATCAACTATGATGTGGTCGTTAACGGAGCCGGCGGCGACTAGAGGGATAAGGGCTAGTTCTATTGCCGTTGCAAAACAGCCAGGGCAGGCAATTAAGTTGGCATTTTTGAGAGCAGGGCGGGCTGATTCCGTAAGACCGTACACGGCTTGTGGCAACAGTTCAGGGCTTGTGTGCTGCCCGTACCACTTTTCAAAAATTGCTATATCTTTAAGGCGAAAATCCGGACTGAGATCAATAACAACTGTATTCTGCATGAGCAGAGCGTTAGCACTGTTCATCGCCACTCCATGCGGCGTGGCAAAAAAGGCGACGTCGCTTTCGGCGAAAACCTCTTCTGATGGTGCTTGAAATGTAGAGTTCACACAGCCGCGCAAGGCGGGCATGTGAGTGGCTACCGGCTGTCCGGCAAGTGAGCGGGAAACATAAGTGATGGTCCCCACCTGTGGATGGCGGCATAGCAACGCGGTAAGCTCAGCACCCACATAGCCAGAGGCACCAAAAATAGTAACTTTGAGCAAAGAAGGCACGTTAGCCAGCGGCTATGGCCGACCGCGTTAACGCTTAGAGTACTGCGTCGCCCGACGAGCTTTTCGCAAGCCGACTTTTTTGCGCTCCACTTTCCGTGAATCACGAGTCATTAGTCCGGCGGCACGTAAAACAGGGATGTAGTCGGGATTATGTACGGCCAACGCTCGGGCTGTACCGTGACGCATGGCTGCGGCTTGGCTGCTTTCACCGCCGCCACGTACCGTGACGCGCAGGTCAAATTGCGCTTCGCCGTCCACGACGCTTAACGACTGCCGTGCCACAATCTGTGAACGGAGGCGGCAAAAAAACGTTTCTAGCGCCTTGCCATTAACGGTAATATTTCCTTTGCCGGGGGACAAAAAGACGCGAGCACAGGAGGTTTTTCGGCGACCAGTGCCATAATCATAAGGACCAACTTTTCCTTGCATGGTGATTAATTTTCCTGAGGTTGTGGATTTTGTGCAGCGTGTGGATGCGCTTGCCCAGTGTAAATTTTTAATTTGGATAACATTTTACGCCCGAGTGGGCCTTTGGGAAGCATACCACGAACGGCGTTCTTGAGAATACGATCTGGATGGGTTTCGCGCAGGCGATGCAACGGCATCTCGCGCAAACCACCCGGGTAGCCAGTGTGACGATAATACATCTTGTTGTTTTCTTTGTTGCCAGTAACGCGCACTTTTTCGGCGTTCACTACCACCACAAAGTCGCCAACATCCAAGTGCGGAGCATAAACAGGTTTGTGTTTACCACGTAACCGATACGCAATAACGCTGGCCAAGCGCCCTAGTACGGCGCTGCTGGCATCATACAGCAACCATTGCCGCCGTATTTCAATGTCTTTTTCTTTGATTTGTCTAGTAGGAGAATTCATTTTGTTGCGAAATATTGCAGGATTCCCAAATTATAATCTATTATTGGCGCATGGCGAAAATAAATATCCCAGCACTTGGATTGTTAGGACACTGAAATAAGGGCATGTTTTTGAAAGAATCTACAATTTTCACTGCGCAAAAACATTGTTTATCAGGTTGAATTGGGCGATGCGGTTAAAATAACGATATGAATAGGCGACATTTTTTAGCGTGTATGGCGATTTTTCCTTTGCCAGTAAAGGCTGGAACGAAGGTTTTGGATTTGCCTGGCGTAGAAGATTTTATTTTGCACATGCGAGTTGAACACGCATTTGTACCGGCGGAATTACGAGCTTTTTTTGCGTCTTTGGAAGTTAGCGAGCGGGTTATTGAGCTAATGGACGAGCCAGTGGCACCGAATAGAAAAGTGTATTGGCGAGATTACAAAAGTCGGTTACTTAAACCGCGTAAGGTCGTTGCTGGCGCACGTTTTTATCGCCGCCATATTGACGTGTTAAAAAGGGCGGAGGAGTCTTACGGTGTACCAGCACAAATTATTACTGCTATTTTGGGAATTGAAACAAATTACGGCAATTATCTGGGAGATTTCTCAATAGCGCGTTCGCTCGCAACATTGGCTTTTGCCTATCCGCGGCGCGCACGAGAATTTCAAGAAGAGCTGGCATATTTTTTAATTTATGCGAGACAATCCAAATTTGATCCTGCTGTTTTGCGAGGGTCGTACGCCGGTGCTTTTGGGTTGCCGCAATTTTTGCCCAGTAGCGCCAAGCGATTTGCTGTGGATTTTGACGGTGATGGGCGCGCTAATTTGTTTGCTGTCGTCGATGCTGTTGGCAGTATTGGCAATTTTCTCAATATTCATGGTTGGCAAAAAGGCGATCCAATTGCCTATTCGGTGTCTACACGTGGTGACATGAGGCCGTTAATTGAGGCCACACGCAACAATGATTACAAGCCGCTGTTTAGCTGGGAAGAGTTACGGGAAGCCGGATTGTCGGCTTCATCGCAAACACCTGCCGCGGGGAAATATTTGCTGGTAGATTTAGAAAATCGTTATGACACCGAATATCGTATTGGCACACAAAATTTTTATGCGCTGACGCGCTATAACAAAAGTTTCAAATATGCGTCAGCAATTTTTGATATGAGTCAACTCATTCTTGACAACGTGTAGAAATTATTTTGTAGTAAAAAATGTGCACGTACATAAGGTCAAGGGTGCGTTCTCAAAAAATTATTCGGTGAGTGCGTTTTTTTGTAATGTCAAACTATTGGCGGTTAATCGCAAATAAAAACATGACGGACGGCGTGTGTGGCAGGCGGGACCGGTTTGTTCTACTTGTGCCAACAAGGTATCGCCATCACAGTCCACAAATAGTGCTTGCAGTCGTTGTGTGCAGCCAGAAGTTTCGCCTTTGCGCCACAACATTTGCCGGCGGCGCGAAAAATACACCATCTCGCCGTCACGCAGAGTTTGTGTCAGAGCGTCGGCATTCATCCACGCCATCATCAGCACTCGCTTGCTGGTGGCACACTGAGTTACAACGGGTAATAAGCCTTGTTCGTTAAATCGCAATGCCGACAACGTATCAGCCAAGGTGTGGCTGCTGCCAGTATCGGCGTTTTCCAGCAAAAAAAAGAAGTTATCGGTCATGACGGTGTTTGCCTCTCATTATAATAAAATACGCTTTTTTAGCCCGCAATTGCCGAGATGGCGGAATTGGTAGACGCGCTAGGTTCAGGCCCTAGTGAGACGCAAGTCTTGTGGAGGTTCGAGTCCTCTTCTCGGTACCATTGGTGCTATGCTAACTTTTTGAGTGAAAAATGACCGCTTATCTACAACAAAGCCGAACTAATATGATTGAACAGCAAATACGCACTTGGGATGTGCTGGATAACGCTGTGCTGTCGTTGTACGACGATATTCGACGGGCAGATTTTGTTGCCGCCGCCGCTTTAAAAGATTTGGCCTATGCCGACGTTGAATTGCCAATTGGTCATGGTCAGTTTATGTTAGAGCCTAAGTTGGAAGCCCGCATGCTACAAACGTTGGCGTTACACAAACATGAAGAAGTGTTGCACATAGGAACGGGGAGTGGTTTTTTTGCAGCCCTGCTCGGTCGCTTGACGGCGAAAGTGGTGAGTATGGAAATTATTCCAGAATTATCTGCCGCAGCCACTACTCGTTTGCAATCGCATGGTGTCAATAATGTCACCATTCGTACGGCAGATGGTGCGTGCGGGACGTTGTCGGGTGAACTCTACGACGCCATTGTGCTCACTGCTTCTACGCCGGTCATTTCGCCAAATTTTCTGCGCCAACTTAAAAATGGTGGACGGCTGTTGGCGGTGGAAGGAACAGCTCCGGTGATGACGCTCACTTTACTAGAAAAACGCACGTCTGACATTGTATTGCGCAAAAGTATTTTGGAAACCTGCTTACCACCACTACAAAACGCGCCATTACTTCCTACATTCACATTTTGAGTGTCAAGTGGCGTCATTAGTGCTCTGTATAACGTTTTATTATGGTATTGTCGCCGTAGATTTTTCTATGATAAAAATTAGACGTTTGGCGCAATATTGTATTTTTGCGCTGATTATGTTGGTATCTGCACCGCCACCGCTGGCGCAGGAAAGTGCTGACAAATCTGCGAGTCTCACTCGGCTGATGCAATTGGCAATAGAAAACAATGCTATGCTCGCGGCACAGCGGGCGCAGTTGGCTGCTGCTAGCGAAACTGATGATATTGCTAAAGCTGGCTTGTTGCCGCAGTTAAATATGGGTGTAGAGAGACCGGTGCACAGCGATTTTAGTGCCCGCAAAAATCGCACGTTCATGAGCTTATCGCAGCAGCTTTTCAATCTACCACTAAAATTAAATTATGAATCTGCTCTTTGGACAGTGCGCGTGGCTGAATCCATTTATTTAGCACAAGAACAAAATTTGCAGTTGTCGGTTATTGCTGCTTGGCTGGATCTGCAACAGGCCTCGGATTTGGTGAGGCTGACCGAAACGCGATTTACTGTCGCTCGCACACAATTGACGCGTGCTGAGGCGTTTGCCGAAGCCGGTGCTGGCACGCGAGTGGACGTGTTGGAAGCGCAGGCGTTTTTGGCGCGAGTGCGTGCCGATTTGCTGCAATACCAACAAGACGAAGAGCTGGCACAAGACGCATTGCGTGAATTGACAGCACTCCGCGGTCAACGGATGCGATTGACCGGCAAAGAAAGCAATTTTCCATTATTGGCAGCACAGGATGACTGGTTGTTGCGGGTGCAGCAGGGCTCCCATTTAGTGGCAGCAGCGCGAGCGGAATTAGAAGCGGATGTTTTGTTATCACAGTCAGCAAAAACGGCACTTTTCCCTCGCTTGTCAATAAGTGCTCGTACTGAAGCCAGTGGTAGCTTGGACAATCACCGGGAGGAAGTGGTTTTGGCACTAGAACAATCGCTTTATAGTGGTGGTGAGATATGGGCGAAACACCGCCGTCTAAAGCAAAATATTATTGTTGCACGGGAAAATTTGCGGGCGGTGGAAGATAACATTATTCGCCAAAGCAGCCGGTTACATCGACAAGCGACGGCAGCGCGGGCGCAGGCGGAGGCATTCAAATCTGCTGAGGCATCTTCGGCAGCAGCGTTGGAAGCAGAAGAAACGGGATATGCAAACGGTGTGCGTACCGCTGCCGACGTGTTGGATGCAGAAGAAGCGTTATTTGATACGCGGCTACAATTACGGCGGGCGCGTTATGATTATTTGCGCCACATAGCCGGTCTTTTTGCCTTGTCTGGCGAATTAGATGACGATTTTGTTATTCAATTAGAAAATCTCTTTAATATGGAAAGAGAGGAAAATCATTAATGTTTGAATTATGTAAAGTTACCGATTTAGAAGATGATATACCGTTGGAATGTGTGGGACCAGACGATGAACCTATTGTTGTTGTGCGGCACAATGACAATTATTATGCGGTACAAGGATTGTGTCCACATCAGGAAGCGCCGTTGGCGGATGGTGAAGTGGTAAATGGCACTTTGGTTTGTTGTCTACACTTTTGGACATGGCGATTAGCAGATGGTGAGCCGCTAGAAGAAGCCGATATGCCACTCAAAACTTATCCGCTGCAAGTTGCTGATGGCGTTGTGAGCTTGGTTGATTGACTGTGTCTGCTAAACCGCTGCTGCTAATTGTGGATGATGATTCACTTATCCAGGACGCACTGAGTGGTTATTTGAACGAGGATTTTTCCATTATTGGTGCCCACAACGTTGCTGAAGTTAAAAGTGCCTTACAACAGTCACCGCAGCCGCCGGATTGCGCTTTGGTAGATTTAGGACTGCCACCGGTACCGCATCGGCCGGATGAGGGTTTTGCCGCTATTCGTCTGATTCAAGCGGCTTCGCCCGACTGTGCTATTGTTGTGGTATCGGGGCAGGAAGCTCGTCGTCATGCTCAGCGAGCGCGAGCGTTGGGCGCAGGTGATTATGTGGAAAAACCTTGTGAGCCTAACGTTTTGCGTGACAAATTACTATCGTGTAAAAAAATGCTCACACTGGCTCGTCGTAATATGGGTTTGGTCGGCGACTCACCGGCAATCGTGAATTTGCGTCAAAGTATTGCGCAAGCATCGGCGGCGCCTTTTCCGGTACTTATCCGCGGTGAAACTGGCACTGGCAAAGAGTTAGTTGCCCGTGCTCTACACGAAAATAGCCGTGCTGGCAAAGCCTTTTTGCCAATTAATTGCGCCACCATTCCCGATCATCTGGCTGAGCCAACGTTGTTTGGCCATGCCAAGGGGGCTTTTACTGGTGCTGCCATCGCCAGTGCTGGTTTATTGGGCGATGCCGAAGATGGAACTTTGTTTTTGGATGAAATTGCCGACTTATCGCCGTCAACGCAAGGTAAACTGTTGCGTGCCGTAGAAACTGGTGAATACAGCCGCGTTGGCGAAACTCGTCCGCGTCAGTGTGCAGCGCGTATTGTTGCAGCGACCAATCGCATTGGTGGTGATTTTCGTCGCGACTTGTACCATCGGTTAAGTGCTTTTGTATTGTCTACTCCACCACTACGCGAGCTGGCTGAAGACCGTTTTGTGCTACTCGCACACTTCCGTACCCGTATCGCCAAAGACATGCACGCTCTCCCATTTGAGCTGACGCCTGGTGCTGAAGCTATCTGGCGAGCTTACCGTTTTCCTGGCAATACTCGCGAACTACGCAACATCGTTGCCCGATTGCAGATTAAATGTGGTGGTGGAATGGTGGACGAAGACACCGTGACAGCAGAATTTTATCCCGGCGAGGACTTTGATGATGGTGCGCGCGCAGCGGAATTACATCGTTTTGCCAACAGTTTATTGCAAAGCAAAAATTTATCACTGCCAGTATTGCTTGATGAAATTGGTGCTGTTTTTGTTCGCGAAACACTCGTCCGCTGCAACGATGATGAAACACAAGCGGCAGCAATACTTAAAATATCAACAACACAACTTCGTCGCCAATTGCGGCAAGATTTTGGAGGCACTTTATGAATCTGTATTTGCGACATTTTGGGCTGCGCGAGGCGCCTTTTAAAATAACGCCAACAACGGAATTTTTTTACGGCGGTGGGCGGCGCGGTGAAATTTTGCATGCTCTGCAATATGCCATTGAAGTGGGTGAAGGTATTATGATGGTGACCGGCGAAGTTGGTAGTGGTAAAACCATGCTGCTGCGAACGCTGGAAGAAAAATTGCCTGAGCAGGTGGAGCTGGTGTACATCGCTAACCCCAGCCTATCGGGGCGCGAGATTCTTTACAATATCTGTGAGGAATTAGAATTAGAAGTTGACACCAACCGTCCTGACACAGTGCGGCGGCTACAAAATCACTTAATTGAACGCCATGCCGAAGGCAAGCGAGTGGTGGTATTTATTGATGAGGCGCAAGCCATGCCGGACGAATCATTGGAAGAAATTCGACTGTTATCTAACCTTGAAACCAGCCGTCATAAATTACTGCAAATTGCATTGTTTGGTCAGCCCGAATTACTGGATAAATTGTCTCACCAAAATATGCGTCAATTGCGTGAACGTATCACGGTGGCACTTACCTTGAAACCATTTAATCGTGATGATGTTCGCGATTACATTACGACGCGACTTAATGCTGCTGGCTATAACGGTGGCACATTATTTACCAAAGACGGTTGCCAACTTGTCGCTGCTGTTTCGCAAGGGTTATCACGGCGAATTAACGTTTTGTGTGATAAGGCGATGCTTTCGGCATTTGAACGAAGCTCTGAAAAAGTGCAATATATAGATGTCAAACGTGCCGTCAAAGATGCTAAATTTGGTCGCATGCGCTATCGTTCAGAGCAGGCGCGACGATTATCATTGCAACTGACTATTGGTACTTCGCTTGCTGCTTGCGTGGTGCTAGCGGTTGCCATTGGCAGTTATCTTAGAGTGGAACCGCTGGAACAAAATAATGCTGTTTCGTTAACGTCTGCCGTAACCACGACATTGACAATAACGGCGGCAGCTCAAGCCGTTGAAAAACAGGAAGTTATAACCGCGCCAGTGCGAATTATTACCGCCGTAGTGTCGGTTACGGTAGCATCAACTCCGAGTGAGGATCTTATGTCGGTTATCGCCGCCATGCAAGGAAACAAGGAAGTCAATACCGATAATCTGGCAGCGGAAATTGCCGCGGCGGCAGAAAATCACAATGCTCCAGCCGTTTCTACCGAAAAAAAAGCAGGATGGGAGAGTGCAGATTTGCGTGGCGCCGGTTTGGAAGATAACGAAAAATGGGGTTGGATGCCAGCTAATAGCTACTTGCGCCTGCGGTTGAACGCCACGCAAACGTGGCTTAGTGACAATGTTGACTTCCGTTTTTATACGGCACGACTGATTACCGTAGACCAAAAACGCAGCGTGTTTTTGGAGCGTTTCTTGCGACATTTTTCCGATTTTTATCCACTGCGCAATGTGATGGTGTATCCGGTGCAATTGAGCAGCGGTAATCGTTTTGTCATTACTTATGGTGTGTACCCGTCGCAGCAAGATGCCGAAGTTTTTGTTAATAATTTGCCGCGTTATTTTGTTGGTGGACGTCCGTTTGCACAAAAAACTGCCGTTTCATGGGAAGAGTCTAAATCGCTGTGGTAGGCATCGTTGCTAATGGTGCTCACTGGTTAGCAGCCGCTCGCCGGGTATTTGATATTGAAGGCGAAGCGCTGGCAGTGGTGCGCGCTGGATTAGGAAAACCTTTTGTCCACGCCGTTGAATTGTTACATCATTGTAGCGGTAAAGTCGTGTGTACCGGCGTCGGTAAGTCGGGACACATTGCCCGCAAAGCGGCGGCAACGCTAGCATCCACAGGGACGCCGGCATTTTTTATGCATCCCACCGAAGCTGGACACGGTGATGTTGGCATGGTAGCCGCTGGTGACGTGTTACTGGCTCTGTCGCACTCTGGAGAAAGTAAAGAAGTGCTGGAATTATTACCCGCGTTGCGACGGTTAGAAGTACAACTTGTCGTTATTGTAGGTAATGCCGAATCGGCATTGGCGCGTGCCGCGGATGTTGCGCTTGAAGTGTGTGTAACACGTGAGGCGTGTCCACTCAATCTGGCGCCGACCGCTAGTGCTACGGCGGCATTGGCACTTACGGATGCATTGGCGCTGACACTGTTGGAAGCGCGTGGTTTTTCCGCTGATGATTTTGCACGCTCACATCCATCAGGGGTACTAGGGCGACGGCTGCTTATGCGCGCCGGAGATGTTATGCGCCATGGTGATGACTTGCCAGTGGTGCAAGAAACTGCCCCCTTTACCGCTGCTTTGGTAGAAATGACAAAAAAACGCATGGGTATGGTGCTAGCGATATCGCCAGCGGATGACTTGCGCGGCATTTTTACCGATGGTGATTTGCGTCGTGCTGTGGAAGCAAAAAAAGATTTTTCTAATTCCGTTATCGCTGACCTAATGACGGTACAACCGCAAAACATTCCCGCCACTATGCTGGCGGTAGATGCATTACAATTAATGCGCGCGCACAAATTAAATCATCTGGCGGTGACGGAAGGTAAACGACTGGTAGGTGCACTTTCATTTCACGATTTACTACGGCACAAATTATTATGAATGTTGAACAGCGAGCGGCTCGTGTGCGTGCTTTGTTTTTGGATGTGGACGGTACGCTGACTGATGGTCGCATCTACCTATTTCCTAGCGGCGTGGTGCGCGCTTTTCATACGCTGGATGGCTATGGTTTGCGCCTGCTTATCAAACGGCAGATATTGGTTGCCATTATTACTGCTGCCGCCGGTGACGGTATTGGTGAACGAGCAAAGCAGCTGGGTATTGACGAAGTACATGTCGGAGTCGAAGACAAGTTGGCGGTAATGCAGACGATTTTGGTAAAGCATAGCGTGTCGGTTGAACAGGCGGCTTTTATGGGGGATGATTTACCAGATTTGACGGCCATGCAACACGCTGGCTTTGCTATCGCGCCAAAAACCGCGGTGGCAGCAGTTCTTGACACAGCGCATTATGTACCATCCCTACCTGCTGGTGCTGGTGCCGTGCGGGAATTATGCGATTTGATTATCGCAGCGCAAGAGGTGACTTGATGAAAACGTTGTGGCGGCTAGTGTTTATGTATTTTCCGGTGGCATTTTTGGCGGTGCTAGCGTTACTGTCATTTTGGCTTAGTCCGTCAGCAGAAGACGGAAAACGACCTGTTTTTACTGCGGCACTAGAACAAGCCCATTATCTTCGATTAGATGGCAATAGCGCTTTGCAAATGCGTGCCATGCGCATGGAACAAACCTCCGTCGGACACGTTAAACTGCATCAACCACAATTGAAACAAATGACGAATGACAGTCAACTTGTATTGCACGGCGATTCAGGGCATGCACTGCATGGTGACAGCAGATTAAGCGTGTTTTTTGACCAAGTTAGCGGCATAATTGAGCAACCGTCCGGCAACATTACTTTGCATGCTGATGTTGTTTCATATGATGCTGATAGTGGCGTTTTGGCGGGGAAACAGCCAATTTTTCAAGGGCAACTAGGACAGTTAAGCGGTGACTCCTTCCAATGGGATGTTGCTGATGGAGTAAAAATTCAAGGTCGTGTGGAAAGTATTTATTATCGTTAGCCTGTTTATGATTACCGGTGGTGTAATGGCGGCGGATGCCGTTAATGTCACTGGCAATCAAGCCATTTATAGTGCTGATGGCAAACAGGCTGAGTTTTCTGGTAACGTAGTGGTGAGTGCTGGCGGAGTTACGGTGTACGCCGATAAATTAGCGATAACAGTCGGTGAGAGTGGAAATCATTATGTTGCTGAGGGTGCGCCAGTGCGTGTTGGCTGCGCTGACTGTGGGCAAGTGTTACTATCAATTATGGTACGGCGTCTGCAACTAGATGATGGCGCCAATGTATTGTCCGCTTCCGGCGGTATTACCATTTGCGCTGGCGAAAACTGTGTACAAGGTAACTTAGTTGCCGATAGCGGTAATTGGAGCCGTGGTGAGCAGCGGGCGCAATTTATGGGCGCTCCGGTACGCGGAAAATGGTTGCAAGATGATGAAAAAATACCGACAACTATTCGTGCCCGACAGGTGGATTATGATATTGTCGGCGGTGATATTGCTATGCGTGGTGGTGCGTTATTGGCACGTGATGGCAACGACATTAGAAGCGAATTTATTCACTTCAATATAAAAAATGGCGAGTTACGG
This sequence comes from Candidatus Persebacteraceae bacterium Df01, assembly GCA_030386295.1. Taxonomy (NCBI): domain Bacteria; kingdom Pseudomonadati; phylum Pseudomonadota; class Gammaproteobacteria; order Candidatus Tethybacterales; family Candidatus Persebacteraceae; genus Candidatus Doriopsillibacter; species Candidatus Doriopsillibacter californiensis. Next base: position 113,899 of record JANQAO010000002.1, on the reverse strand, counting down.
GCGGACGGTGGTGATGGACGAGTGCGGGCTACATTTGGCGGCGATGAATAACGGAGACAGCCTCAATGTCAGCGGGCTAATTAAACGCTACGATGGGCGAGCTGTGCTCAACGAAGTATCTATCCGTGTTCGTCGCGGTGAAATTGTCGGTTTGTTAGGCCCCAATGGTGCCGGAAAAACCACTTGTTTTTACGCTATTGCCGGTCTTATTCGTCCTGACCGCGGTGCCATTATGATGAACGACCAAGACATCACTTGCTTGCCTATGCACAAACGGGCACGACTGGGATTGTCCTATCTGCCACAGGAAGGTTCTATTTTTCAAGGACTTAATGTACTGGATAACGTGTTAGCAATTGTGGAAATTAACGGTGTGTGCGGTCAGTCAGCACGCAAAAAAGCTTTGCAATTGCTGGAAAAAATGGGCGTGGCGCACTTAGCCGATGCCAGCGCACAAACGCTGTCTGGTGGCGAGCGGCGACGAGTGGAAATTGCTCGGTTGCTGGCGGTGGAGCCGGCTTTTGTGCTTATGGATGAACCTTTTGCCGCTATCGCTCCCATTGCTGTGCGGGAATTGCAGGATATTATTCGCAGTCTAAGTCGGCAAAATATCGGTATTGTTGTTACCGATCACAATGTGCGGGAAATGCTCAAATTATGCGACCGCGCTTATATTTTGGAAGATGGTAAGGTACTGGTGGAGGGAAGCCCCGTGGATGTGGCGGCGAGTGAGGCGGCACAGCGCGCCTATCTAGGTTACGATTTCGTGCCATGAAAACTATCACTGGCATTGCTGGAGGGTATTCGGCAAATCTCATTTATGCCAGTCGCATTTTGCGTTTTGGCGGTCGATCGTTGGCACTTTTTTTGTTAGACAAAGCGAGTATTAATCCATGTTTGCAGTATTTTTCGTCACCGGAGATTTGTCCGCAACCGTTTGAAACGGAAAGTGTACGTGATAGATTGCGAACCGCTTTGACGGACAGCGATACGCCGGCGTTCTTGCGCCCGTTAGTTGCATTTTTGATCGAGCAAGTTGGCGATAACGGTTTGCTTGATTGGGATAGCGAAACGGAATCGTTGTTGGCAAAAAACGACCAAGCACAACTGGGTGAGGCGCTTTGTTATCTGCAATCTTTGGGGCCACCGGGCGTCGGCGCGCGTACGCAAAATGAGTGTCTGCGATTGCAATTGGATGTTTGCGAACAAACGCCAGCAACGGCGTCAGCACGCAATATTATTGACAATTACTTGCATTGGTTTTTGCGCAAGCGCCAAGACAAACTGCCGCGACGACGGTTGGCAGAAGCGTTGGCAGTGTTGAGCTCACTTACTTTGAATCCCGGTGGTGCACTGTTGGATAGTGATACGGTACCGTTATTGTCGGATGTGGATTTTTTTCAAGAACGTGGGCTTTGGAAAGCGCGTATGGGTGCGGGCGATTGTTTTCCGCGTACTATGGCTGGTGGTGATGCGAGAGAATATGCACAAGCGCGGCAGATTGTGAGCGCAGTATCTGCTCGCCGCAAGCAATTATTGCGATTGAGTCAGTTAGTCGTCAACCAGCAAAGCGCATTTTTGTCTGGTGCCGATGAGGCTCCGCGTCCTTTTCCCATGCAGGAAGCCGCTGCAGCTCTTGGCGTATCTTCGGGAATGGTATCGCACATTGTTGCCGATAAGGTTTTTTGCGCGCCTTGTGGCGTTTATGCATTAAAATTGCTTTTTGCTAGAAAAACACCAAGCGGTCAAGCTATCGTAGCAGTGCGGCAAGAAATAAAAAATATAGTGTCTTGTGAAAATCTCGCTCGCCCCCACACTGATGAAAAATTGCGTATTTTGTTGCGTGCTCGTGGTATGTCATTATCGCGCCGCACCGTGAGTAAATATCGTGCCGGTGCTGGTATTTTGCGCCCATCTCTTCGCAAACAGCTACTGGGCGCCAATATTAATATTAAAAACCAAGGAGAACGTTATGCAAATTGATATTACTGGACATCATGTGGAAATTACTGACGCATTGCGGCAGCATACGATTAAGCTTCTGGAGCGCCTCAATAGTCATCGGGAAACATCACTACAAAACATCCGTGTGGTATTGCAGGTGTCAAAAAATGTAAATGGCTGCGGCATAATGACACGCTACAATCAGGAAGAATTTGTTGTCAATTGTCAGGAGAGCGATATGTATGCCGCTATTGACCGTGCTGTAGAAAAAATGGAACGGCAGCTACAAAACGCCAAGGGGCGTAAGTTGGCCCGCCGTAGTCAGTAATCGCAGATGACTGAAATTACCGAAATTGGTATTGCTCGGCGGTTGCCGCCGGCGCATATTTTGCTGGGTATTGACTGGCAGAGTAAAAAGCGCGTGTTTGAACAAATCAGCATTGTTTTTGAAAATACGAGCGGTATTGCCCGAGAACAATTTTTTTCGGTGCTTTTTGAGCGCGAGCGTTTAGGTTCTACTTTTATCGGTGAGGGTGGGGCTATTCCGCACGGACGATTGGGGAATTTGAAAGAGCCTTTGTGTGCGCTGGTTATGCTCAAACATCCGATTCAATATGGTGTCAGTGATGATGGCGGTGGTGCTGTGCAAGTGCTATTTTTCTTAATTGCTCCCCAAGAAGCAAATGATATCCATTTATGTATTCTCGGTGTTTTTGCCGAAATGCTGTCTGACCAGCAGTTGATTAATAATCTGTGGCAATGTGCCGAACCGGAAAAAGTCCAAAAAATTATTGCCAATTGGGAAAAAGAAAAAGGCTTGTCAGACGGTGATAAGGAATAACAATTGTGACTGACGAGAGCAACGCGACCAATTTTGGTGCGCTAGAAAAACATTTTGATGCTTCCACGGTGGAAGAAAAATGGTGTCAGCGATGGGAGGAAGGCAATCTGTTCGATTCTTCTCCACAAGACGGACGAGATAATTATTGTATTATGTTGCCGCCGCCTAATGTAACTGGTACTTTGCACATGGGGCACGCTTTTCAGCATACATTGATGGACGCGCTGACGCGGCGAGAGCGCATGCGCGGGCGCAATGTTTTGTGGCAAGCGGGGACTGACCATGCCGGCATTGCTACGCAAATTGTAGTTACTCGCGAATTGGCTACTAAAGGTATTGACGCTGCCACGTTAACGCGAGAAGAGTTTCTATGTAACGCTTGGGCATGGAAAGAACAATCCGGCAATACTATCAGCGAGCAAATGCGCCGGTTGGGTGCTTCATGTGATTGGACGCGCAGTCGTTTTACTATGGACGACAAATTATCAGCGACGGTGACTGAAGTTTTTGTACGCCTGTACGAAGCAGGATTAATTTATCGTGGTAAGCGGTTGGTCAATTGGGATCCAGTGCTTCTTACTGCTGTTTCTGATTTAGAAGTCACGAATAGTGAAGAGGAGGGCGTCATGTACTATGTGCGCTATCCTTTTGTTGGCGACGAAAAAAACGGCATTGTTATAGGTACTACCCGCCCAGAAACAATTTTGGTTGATGGTGCCATTGCCGTTCACCCTGATGATAAGCGTTATGCTCCATTATTGGGTCAGCAGGTGCATGTGCCGCTTACCGATCCGCCACGGCAAATTGAGATTATTGCTGATACTTACGTAGAACCGGAGTTTGGTTCCGGTTGTGTCAAAATCACCGCTGCCCACGACTTTAACGATTACGAAGTATATAAACGGCACGCGGATAAAAATATTCCTGTTGTCGTGCTTTTTACGCCGGACGCTAAAATGAACGACAATGCGCCAGCAGATTATCGCGGCATGGACCGTTTTGCCGCTCGCGAAAAAATTGTGGAAGATTTGAAAAAAGCGGGGCTGCTTATCAAAAGCGAGGCACACCAATATAAATTGCCGCGTGGCGATCGTTCGGGCGTGGTGTTGGAGCCGATGCTTACCGACCAGTGGTTTATGCGTATGGACGAGATGGCGGGCAAAGCATTAAAACTGGCGGATGACGGAAAGGTGCGTTTTGTGCCGGCGAATTGGCGCAAAACATATGATCAGTGGTTGAATAATATTCAAGATTGGTGTCTTTCTCGGCAGCTATTGTGGGGACACCGTATCCCTGCTTGGTACGATGAAGACGGCAATATTATCGTAGCCTGTAATGAGGCGGACGCTGTGGTTAAGGCCGGTGGTAAAACCTTGCGTCGCGATGATGATGTATTGGATACGTGGTTTTCATCGGCGTTGTGGCCTTTTTCTACCTTGGGTTGGCCGGATACTGATAACCCGCATTTTCAGCATTATTTTCCTACGTCGGTTTTGGTTACTGGTTTTGACATTCTCTTTTTCTGGGTGGCGCGTATGGTGATGATGAGTGAACATTTTACCGGTCAAACACCGTTTAGAGACGTGTACATTACTGGTCTCGTGCGTGATGCGGAAGGCCAAAAAATGAGCAAGTCCAAGGGTAATGTGTTGGATCCTATGGATTTAATAGATGGTATTGATTTGGCGGCATTAGTGCAAAAACGTACGTCTGGGTTGATGAATCCCGCTAAGGCGGATGCTATTAAAGCGACAACAGAAAAATATTTTGCGAACGGTATCCCAGCCTATGGTGTGGACGCGTTACGTTTTACTTTTGCTTCGTTGGCATCGTACGGGCGCGATATTAAATTTGATTTGGAGCGTTGTGCCGGTTATCGTAATTTTTGTAATAAATTATGGAATGCGGCGCGTTTTGTGTTGGGCGTGTGCGATAAGGAAAGTGAAAAAGGGAAGATGGCGCCGCCGTCAATTGCTGACCGTTGGCTTATCAGTCGCTTACAGCACACGGAGGAAGCCGTTTCCGAAGCCTTTGGTATTTATCGTTTTGATTTGGCGGCACAGGCGGCATATCAGTTTGTGTGGAATGAATATTGCGATTGGTATGTGGAAATTGCCAAAATTCAATTACGCAGCGACGCTGCTGTTGCTCGTCGTACCCGTCATACGTTAGTGCGAGTATTAGAGTCGGCACTGCGGTTGTTGCATCCGTTGATGCCTTTTGTTACTGATGAGTTATGGGAAAAAATTGCCCCATTGGCTGGTGTGCCGGCGGCGGCTAGTGTGATGTTAACAGCGTGGCCAGAAGCGGAAGATACATACAAAGATACCGAGGCGGAAGTAGTTATCAACCGGCTGATAGCATTGGTGGACGGTTGTCGTCGGTTGCGTGGTGAGGTGGGAATCCCACCGGCAGCGCGACCTGTGTTGCTAGTGTGCGGTGATAGTACGGCGCTGGTGCCGTTGCGTGAGTGTATTGAAAAACTAGCGCGCTTTGAGTCCATCAACATGACAGAAGTATTACCCGATTATTTGCCGCGTACCGATATTGAAGGGTTTAGTATTGCTATTGAGTGGGAAGCTGATAACAGCGTATCGCGCGAACTGTTGACGCAAAAACTGGAAAAATTGGAAAAAGAATTACAAGCCGTGCAAGTATCACTGACGAACGCGCAATTTATTCAACGCGCACCCGCCGCAGTGGTGGATAAAAAGCGATCTCGCTGTGTTGCCTTACAAAAAGAAAGAGATGATATTTTTCGGCAGTTGGTAGGCTAGCATACTTTGCTTTTGAGTCGTGTGTGAGTGAAACTAGCGGGCAGATTATTAATTTTATTATTTGAATTATTATATTTTTTTGAAAGAGAAATATTTATAAGAATTTTGAAAATTTTTGTACAACGTCCTGTTAAAGTCTTTATTGAGTTCATAATACATCCATTAAACGAGCGGACTTCATAACGGGGAACAGAACTCTATGATAATAACGTTAACTTTTTTTTGTTCTGGTGAAGTGCAAGGAAAAGGATGGTTATAATCCGGAATAAATTAAAAAGTGAGAGAAATGAGCGAAGAAAAAATCATCAGTGTCAAGCGCCAAAATGCTCGTATCAAAACTAAAGGGCGCATTGTTTCCGATGTAGCAATGCAGCGGGTGCGCGAAATATTGAACGACGCCCCACTGACCGCCGAATACTTAATTGAAAATTTGCACCGCTTGCAAGATGCCGAAAGGTGTCTTACCACCGATCATATGGCGGCACTGGCGGCATTGATGAATCTACCGATGGCAGCGGTCTACGAAGTTGCTACGTTTTATCATCATTTTCATATTACCGATGACAGTGCGCCCGCCGTTACCGTGCGGGTATGTCGTTCACTGTCTTGTGAGATGGCTGGTGCGGGTGAATTGATGAAATCATTGCAGCAAGCGTTGGGGGAGCGTGCGCAGGTGATTGCAGCACCTTGTGTGGGACGTTGTTCCTGTGCTCCGGTTGCGGTGGCTGGGCAAAACGCCGTTGAGCGTGCAACCGTACCACAAGTTATATCGGCGGTAGAAAATGGCGATACCGCACCCGTCATTCCTGCTGCACAAACATTTTCCGATTATCAACAGCAAGGTGGTTATGACACCTACCGTCGCTGCGTGCAGGGGGAATTGACATTTGAAGAGGTTGTGCGTGCTTTGGAAGAATCTCATTTGCGTGGGCTGGGCGGTGCTGGTTTTCCGGCAGCTCGTAAGTGGCGTATCGTGGGTGGAGAGGCTGGCGATAAGATATTGGCAGTTAATATTGACGAAGGAGAACCGGGTACTTTTAAAGACCGTTACTATTTAGAGCGCGCGCCGCATCAATTTTTGGAGGGTGCGCTAATTGCAGCATGGGCGGTAACTGCGGCGGACGTTTATATCTACCTGCGTGACGAGTACCACGGCTGTAGGTTGATGCTGGAATCTGAGTTGGCAATATTGCGAGCGTCGGACATAGTTTTGCCGCGGTTGCATTTGCGCCGCGGTGCTGGTGCGTATATTTGCGGTGAAGAATCGGCGATGATTGAATCCATAGAAGGTAAGCGCGGCGAGCCTCGGTTGCGCCCACCGTATGTGGCTCAGGAAGGTGTGTTTAACCGTCCGACTCTGGAGCACAATATGGAAACGTTGCACTGGGTTCCAGAAATTTTGCGGCGGGGAGCGGCATGGTTTGCTGACCATGGACGTCGCGAACGACATGGGTTGCGTTCATTTTCGGTGTCAGGAAGAGTGAATAAACCAGGGGTGCACATCGCGCCAGCTGGCATTACTGTGCGCGAGCTGATTGATGAATACTGTGGTGGCATGGTGTCTGGACAAACGTTATACGGGTATCTTCCCGGTGGTGCGTCGGGTGGTATTTTGCCAGCTGCTTTGGATAATATTCCGCTGGATTTTGATACGGTACAGGCCGCTGCTGGCGACTGTTTTATCGGCTCGGCGGCGATTATCGTGTTATCCGAAAAAGATTGTGCCCGTGATGCCGCACTCAATATGCTGCAATTTTTTGAAGACGAATCGTGTGGTCAGTGTACTCCTTGCCGAGTAGGCACGGCTAAGGCAGCACAACTTATGCAAGCGCCAAAGTGGGATGCGGCGTTATTGGAAGAGTTATCTCAAGCGATGGCTGATGCGTCTATCTGTGGGTTGGGGCAAGCCGCTCCCAATCCTATTCGCTGTGTACTCAAGTATTTTCCACACGAAGTGTGTTAATATTTTTTGCAGGTGATTAGCGGTTAAGTTTTGGCCACGACAGTTCGCTGCGACGAATAAATTCTTGTGCGTTTGCCAGCCAAGCGGTGCGAATGCCTTGACTATAATTTAAATACAGTTTGTCATCACGAATGCTCCATGCCATTGGATCACCGCGTACCAAATATCCTTGTGCGACGCCATAGGCGCAGTGACCACCGTATTGTGGAATATAGCGTTGTGGGTCTTGAAAAAATTGTTTGCGGTTTTTGTGAGAAATAAAACGCCAGAGCACTCCCCCCCATTCTTCTTCGTATATTTCATTTCCCTTAACAGCTTTTGAGTCGTTGAAATAAGAGATGACATCATAGCCATCGGCGCCTAGTCCGCCCGGGTATTTGTAAAAATGAATATTTTTAGAGGCAGCTGTATCACTGTCTGACTTACTCAGTGCGCTGATTGTGGCGGGACCAACCGCTGCGCCGAGTAGTATGAAAAAGAAAAATAATACGGCAATAATTTTATTGGAATTCACGCGCCACCTTTTATGAAAAATAAAAACGGATTGTAATATAAAAATGCTATAAAAATGCGTGAAAGGCATGTAAAACAAGGGATTACGCGGTTTTTCGGCGGAAAATCGAATTTTTGGATGATGCCTCTAATCTCTTATGCTATCATGGCTTAGTATAAAAAATCCATTTTTGTTGCCTAACTTTTAAATTTTTTGCTATTTCTATCTATTAGCTGAGTCTAACGAATGAACAACACAAGTTGCTTACGCACCCAGTATGATTCCTGTCTATTGCCAATATACGCGCCGCCCCAGCCGGTGCTGGTACGCGGACAAGGTTCGCGTGTGTGGGATGAAAATGACAAAGAATATGTGGATTTTGGCGGTGGTATTGCCGTGCTTTCTTTGGGGCACGCTCCGCCAATTCTTACTGCGGCTATTAGCGAGCAAGCTGGGCGATTGTTGCACACATCTAATTTACATGTAAACGATGCCGCCGTGCATTTGGCTCAAAAATTAGTCGAAGAAACTTTTGCCGCTCGATCGTTTTTGTGTAATTCTGGTGCCGAAGCCAATGAAGCGGCAATTAAGTTGGCGAGGCATCACGGTTGTTCTATACAATCAGAAAAATATCATGTTCTGGCTTTTGAAAACAGCTTTCACGGTCGGGTCGGCATGGCTATGGCAGCAACAGGTCAGCAAAAAATACGTAATGGTTTTGGTCCACTGACACCTGGAATGCGTTTTGCGCCATTTAATGATTTGGCGGCGACAGCGGCGATGATGGATGATGATGTGTGCGGAATTATTGTGGAGCCAGTTCAAGGAGAGGGTGGTGTAGTACCGGCGGCGAATGGTTTTTTGGCAGGGTTGCGTGATTTAGCCGATCGTCACAAGGCTTTGTTGATATTTGATGAAATTCAAAGTGGTGCAGGCCGCACCGGTCATTTGTACAACTATATGGAGACGCATGTGACACCCGATGTGCTCACCACGGCTAAGGGGCTTGGCGGCGGCTTTCCGGTAGCGGCGATGCTAGTTTCTGAAGCTGCTGCCGCTGGTTTTCCGGTAGGAGCTCACGGTAGCACTTATGGAGGAAATCCTTTAGCGGCACGAGCGGCATTGGCAGTGCTTGGTGAAATATTAAAAGACGATTTTTTAGAGGGTGTTAAAAAGCGCGAAAATCTCTTTTGCGACAAGTTGGAGGAACTTAACAATGAATTTAACTGCTTTTCTGACATTCGTCATAAAGGCTGTCTTATCGGTATTGATATGGCTGAGGGATGGACGGTAAAAACCGTCGTCGCCACCGCGCTTGATGAAGGGCTTATTGTTATTACTGCGGGTCAGAATACACTGCGTTTGGCGCCAGCGCTGAATATTTCCGTTGAAGATATTGATGCGGGTTTTGCCCGTCTGCGTCGGGCGTTACAAATTCTGCGGATTTGAAACAAAAACGAGGCTAATTGTTTTCTAAAAGCAGAAGTAAGCCGCCGGATAGGCGCAGCTGAAAATTACTTTTGTCGGATAATTATTTCGCGAACAAAAATTTAATTGTTGCGGGTATCGTCCCAGTTAGATTTGCTGATAGCGGCTTTGACTAAGTTATTACTGTCTACAAAGCGCATGAAAAAATTGTACAACATGTTGCTTGATGCTTTGAGAGAAGTATCCACCAAAATGCATTTGCCATCGCTATAATTGACGAGGCGGACATATTGAATACAATTATCGTATTCTTCTGGGTCCAAAGCGTGTAACGTGCTGTATAAACGGTCGCACCAGTCGCTGGGACGAAATTTTTTTCCGTCGGTTGTTTGTCCTTTGATGATGATATAACAATCATCTTCATTAACAGGAGTACCGCTGGGAATTGACTGTGACATAGGTTAAATTTACAAAAGTCGTATTCTCTCTTAAATCTTCAAGAAAGGTTATTCGTGCTTTTTCTCAGAAATGAATTAAACTGATTGATTGTTCATTTTATTTTATTGCTATGCTTAAACATTATCTTGATTTTAATTCGTTGAGTGCTGAGGAAATTGCTGATTTATTGCGCCGTGCCATTGCGCGTAAGGTGCAGGTTAAGCGTGGTGAGCGCCCGCCAACGTTGGCTAGTCGTGCGTTGTTGATGATATTTGAGAAAGCTTCCACCCGCACTCGAGCGTCTTTTTCCGCCGCTATGAGTCAGGCAGGTGGGCAGGCGCAAGTTTTTGATTTGGCGCAGTCGCAGCGGGCGCGTGGCGAATCCATCGCCGATACGGCGCGTTCCATATCTTCCATGTTTGATGCGGTGATGATTCGTGCTAACCACCATGCAACAATAGAAGAATTTGCCGCTCATTCTGCATGTCCGGTCATTAACGGGTTGTCCGACCGCTCACATCCGTGTCAGGTGCTTGCCGACGTGATGACTTTTGAAGAATTGCGCGGTAGTTTAGCGGGGCGTAAAATTGCTTGGATTGGCGACTGCAATAATGTGTTTTTCTCGTGGGCGCAAGCTGCAGATATTTTGGGCGCGACGTTGGTGGTGGCTTGTCCGGCTAGTTATCGTTTTGATGAAACGCCAGCCGGAGTTACGATAACTGATTTGGATACAGCGGTGGATGGCGCAGCGTTGGTAATGACCGACGTTTGGGTAAGCATGGGCGATGAAGATGCCCATGCGCGGCAGGCGGCATTTGCTGGTTACTGCGTGAATGCTGAATTGATGGCGCGCGCCGAAAAGGACGCGCTATTTATGCATTGTCTGCCAGCACATCGTGGCGAAGAAGTAGCCGCCGAGGTGATTGATGGTCCGCACAGTGTGGTCTGGCAACAAGCTGAAAATCGCCTGCACGCACAAAAAGCGCTATTGGAAAAATTACTTGGCACGGAAGATTAACCGCCGCGTTCAAATTGGAGTAAACATGACAACAAAAAAAATTAGTAAGGCAGTACTGGCCTATTCGGGCGGATTAGATACGTCCGTTATTTTATTGTGGCTGCGTGAGGCCTATGGCTGTGAGGTAGTGACATTCACCGCCGATATAGGGCAAGGGGAAGAAATAGAGCCTGCGCGTGCCAAGGCGCAACAATTTGGTGTGCGCGAAATTTATATTGAAGATTTGCGTGAGACTTTTGTTGTCGATTATGTGTGGCCGATGTTTCGCGCCAACGCCGTGTACGAACACGATTACTTGCTTGGCACGAGTATTGCGCGCCCTCTGATTGCCAAGCGGCAGGTAGAAATTGCGGCGGTAACCGGAGCCGATGCGGTTGCACACGGCGCTACTGGTAAAGGCAACGATCAGGTGCGTTTTGAGTTAGGTTATCTGGCATTGGAGCCCAACATTGCGGTTATTGCACCGTGGCGCGAATGGGATTTACTGTCGCGTAAAAAGCTGCTGGATTATGCAGACAAACACGGTATCCCGGTTGAGCAAAAGCGCGGCGTGGCTGCACCCTATAGTATGGATGCTAATTTGTTGCACATTTCTTATGAGGGTGGTGAACTAGAAGATCCGGCGTGTGCTCCCCGTGAAGATATGTGGCAGCGCACGGCTTCACCGCAAGCGGCGCCAAACGAGGGGGAAGACGTCACCATTGACTTTGCTGCTGGTGATGCGGTGGCGGTGAATGGTGAAACGCTTACGCCAGCAGAACTTTTGACGATGCTTAACCAGTTAGGTGGCAAACACGGTGTGGGGCGTAGTGATATTGTAGAAAATCGCTATGTGGGCATGAAGTCACGCGGCTGCTACGAAACGCCGGGAGGAACGGTGTTATTGTGCGCGCGTAAGGCACTGGAAACCATCGTTTTGGATAGGGAAGTTATGCGGCTGCGCTTGGATTTGATGCCGCGTTACGCAACGCTGGTATATAACGGCTACTGGTGGAGTCCGGAGCGCGAATTACTACAAACATTATTTGATGAATCGCAGCGGCTGGTGAGCGGACGAGTGATGTTGCGACTGTACAAGGGCAATTGTCAAATTTTGTCGCGCGAGTCTAGCAATTCACTGTTTGATGAAACAGTGGCAACGTTTGAAGATGATGGCGGTGCTTATCATCAAGGCGATGCTGAAGGGTTTATACGGCTTAATGCGCTACGGCTACGATTGCAACAAAAAATCCGCAAAGCGGTTTTATAAAAAACCAAGCGCCGACTAGGCAGAAAAACTTATACAGAACATTGCTCTTAATATTTTAGGTAACAAGGAGCGTTCTACTTAGTTATTGAAAATTTTACTTTTGCGCTAATACTGTGCGGATTTAAAAATTATTGATATAGGCAGTGCACTAAATTTTTGGGGGATAAAATACAGTACCTGTGCTTGATATAATCAAAGACCAATGAATGCTGCCATTTCACCCTTGCTGGAAGCTAAAAATTTACGTTGTTCCCGCGGCGGGCGGGTTCTCTTTGGTGGATTGTCTTTTATTTTGCCAGTGGGCGGGATATTACAAATTATCGGTGCTAACGGTAGCGGCAAAACCTCGCTTATCAACATACTTTGTGGTCTACTTTCATCCGATGGTGGAAGCCTTTTTTGGAGACAAAAAAATACTCGTCGCTATGTCGAAGAGTATCGTAACGATATTGCTTATGTTGGTCACAAAGACGGCATTAAAAGTGAATTAACTCCTTTGGAAAATTTGCAATGCGCCGCCGCCATGTGTGATGACGTCGCCATTTCACCGCAACAAGCTTTGGAGCAGTGGGGGGCGCCGATAGCAGCCGTGCCTTGTCGTACCTTATCCGCTGGTCAGCGGCGTCGGGTGGCGCTGTCGCGGTTGTGGCTTAGCAATGCACGCTTGTGGCTGCTGGATGAGCCGCTTACCGCTTTGGACGCAGATGGGCAGCAACAATTGAGTGATATGGCGGTGGCGCACACCTCTAATGGTGGTGGCGTTATCATGTCTACCCACCAGCGTCCACGCTGGCCGATGTCTCCTCAAATATTGGAATTGGTATCGCCATGAAGTGTTTTTTTTTATGCTGCTGCGGCGCGATTTGTTGCTTGCTGCCCGCAATCCGGGCGATTGGCTTACGCCGCTTATTTTCTTTTTACTGGTGGCGGCGGTGTTTCCTCTCGCCGTCGGTCCCGAACCTGATACGCTGCGCCGTATTGCGCCGGGAGTTATTTGGTCGTTGGCGCTGCTGTCATCTTTGCTGTCACAGGATGCTATTTTTCGCAGTGACGCCGAGGACGGCGTTTTAGAGCAATTGCTACTTTCTCCGCAGCCGTTGGTGCTGGCCGTTTTGGCCAAAACCGCCGCTCACTGGCTTGCTTATTGTGCGCCGCTGGTGTTGCTTGCGCCATTGTTGGGCGTATGGTTGCAGTTACCTGCTGATTCGCTGGGCGTGTTATTACTTACTTTACCTTTAGGCACTGGGATTTTTAGCTTGCTGGCGGCATTTTGTGCGGCACTGCTTACGGGTGCTCGCCGTAGTCATTTTTTGGGCGCGTTGTTGGCTTTGCCACTGTGTTTGCCAGCAGTTATCTTTGCGGCCGCAACGGTTACTGCTGTGACTCCCGCCGCGCCACTGTTATTGCTGGCGGCGTTGTTCATGCTGTCTTTGACCGTACTACCCATCGCTACTGCTACGGCACTGCGGTTGGGTTCTGGGTTTCGCTAACCTATGTGGCGCGCTATTTATCGTTTGGGTTCACCGCGTGATTTTTACCGTCTGGCGGATGTTATGCGACCGTGGTTGGCGGCGTTGTTTATTGCTCTGGTGGGAACGGGGTTATATGGTGGATTGGTTGCCGCTCCTGCTGATTATCAGCAGGGAGATGGTTATCGTATTATTTTTGTTCATGTGCCGGCGGCGTGGATGTCATTGTTCGTGTACGTTAGCATGGCCGTCATGGCTGCGGTGACTCTCATTTGGCGTGGCAAAATGGCCGCTATTTGTGCCCGCGCCGCCGCGCCGGTAGGAGCAGCATTTACTTTTCTTGCCTTGGTAACCGGTTCTATTTGGGGTAAGCCAATGTGGGGAACTTGGTGGGTGTGGGATGCGCGGCTGACTTCGGAACTCATCCTGCTTTTTTTATATTTAGGTTATATGGCATTGTCTACTGCTTTTTCTGACCGTCGCGCAGCCGCACAAGCCGGTGCTGTTTTGCTACTGGTAGGTGTGGTTAATGTTCCTATTATTCATTTTTCGGTGGATTGGTGGAACACGCTGCACCAGCCGGCCACTATTACCAAATTGGGTGCTCCGGCCATGCATCCAGACATGCTGTTTCCTTTGTTGTTTATGGTCGGGGCATTTATGGTGTTTTATTGCCTTGTTCTGAGTACGCAAGCACAAGCGTTGCTTTTGGAAGAAGAAGGCAGTACTCGGTGGGCTCAACAAATCGTTCGGAGCGAAAGAGGATTGGGTTAGTGGAAGATTGGCGGCTTTTTTTTGAGATGGGCGGTTACGGTGTTTATGTATGGTCGTCTTATGGGTTGTCGCTTCTTGTGCTGGCGTTGTTGTGGTTGGCAGTTCATCGCCGTAAAGTGCGTGCTTTGCAGAGATTGGTGCAGCGCGATACATGACTCCACGCCGTCGTCGTCGTCTTATTTTGGTACTGTGTGTTCTTGTCGGTGCTTCGGCAACAGTGGCACTTACTGTTGCCGCTTTTCGACAAAATCTTTTATTTTTTTATACGCCTACACAAATATTAAAAGAACTTACTTTCTCCAAAAGGCCGGTGAGGTTAGGTGGATTGGTGGTTGATAATTCAATAGTGCGGGAAACGGGTGATTTAGAAGTGCGCTTTGCCGTAACCGACACTATTAATGCGGTTACTGTTTCTTATAGTGGGGTACTACCAGATTTATTTCGTGAAGGGCAGGGTGTGGTGGTGCGCGGTGTGTGGCAAGCAGGTGTGCTGGTAGCTGATGAAGTGTTGGCTAAACACGATGAAAATTATATGCCGCCAGAAGCTCACGACGCACTCAAAGCTGCTGGTTCTTTGCAACAATGATTGCTGAGTTAGCTCAAGTGGCGCTGGCACTGGCGCTGTTGTTGGCGCTGTTGCAAGCCGTTATACCGCTTGCTGGCGCGTGGCGACAACGTGTCACGTGGATGGCGGCGGCGGACAATTTCGCATTGGCGCAATGCTTTTTTGTAGCACTGGCGTTCGCATTGCTAATGTTTCTTTTTGAGAAAAACGATTTTTCTGTGCTGTATGTAGCTCAAAATTCCAATACCGCTTTGCCGCTTGCCTATCGGTTGTCTGCGGTGTGGGGCGGCCACGAAGGTTCATTGCTGTTGTGGTTGCTCATGCTGTCGGGATGGACGGCAGCGGTTACTGTATTTGGTCGTCGTATGCCGCTAACTATACGGGCGCAAATTATCGGCGTGTTGGGGCTGATAAACGTAGGGTTTTTGCTTTTCATGTTATTTACGTCTAATCCTTTTACGCGATTGTTTCCCATTCCGGACGAAGGGCGTGATTTAAATCCGCTATTGCAGGATATAGGGCTTATTATTCATCCGCCTATGCTGTATATGGGATATGTAGGTTTTTCGGTTGCTTTTGCCTTTGCCATTGCCGCACTTTTGTCTGGTCGGATGGATTCGGCTTGGGCGCGTTGGGCGCGACCGTGGACTTTGGCTGCATGGGGATTTCTTACTATTGGCATTATGCTTGGCAGTTGGTGGGCCTATTATGAATTGGGTTGGGGAGGATGGTGGTTTTGGGATCCGGTGGAAAACGCTTCTTTTATGCCTTGGTTGGCTGGTACCGCTTTGCTGCATTCATTAGCTGCTACCGAAGCGCGCGGGGTGTTTAAGCCATGGACGGCATTGTTAGCTATTCTTACTTTTTCACTGTGCTTATTGGGTGCTTTTTTGGTTCGTTCTGGCGTGTTGACGTCAGTACACGCATTCGCAACTGATCCCGAACGTGGGTTGTTTATTTTGTTATTACTAGTGCTTACCGTGGGTGGTTCGCTGTCGTTGTATGCTTGGCGAGCACCGCGATTGGCTGGCGCGGGACGCTTTGCTTTGGTATCGCGTGAGACGGGCATTTTGCTCAATAATATTTTTCTTGTCGTGGCGGCGTTCAGTGTGTTGCTTGGCACGATTTATCCGATTTTACTGGACGCGCTGGGCGTAGGAAAGATATCGGTGGGGCCTCCTTATTTTAATTTAATTTTCGTGCCGCTAGCGGTGGTGCCTGCCGCTTTGGCTACTGTTGGCTCGATCTGTCGCTGGAAAAGTGACACCGCTTCGAGACTTGCCGGAAAATTATTTTCTCCCCTACTGACGGCAATTATTGTTGGTGTTTTGTTGCCCTTATTTTTTGATGGTGGGTATCAATGGACAGCGGTGCCAGGACTTGTTCTTGCTGGTTGGATATTATTGGGTGTATTGCGTGGTGTTGTCGACCGGTTGCGTGCTGGTGGCGGTGTTAATGGCGGTTTTTGGGGCATGTCTGTGGCCCACGCTGGCGTTGCCGTATTTATTGTTGGTGTCACGCTGGTGAGTGTTTACTCTCAAGAAAAAGACGTCCGATTGGCTATCGGTGAGCCGCAATTGTTAGGTTCTCACATTTTTGAATTGGAACACATTGGTTCTGAAGAAGGTGGTAATTACCGCGCTATTGTGGGGCAAGTGCGGGTGCGTAAGGGAGATGCCACAGTCGCCTTGCTGCGACCAGAAAAACGCACTTATCATGCTAGCCCTGATAATACGATGACGGAGGCGGGCATTGCCGTAGGTTGGAGCGGCGACTGGTACGTGTCACTGGGCGAGCCGCTGGGTGACGGCGCTTGGAGTGCGCGTTTGCAATTCAAATCTTTTGTTCGTTTTATTTGGGGTGGTGCATTGCTAATAGCGTTGGGTGCAGCAATAGCCGCTGCTGATCGCCGTTATCGCCGCCGTCGTGTCACATGAAGCGCCTACTACCGCTACTTATTTTTTTGCCGCTGGCGGGGATTATGCTGGCGGGGTTGTATTTAAACCCACGTCATGTGCCGTCGCCGCTGGTGGATAAACCGGTGCCTGCTTTTTCACTACCATCTCTCAGTGAACCGGAGCGGCATATCACACCTGAAGATTTTCGTGGGCACGTATGGTTACTCAATGTCTGGGCATCGTGGTGCGTAAGTTGTCGTGCTGAACACCCATTGCTGGTTAATTTGTTGCAAGAGGAAACCATATTGGTGGGGCTGAATTATAAAGATATCGGTGATAGCGCTCTTGCGTGGCTGAAACAATGGGGAAATCCGTACCGCGTGTCAGTGATAGATGCCGATGGTCGTGTTGGGTTGGACTGGGGCGTATATGGGGTACCTGAAACTTTTGTCATTGATGACGGCGGAATTATTCGCCACAAACATGTGGGGGTGCTCAACGAGCGCGATATTGTGGAAACTATTTTACCGTTAGTACGGCGCTTACAAGATGCTGCGTCCAAATAATGAATATTAAATCATCACGAAAAATTGTTGTTCAGTTGCTGGCGATAATTTGTTTTTTCTCCATTATATTACCTGCTGTCGGTGGTGGTATTGACATTACACATTTTGATGATGAGCAGCAAGAAATTCAATACGCGAGCCTTATTAAGCAGCTGCGTTGCTTGGTTTGTCAAAATCAAACGCTGTCCGAATCGGACGCGCCACTAGCCAAAGATATGCGTCTTATTATTGGTGATATGGTGCGCGCTAATGCTGGTGATAAGAAAATCATTGATTTTATGGTGGCGCGTTATGGCGATTTTGTATTGTATCAACCACCTGTTAAAGGTAGTACGGCGGCATTGTGGTTGGCACCTTTTGTGCTGGTGGTAATGGCGTTGGCGCTACTACCAACCACCCTTCGCCGGCAGCGGCGTGCCGAACTTAGTGTTGCTCAACGTCAAGACGCTGCTCGTCTGTTGGAAAAAAAATGAATATTACTTTTATAGTTGTCGCTTTGCTAATGATGTTGTTGTCGTTGGCGTTTGTGTTGCCTGCTTTTTTACGGCGGCCATGCAATCAACATGATACTGCGCGTGATGAAAACATTAGTGCTGCCCGAGAGCGATTGGATGATGCTCGCGCTGTCGCTAGTGATACTACTCCTGAAGAGGTACATGAGTATGAGGAAGAAATTGCCTATCAGTTGTTGCAAGAAGCGGGTAAAGAAATATCACCTGCGTTAGCCGTACAGCCTGTGTTTAAAAAAGACTGGCGTAGTGTGGTGTTTACGACGGTTGTATTGTTGCTGTTTACACCGCTGCTGTATTTTTTTCTTGGTACGCCCGCAACGTTGATGCCGCCGCCGAGTATAGAAGAACTCACTGCTAAACTAAAACAGCGTACTGTTACTCATCCGCAAGACGCCGAGGCGCTAGCTTGGCTAGGAAGAGTGATGGGCGCGCAGGGCGACTATGCTGCTGCTGCTGACTATTATGCCCGCGCTCGCGCCGTCGTTGGTAATACGTCAGAGTTACTCGCGGCCAACATTGACGCGCTGATGATGAAGGGGTTGTCGACCGATGATGACACACTTAGCGGTTTGTTGACGGTAGCACTTATAAAAACGCCTGAGGCGCCATCTATTTTGTGGCTTGCTGGCTTGCACGCTGAGCGGCGTGGGCTTTTAGATGAAGCGCTTGGCTATTGGTGGCGAGCACACGATAATTTGGCTGACGTTCCCGAAGCACAAAATGATATTGCTGTCGCTATTACCGACTTGGAAGAAAAATTGGTCGCCTCCAGTGCTACAAAAGCGAAAAAAAGCAATGTGGTAGTTATAGTGCAATTAAGCCAAACTCAACGTGTGGATGAGTCCGATACGCTTTTTATTTTTGCCAAGGCTGCTGATGACGGTGCTTCGGTTCCATTGGCGGTGCGTAGTTTGACAACATTCCAACTGCCGCTTACGGTAACATTGAGCGATGACGATGCCATGGCACCGGCGATAAATATGAGCAGTACTGACAGCTACGATATTGTTGCCCGTCTTTCTCAAAGCGGTAATGCCATTATCCAGCAGGGTGATCGCCAGGGCAGTGTTGATGGCGTGTCTGCGGGTACTATGGTTACCGTACTTATCAACACTATATCTTCTGGGGGCAAAAAATGATGTGTTTTTTTCAGCATATCAAGGATAATTAACTTTTTATTAAATAATAAATGATAAGGAAGTTATTCAAGTAATGGAAATCACCTGCACTGTTAACGGCATTGTGCGACATCTGAATAGCGGCGGGACCGTCTCTGACTTGTTGAACACCATGAATTTACGTGGACAAAAAATTGCCGTGGAAAAAAATGGAATCATTGTTCCCCAAAGTAGGCATCAAAATGAATGTCTTCATAATGGCGATGTGATAGAGATTGTCACTGCCGTGGGAGGTGGCTGATGGCAGATTGTTTACGTATTGCCGGACGTGATTATGCTTCACGGCTTTTGGTGGGCACTGGAAAATATCGTGATTTTGATGAAACTCGTGCTGCTGTTGATGCCAGCGGTACTCAAATTGTTACTGTTGCCGTGCGTCGTACAAATATCGGTCAGGACGCAGGTGAACCTTCATTACTGGAGGCTTTGCCGCCAAATCAATTTACCATTTTGCCAAATACCGCCGGCTGTTATGATGCCGCTGCCGCTGTGCGGACGCTTAAATTAGCACGAGAATTGTTAGGTGCTTCGCTTGTCAAACTGGAAGTGTTGGGAGACGAGAAAACGCTGTTTCCCGATGTGGTACAGACATTGGCAGCGGCAAGGGAACTGGTAGCGGATGGTTTTGATGTGATGGCCTATACTAGTGATGACCCAATTGTGGCGAGAGAATTGGAAAATATCGGTTGTGCAGCGGTTATGCCACTGGCCTCTCTCATCGGCTCTGGCATGGGCATCGTTAACCCGCATAATTTGCGAATTATCATAGAAAACGCGCAAGTACCGGTGATTGTAGATGCCGGAGTGGGTACGGTATCAGATGCCGCCATTGCTATGGAGTTGGGTTGCGATGGTGTCCTCATGAATACCGCCATTGCCAAAGCGCGTATGCCAGTACGAATGGCTGCTGCCATGCGCCTGGCTGTTGAAGCTGGGCGGGAAGCATATTTAGCCGGTAGAATGACACGGCAGGATTATGCCGCCGCACCTTCGTCGCCGACGGCCGGCATTATCGGAAAATAATAAACACTGTCGCTGTTGGTAATTGACATGACGCACTCACAAATTCCTGCTGTCAAAGGCGTACGCAGTTATGTACGTCGTGAAGGACGTATTACCGTTGCGCAAAAGCGCGCTCTGCAACAACTGTGGGCGTGTTATGTGACAGATGCGGCAGCGGATATGGATTGGCCGGTACTGTTTGGTCGTAAGGCGCCGTTATTTATTGAAATTGGCTGTGGTTATGGTGAGGCGCTGGCAGCGTTGGCGTTGGCACAGCCGGAAAATAATTATGTCGGTTTTGAAGTGTATACACCCGGTGTGGGGGCGCTACTTAATAAATTGGATTCAGCGCAAATAACCAACGCACGTGTTGTTTGCGCTGACGCTGCTTTGTGGTTGCCGCAAATGATCGCTGACGATACGTTGGCTGGCGTGTACGTGTTTTTTCCTGATCCGTGGCCAAAAAAACGCCATCATAAGCGCCGTTTGCTCAACCCCGCTTTTGTTGCGCTATTGGCGCAAAAAATCATGCGCGGCGGGTTTTTTCACATGGCTACCGATTGGCAATCCTATGCCGATGCCACAAATGATTATTTTTTGGCTAATGCCTGTTTTGAACGTATGTCCGAGGCGGAAGCGGCGAAGAGGTTGGCGGCGCGTCCACATACCCGTTTTGCTGAACGTGGGATTAACGAAGGTCGGGGGACGACTGATATTATTTTTCAGCGAATTACATAAATTAAGCGATTTTTTCATCAAACCTGCTTAGAAAAAAAAGAGCATAATTACGTAATATTTTATCTTACAATACGTAATTGTTTTTCTATTGAATGACGCTCAAATTTTAGCGGTTGAATGAATGGGATATGCAATGGTTTGAAAGATTGGCGGGAAAGTAGGAAAAGGCATTTGTAGTTATAATTTTTTTAGTATGGAGAGAGAGAAATGAACAATTCAATTCCCGCGCATGCGCGGATTGTTATTATCGGTGCTGGTATTCACGGCTTATCTGTGGCAGCGCACCTCAAGACTGCCGCTGACGTAGTCATTGTGGACAAGTCAACTATCGGTGCTGGCGCTTCTGGCATTGCTTGCGGTGTAGTACGCAACAACTATTATCAACCTGCTATGCGCGAATTGATGGCGCACAGTGTTGGTGTTTGGGAAAGCGATCCAGAAGCATTTTCGTATCACTCTGTCGGCTATCTACAAATCAGTATGGAATCTATGCGTGAGCAAGTGCGCGGAATTGCCAAAGAACAGGCTGATATTGGTTATGAGTCCAAATTTATTGAAGGAGCTGAGCAAACGCGACAGTACATGAAACAAATTTATCCCGATTGGCGTGCCGAAGGTGTTACTTCAGTGTTACACGAAAAGCGTGGGGGGTATGCCAACAATAAGGCATCAATACAGGGGCTCGCGCAAAAAGCTTGTGCTAACGGCGCAACGATTATTGAAAATACTGCCGTCGTTGGTCTTGATACGGATTCGTCGGGTGCAGTGCGAACGGTTAGAACGACACGTGGCAATATTGATTGCGAGCAGGTCGTTATCGCTGTCGGTCCTTGGGTGTATGAGTGTTGGAAAATGTTGGAATTGCCGCAATGCATACCAGTTGCCGCCGGCGGCACAAGCGAAGAAAGAGCCATGTGGCGCTACTGGTCTTTGCAAGAGGGAACTCTGGGTGTAGCACCGGACTTTCTTACCGATGCGAGCGGTGGTTTGCCACCGGTGGTGCATGTAGATTCTGATGCAGCGTTGCGCTCCATAGTGGATGGTCACATTATCACTGAAAAGCCGTGGGGGATTTATTACAAACCAGATTTTCACTTTAATGGTGTGCAAGGTGGTGCGGCACCACACGAGGTACTTCGAAATGCCGTTGATGTGTCGGTTGACCCTTATGGTCCCGATTCGCCAGAATTTATTGTTGGTGAAGATTTTGCTGAAATGTGGATGTCGGCATTAGCGCACTGTCAGGAACGATTTTCCACTGAATGGTCACAATATCGGCGCGAACCGTCCGGTGGCATTGGCTGTTTTACACCGGATAATTTTCCGGTTTTTGACCGTATTGGTGGCGACAATGTTTATTTTATTGCCGATTCTAATCACGGTTATAAAATGATTGGCGTGGGTGCTTTGGTGGCAGCAGAATTGCAGGGTGACGAACAACAATTGCTTAAGCCGTTTCGATTTTCTCGTTTTGCTGAGGGGCAAACGCATCCAGTTTCTAATAGTCCGTTTCCTTGGAGTTAACATGTCTCACCGTTATTTGTGTGAAGACACATACACTGGTAGTCGTGCGTCTGTGGAGTCTGCTGTCACGCTTATTCCTGATGCCTATACAGATTCTGATTTTTTTGATTTGGAGCAGCGGCAGGTGTTCGGCCGCAACTGGGTGGTCGCAGGACCTGCAACTCAAGTAAAAAATACCGGTGATATTCTAGTCACCGATATTGGTGGTCAATCGGTTATTATCACTCGCGATGAGGGGGGGGGATTTGCGAGGTTTTTACAATGTCTGCCGGCATCGCGGTACACAACTGTGCGCTGCCAGTGGCGCTGTCAAAAAACATATTATTTGCCCTTATCACGGCTGGGGATACAATTTGCGTGGCGACTGCGTGGGCACACCGCTTTTTGACAAGGGCGCTAATCGTCGGATGATAAAGATGCATGACATGTCTCATTTGCGCGATTTTGACAAAAAGGAATTTGGACTATTTCCGGTGCGTGTAGCACAGTGGGGTATGTTGGTATTTGCCTGTCTGGATGATACCGCGCCGTCACTGCAAGACGTTGTCGGTGATTTATCAACTCGATTGGCTAATTACCGGCTGGACGAATGGGAAGTGTTGGGAGAGCGCACATACGACATTCAGTGTAACTGGAAATTGTTGGTTGAAAATGCCGTGGAATACTACCATTTGCCGTGGGTACACCCGCGGCTTGCTAAAACATCGCGTATTGTTGACCACCATCGGTGGCAGGGTGACGGAATGTATTGTGGAATTTGCACTTCTCCGGTTACTACTACTGATGACGCTGGCTGGCTTAGTATGAAAAATTTGTCTGGTTTGTCTACAGTGGAACAGGCTAGCGGTTATTTTTTTGGATTGTTTCCCAACGTGATTATTTTCGTTATGCCGAGTCATGCCTTTATCATTTTAGCGCGTCCCGTGTCGGCGTCACGGACGACTGAAACGGCATGGCTTGTCAGCCATCCTGAGTGTGCCAAAGATGCTTCCAACAAAGAAATTAATGAAGTGTTGAGTTTTTGGGATGAGGTGAATTTGGAAGATGTTAGCATTTGCGAAAAAGTGCAACGAGGACTTGCGCAGAATCCTTATGCGGGTGGTCGCATGTGTTATCACTTTGAGGAGCCGGTCCACCGCTTTCAAAATATGGTTATTGACGCGATGGTTGGGCGTCGACATATTCCTGTCGGTTCAGCGGAATCAACGGCGGCTTAGCGAAAAACGGTAACAGGAAACCATATCTTTAAATTGATAAGAAAAATTTTGCGCTTGGCATAAAATGCGGGTTTTATCGTATTTTATATTTCTGTGAGTATTTTCACCACCAGCGGGATTGAACAAACACATGCGTGGAAGGAGTTGCAGGCGCATCAACGTACGCTGATCGGTACGCATACGCTGCGGCAATTGTTTGCCGAAGACTCGGCACGGTTTGATAATTTCTCTTTGCAGTTAGATGATTTGTTGATGGATTTTTCCAAAGTGTGCCTGACTGCTAAGACCGTTTCATTACTGATTCAGTTAGCGCAAGCTGCGGGTGTTGAAGCGCGGCGTGATGCACTATTTTCTGGTGATGCTGTTAATGACAGTGAAGACCGCCCAGCATTACACACCGCCTTGCGCAGCCAAAGTAAGTCTTCTTTGATTGTTGGTAGTATTGATATTATGACTGCGATTCGCCAATCACAGGCGCGTCTTATTGATTTTGCTAAACGTATTCGCCACGGTAATCTTACTGCCACTAATGAGCAACCTTTTACCGATGTAGTCAGTATCGGTATTGGAGGTAGCGACTTGGGGCCACGCTTAGTGGCAACGGCGCTGCGTTCGTATCACGATGGTCCGAGGTTGCATTTTGTTTCTAATATTGACGGTACTCATTTTGCTGATATCGTGGCCACGCTGGATCCGTGTCGAACGCTATTTATTGTGTCCTCCAAAAGCTTTAGTACCACAGAAACACTCGCTAATGCGGAAATGGCAAAAAACTGGCTGGCTCATGCTGTTGGCGACAATGATGTTTGGCGGCATTTCGCGGCGGCAACGGCTGCGCCTGAAAAAGCAGCAGCTTTTGGTGTCGCCCGCGAATGTATATTTGAATTGTGGGGCTGGGTGGGTGGACGTTATTCATTGTGGTCGGCAATTGGGTTACCACTGCTCATTGCTGTCGGCACAAAACATTTTTTTGATTTGCTGAGCGGTGCACATTGTATGGACAAGCATTTTTGTGCGGCACCGGTATCGAAAAATTTGCCGCTTATGTTGGGGCTTGTTGGCGTTTGGCACCGTAATTTTTTTCGCTATCCAACCCGCGCGGTGTTGCCGTACAGTCACCGGCTACGGCATTTGCCGGCTTATTTGCAGCAGTTGGATATGGAAAGCAATGGCAAACAGGCGGGTGCCGGTGGGAGAACCGCTGTACGACATACCGGACCGGTGGTGTGGGGAGCGACCGGGAGCAATGCGCAGCACGCTTTTTTTCAATTGCTGCACCAAGGTACGGACGTTGTTCCGTGTGAATTTGTCGCAGTTGCACGCAGCCACGATTCGGCACTAGACGCTAATCATCGTGTATTGCTAGCAAATTGTTTGGCTCAATCCGAAGCGCTGCTTCATGGTACTAGCGGCGATATTGAACCTCATCGTCGTTGTGTTGGTGGACGTCCTTCCATTACTTTGTTGTTTGAAAAAATAACACCTTTTACGCTGGGAAGGTTACTGGCATTGTACGAACACCGCACCTTTGTGGAAAGCGTTATTTGGGGTGTGAACGCTTTTGACCAATGGGGCGTGGAATTAGGAAAATCACTGATTGGCGAGCTGTTGACCGTTATGGATGATGAGGGTATTGCCGGGAAAGATTCATCTACCCGTGGGCAGGCCGCACATTTGCGTCGTCTGCGCTGAATAACTTGGAGAATATTATGCTTAAAATTGAAACCCGTATCATTGATGCTCGTGTGGGACGTGATTTTCCTAGTCCGGCTTATGCCACAACAGGGTCGGCAGGCATGGATTTGCGGGCTTGTTTAGATACACCGCAACTTATCGCGCCGGGCGAAGTTGCCAATGTCGGTACTGGGATTGCTATTTCTATCGGCAATCCCGGTTATATGGCGCTATTAGCGCCGCGCTCCGGGTTGGGTGTTAAACACGGCATTGTATTGGCAAATACTATTGGTATTATTGATTCGGATTATCAAAACGAAATACGGGTAGTGCTATTCAATCGTGGCACCGACAACTATAACTTGCATCCCGGCGAACGCATGGCGCAGTTAATTATCATGCCAGTGGCACGTGCGGATCTCAAAATCATTAGCGATTTTTCACAAACTACAGAGCGTGATGGCGGATTTGGATCCACCGGACGATTTTAATCATAGCCTTTTGGTAACGTTTTGCTTTAGATTGTGGCGCTAATGTTTTTTTCGTGTGCTTTTATTACCGCTAAAGGATGTAAAAATATTGTGAAACAAATTAGCTAAATATTTTTTCACTGTGCGTGGTCGCTTCGGCGGCGGTGATGCAATAGCCTTGACCACCGTTGTGCACGGCCTTAGCGCCAGCCACCACGGCAGCAAAACGGATAATTCGTGGCCACTCCCAGTCGCGTAACAGCCCGTGAATGACGCCGGCGCGATAAGCATCGCCACAGCCGGTAGTGTCTTGAGTTTCTCCCAGTCGTGCAGCATCGGCGTGGTAATGCGTATCGCTAGCGAACACTTCCGAACCATTTTCACCGTATGTGATGATTAGAGCCTGCACCATTTCGGTGGCTCGAGTGCGGCTGATGCCGGTAGTTTTTTCTAATGCTGCAAATTCATCGGCATTGACAATTGCCCAAGTACATTGTTCCATCAGCGTGATTAACTCTTCTCCCGAAAATAAGTCAATCGCCTGACCAGGATCAAAAATAAACGGTGTTTGCGCTGCTGCTAGTTCTCGACCAAAACGCAGCATTCCCTCACGTCCGTTGGGGCTGACAATGGCCAGTGGCGGAGGTGTGGGCAGGTCAACAATGCTTTGTTGGTGAGCTTCATTGGCGGCACCGGCGTGAAATAAAATCAATTGACTATTGTCATCGTCATTAATAATGTAGGCTTGTGCAGTAAAGATGTCGGGGATAGTTTTAACATATGTATCATCAATATCTAAGGAACGTAGATACTTTCGGTAGGGCGAAAAATCATCGCCTACTGTTCCCATAATTGTTGGAGAATCTCCCAATTGTCGCAACCCGTAGGCGATGTTACCGGCACAGCCGCCAAAGGCGCGGCGTAGCGATGGTGTGGCATAAGCAGCGCTAAATCCGGGATGAAGCGGCGTCGGAAGGCGTTCGGTGAAGCGTCCGTTGACGCGCATAATGTAATCAAAAGCGATTGAACCAGTAATTAATGGTAGCATAAAATTTTTCTCAAAAATTATATTTTATCTGTTTTACCAAACCGTATAATCTGTTTTATGCAATATGATTTGTTTGTAATTGGTGGAGGCAGTGGTGGCGTGCGTGCGGCGCGGTTAGCGGCAGCTCAGGGTGCGCGAGTCGCACTTGCCGAACGTGGTGCTCTGGGTGGCACTTGTGTCAATGTCGGTTGTGTGCCAAAAAAATTGTTTGTTTATGCCGCTTCATTTGCCGAAGAAGCTGCAGCGGCGCCTGCTTTTGGCTGGACGCAAGCGGTTGCCGGTACTATGCAATGGGACGTTTTACGCGACAATAAAAATCGTGAAATTCAGCGACTAAACGCTGTATATGAAAAGTTGCTTACCAGCGCCGGTGTGCATCTTATTGCGGCAGAAGCGCAGCTTGTTGGTGAGCGCCGAGTGCGGGCTGGGAACATTGAATTTCATGCTGATAAAGTGTTGTTGGCGGTTGGTGGTGCGCCTGTGCGATTGAATATTCCTGGTGCCGATATGGCATTATTATCCGATGATATGTTTTATCTGTCCGAGCTGCCGCGTCGTGCTGTGGTAGTCGGCGGTGGTTATATTGCACTAGAATTTGCTGGTATTTTGGCGGGGCTGGGTGTTGATACTTCGCTGTGTTTTCGTGCTGACTTGCCATTGCGCAGTTTTGATGAGGATTTGCGTGAGCATATCGCCACTGAAATCGCTGCCCGAGGTGTAACGGTGCGCGCCGGTGTTGCGCCACAAAAAATTATTAAACAAGCGAGCGGTGCTTTGCGAGTGTGCTTCGCTGGCGGTGATGATACGGAAGCGGATTTGGTTATGTTTGCTTCTGGTCGCCGGCCACTTACCGATAACATCGGACTGGAACACACGCTGGTAAAGCCGCGCGCCAACGGCACACTGCCGGTTAATGCGGATTATCAAACTGCCGCCGATTGGTTGTATGCCATTGGCGATGTGTTGGATACTCCAGCGCTTACGCCGGTGGCAACGGCGGAGGCGGGAGTATTTGTTGACCGCGTTTTTTGTGGCAACACAGCGGCACAATTGGATTATGCTCACATTCCTACGGCGGTGTTTTCTCGTCCGCCAATGGCAACGGTGGGTATGAGCGAGGAAATGGCGCGCGATGCGGGAATTAACCCCGTCATTTATAAAAGTGTGTTTCGCCCCATGAAGAGTGGATTCTCTGGAAACACAACGCAAACATTGATGAAATTAGTGACAGCGCCGGACAATGGACGAGTGCTGGGCGCGCATATGATTGGTGATGATGCGGCCGAAATTATCCAAGGCTTGGCTGTTGCCATTCGCTTGGGAGCTACGAAGCAAGATTTTGATTCTACGATTGGAGTGCATCCTACTAGCGCCGAAGAGTTTGTCACTATGCGGCAAATGAGCTAGGTTTTTGAATGTTGGAAACGCTCATTATTTCTGCAACTACGTTTTTTGCCACGATTAGCCCTTTTGATGTTGCTGCTATTTATGCAGCATTAACAGCTTATGGCACCAATGCAGAAAAATGGGCGACAGCGTGGCGCAGCGTCCTTCTGGCGGGCATCATCATGTTGATTTTTGCTTTTTTTGGAGCCACATTGCTCAAAAGTTTGAATATCTCCATGCCTGCTTTTCGCACTGCTGGCGGTGTATTACTGTTGCTTATCGGTATAGAAATGGTATTTGCACGTGAGTCCGGTGCTAGTTCTGCTACGCCGGAAGAACGCAAAGAGGCGTCGGCGCGCAGTGAAATTTTTGTTTTTCCGCTGGCAATGCCGCTTATTGCTGGTCCCGGCAGCATGAGCGCAATAGTTTTGCTCATGGTGGACGTTGAAGGTGTGCCATTGGAACAGGCGGCGGTTTTAGTTGGTTTGGTGCTGGTTTTACTGTTGACGCTGGTGTCTATGTTGCTGGCTAATCAACTACAAAAAGTGCTGGGGATTATTGGTATGCATGTTATCGCCCGTGTTTTTGGCGTATTGCTTACCGCGTTGGCGGTACAATTTATTTTTGATGGTGTTGCACAGAGTGGCTTATTAACCAGCGTGCCGGCACTTTAATCGTTTAATTATGACCGGTTTTTCAATATTTAAGTGAGTAAATGGTGGGTGCTTGCGTGCCGCCGCTTCGGCACGCATTAGCGAAAAAATTGATAGCTATTCAAAAGGTAAGTAGCAGAAATTAGACTAATAATGTTTTTAGCAGTATTTCGTGCTGTTGCTTCCGTACTGCTGAGGGCGTCAGTATTGCTTTGCTTGCCGATTGCCGATGTTCTTCGTTTACCGGCGGAGGAGCTGCCAGTAGGCGCGATACAACATCACGGGCGCGGGAAATGCTCTCACTAAAACGCTGAATGACAATATCTACCGTCACATGATGCGTAGGATCATCCATCCAACAATCATAATCAGTGACAAGAGCCAACGTTGCGTAACATAGTTGTGCTTCCAGTGCTAAAAATACTTCTGGCACGTTGGTCATGCCGACAATATCGGCTTTAACCGAGTCGCGTAAAAAGAAACTTTCACAGCGTGTGCCTAAGCGTGGACCTTCTACGCAGGCATAAGTGGAATTTTCGTGTACTGTGTGACCGCAGTCACGACACGCCGTCGCTAGTGCTGAACTGAGTTCTGGGCAAACAGGGTGAGCGGTGGATATGTGACCGACAAGACCGTCACCAAAAAAGGTGCGTGCCCGAGTTCCCTTAGTGTGGTCAAAATACTGTGACGGTACTACAAAATCACCTGGTCGCAATGCTTCCCGCAAACTGCCGGATGCCGATACCGCGATCACTTGTCGGGCGCCAGCCTGTTTGAGCGCCCAGATATTAGCGCGATAGTTAATGTCTGATGGCAACAGCGTATGAGCGTCACCGTGACGTGGTAAAAAAAACACTTGCTGCCCGTGACATTCCACCACGGTCAGTGGCGCTGACGGTTTGCCGTAGGGAGTGTCTACATCTCGCCGTTCCACCACAGCGAAATTTTCCATCTGATAAAAACCCGACCCGCCAATAATTGCGAGCATAGTTCTTCCTCGTTATTTTTAATGTAAAATTTATAAAAGAGCGCCACTACAAGACGAACCTGCGCCTGCCGTACAACCATAGCAATGATTATCAAAAGCAATACCAGTGGGAATGTCGTTTAATGATTGAATGTCCCACAGCGTCGTTGGGTTGCCATTAATCGGAATATCCAGCATTTGGTTAAAGTCACAATCATATAATTTCCCGTCCCATCCTACCGATAACGTGTCAGCACACATTACTCCAGCGGCGGCGGCGGCATTGAAATTTTCTACTAAGAGGAGCATATAGTTTTCCAACATTCCCTCGCGTTCTAAATAATGGCGATAGCGTTTAATCGGCATGTTAGTGATAGTAAACAGGGAGTTAAACACAATGCTGAAGTGCTTATCTAAATATGCGCGGTAATCGGCTTCTAGTTGTGCTTGCGATGGTGGTAGGTGTGCGCCGACAGGGTTGTACACTAGATTTAATTCCAAACCGCTACCTGCTTTGCCATAGCCGAGAGCATTGAGCCGTTGCAGACCTTTTATACTTTTATCAAAAACACCACGACCGCGTTGTTCTTCTACATTGTCTTCTGTATAACATGGCAGAGACGCGATAATGGTGATGCCGTTAGCAGCTAAAAATTCAGGCGTGTCTTCTTGCTCGGGTTGAAAAAGCACGGTGAGATTGCAACGGTCATATACGATTTTTCCCGCGTTGCGGGCAGCGGTGGCAAGCCGACGAAAATGTGGATTAAGTTCTGGTGCGCCGCCAGTAATATCTAAAATTTCCATATCCGGCGCATTGGTCAGCAGTTCAATTACGCGGTCAACAGTGTCACCGACCATATTGTCAGGGTTTTTTGGGCCGGCCTCCACGTGACAATGGTGGCAAGCCAGGTCACATTTTTTACCGATATTAATTTGAAAAATACGTACGCGATTACGGCGAATTCGCGCTTTGTGCTGAATAATCGTTTGCTCAAAATCGGGTAAATCAGCAGGTAATGGCATTATCTGTGGCTGCAAATGGATGACAGAATTAAGGGCGGTAGCGGATTTACTCATAAAGGGTCTTTTGGGCGGGGCGAAATCGTTAACAACAAAACTTGATTGTAACAAAGGCTACCGTACCTTAACAAGAGGCTATGCTGGCTCACTCAATGACGTAGTTTATTTTGACATGAATTTTGCAAGATAGACGATTTCTTTGTGACGGGTTGTACAAAATTATTTCGGAGTTGCTACCACAAAAAACGTCAGTATTTTCTTAACTGTTTATGTATTGTTATGCTAATTAAACGTTATCAAGTAACGACAACCTCTTTTTAATGAAATACTATTATATTTTTCTGGATTATTGAAAATAAATTCCCATAAATGATATTCAGCCCCTTCTGCTACATCCCTTTTCTCAAAAAATAAAATAGAAACGTTTTTTTTCGTGTAATGTTGCCATTGTCTATAAGGATAATATAGCTGACGTATGATTGTATTGGTTGAGGTTGCATTTTTTGCTTCTACTAGCACAATATTTTGAGTTCCCTCATAACCGCCGCCCACCTCAGTTTGAACGCCACAAGCAGTAATTTTTTGTTCTCCAACATAAAAACTCAATTCTGGAGTGCGTTTCTGCCACGAATAGTCAATAATAGGGAAAGGTCATCCATTCGCTCTCTATACCTATAAAAATTCTTTTGTTGTATAAAATCGAAACTCCAGTTGTTGCACTGCCGCAAAATGAATCTAACACAGTATCGTATTCTCTACTAGAAGAAAGAATTATTCTGTTCATTAATGAAATGGGCTTTTGTGTAGGGTGTTTTCCGTATTTTTTTATTAGAGTGAGGAGTGTTTATAGCCCAAACACTCCGCATTTGTTTATTATCTTTTTTAATAATATCGTTTGACCAATTGCCCTCTTTCATCAATGAGTAATCAAAATAATGCTTTGCTATTTTTGTTTTTCGTGCCCAAATAAGAGTTTCGTGACTCGTAGCAAACAAGCGGTATTTGGCTTATATCAAGAAATATCATTAAGTATATGCCAGTCACCTTACTGCAAAGCAAAACCGCATAAGTAAATTGAATGATATGTTCCCGATACCCATAGTGTGCCACTAGGCTTTAGTATTCGGCGGCACATTGAAATCCATTGCTGGTGAAATTTGAAATATTCTTTTATTCCATTGCTTTTGTCCCATTGTCTCTTATTTACAGAGACGCGCTTTCCTGAATGGCATGAAAATCTGCCGTTAATATTAAATCAACAGACTCGAGAGGAAAAATTTCCATTATTTCAAGGGTATCACAAAGAAAAAGAGATGCTCCTTTTTCTTTGAAATAGGGCAGCGTTTTTTGTGTTGCAATGTGGCGCGCATTTTTATATGTTTCTGTTTAAATTGCTGCCAACCCTTGCGCCAAACCTTCGCGCAAATCTTCTACATATTCCAAGCCGATTGACAGCCGCACCCAATTTTCGGTCAGCCCCATGCGAAGGCGGGCATATTCGGGTGCTCGCGAGTGTGTGGTGGAAGCTGGATGCGTTACCGTGGACTTAACGTCGCCAAAATTAGCAGTGATGGAAAAGCAGGATAGCGCATTGATAAAACGCCATGTTTCGTCGCGCCCACCTTTAATTTGTAAGGTAATGACACCACCACCCAGCCCGTTTTGTTGCTGCAGTGCCAGCGTCTGCGCGGGATGCGATGGTAGCCCAGTATAAAGTACTCGTGTTACTTGTGGTTGTGTTTCTAACCATGACGCCAGCGTTAGTGCTGACTCACAATGGGCGCGCATGCGCAATCCCAGTGTTTCCATTCCGCGGGAGATTGTCCATGCAGAAAAAGGCGATATTGCCGGTCCGCCGGAGCGTAAAAAGGGATATATCCGTTCACCTAGCAATTTTTCGCTACCAGCAATGGCACCGCCCAGCACTCGTCCTTGACCATCTAAGTATTTCGTTGCCGAATGAATAACCAAATCGCATCCCCACGCCAAGGGTCGCTGTCCCCAAGGGCAGAAACAATTGTCCACTGCCAATAGTGCGTCATTTTGATGAGCAATGTCCGCCAATGCGGCAAGGTCGGTTATTTCTATCATTGGATTGGAGGGCGTTTCCACAATTAATAAAGTTGTTTCTGGTCGCATTGCTTGGCGCCAGTCATCAATCCCCCCAAAGACATAATCCACACGTACACCAAACTTGCGTACGGTGTTGGATAGTAACTGCACAGTTGCGCCAAAGACATTACCGCCACAAAGAATGGAGTCGCCGGCTTTGCATACCCCCATCACCACTGACAAAAGCGCTGACATGCCGCTGGCAGTAGATAGCGCCATTTCTGCACTCTCTAGTGTTGCCACTCGTTTATTGAGCGTTTTAATATTAGGATTGGAAAAACGTGAATACACATATTCGGCCATTGGTCGGGCGAATTGTTCTGCGGCTTCTTCGGCGCTACCAAAAGCAAAGCTGGAGGTCAAAAATAGCCCTTCAGAATGTTCTTGAAATGCAGTGCGTCCGGCGGTATCTCGCACCAAGTGAGTGGTAATGTGTTTGTCGCTCATACTGTTGTTAACGGTAAATCTAATTGTGACACACTATCGCGGTTGGCTCCACGGCGTGATTCGAGTGCTACCAGGTAGTCGTTATTTATGTTTTCAAAAGGGTAGTCGCCGTCAAAGCATGACGTTTCAAATGCGGTTGGTACGCTGCTGCCAGCTTCGCTGATAGCCTTTTTTAAATCATCCATATTTTGATAAATTACGCAATCAGCACCCAAATGGGCGGCAATTTCGCGCTCGGTGCGTCCATGTGCAAGCAATTCCCCGCGTGTGGCAATATCAATGCCGAACACATTGGGATAACGCACTGGCGGTGCGGCACTGGCAAAAAATACCTGCTTGGCACCGGCAGCACGTGCCAGGCTTACTAACTCCGAACCGGTAGTGCCGCGCACGATGGAATCGTCAACCAACAGCACTCGTTTGCCGGCAAATTCTGGTGCAATGATATTAAGTTTTTCGCTCACTGAACGCCGCCGTTTGGCATGACCGGCAGCAATAAAAGTGCGTCCTATATGGTGATTTTTGACTAATCCTTCGCGATAAGGTACCTGTAAGTGCCGTGAAACTTCCAATGCCGCTACCCTGCCCGAATCAGGCACCGGTATAACGCAATCAATTACTAAATCTGGATGTTGATGGCGGATTTTTTCTGCTAAATAACGCCCCATATTGACGCGAGAGTCGTATACCAGCGCTCCGTCTAAAACCGAGTCAGGGCGAGCAAAGTAAATGTATTCAAAAATGCAAGGGCGCGGCGATGCAGTGGTGCAGTGAGCGCGTCGGTGTATTTGTCGTTTTGTGTCAATCAATACAGCTTCTCCGGGTGCGATATCTCCATAGTATTCAAATCCCAGAGGACGAAAAGCGGCACTTTCAGATGCTGCCAGCCATTCATTATTATTGCGCACGCCCAAGGATAGCGGGCGAATACCCAGTGGATCGCGAAACAGTAACAAACCGACGCCAGCAATGAGTGCCACCACTGCATAGGCACCGGCGCAACGTGTGTGGACGTCACCCACAGCATCCAGTAAAGCATCCGGTGAGGTTTCGCCTGCTCTTACCCGTTCATATACTGCTTGTGCTAGTACATTGAGTAATGCCTCCGAATCGGAAATGGTATTAATATGGCGGGCTTGTTGTGATAAATATTCACGTAATGCTGACTGATTGATTAGATTGCCATTGTGTGCCAGCGTAATACCATAAGGCTGATTAACATAAAACGGCTGCATTTCCGATAAGGCCAACGCGCTACCGCTGGTACTGTAACGCACATGACCAATTCCCGCCGATCCTTCTAGTGTGTTAATTTTAGCGTCACTAAATACATCGCGTGCCAGCCCACGCCCTTTTTCAATCAGTAAGTGCGATTGTGACATGGTGGCAATGCCAGCAGAATCCTGACCACGGTGTTGCAAAAAAGTCAATCCGGAATACACAATCGGTGCTGCCGAACCAGCACCAAGGTAAGCTATGATACCGCACATGTTATTCTTCTTCCTGTATATCTAATGCTTTATTAATAAAAGCTTGTAATTCTTGCAGTATGGACTTTTGGTTGATTTTTTTCTGAATTAGCAAAGCATTTTTTTTCGAAATTTCTTCATTGTGTAAAGATTGTGATGTTGCTTCCTCAATCAGGTTGTCCAGCAAGTCATCTCGCGCTTGTAGAGCCTGAGAAGAGTCACTGTAATCAGGCAAGCGTAATTTGCCAGTAGGCAAGCGTACATTGGGACGTCCTTTTTCATCAAAATGCCAATAATTTCGGTAATTTTTGAATACCTCTTGCTTTAGTGAAAATTGTATTGTTTTTCCTATTGGAGGCAGCATAGCAGAGCTTTCCCATGCTTCGGTATTTTGTATGGGCAATGCGGATAGCATAACAACAAAAATCATAGCGAGCAAGCCGCCGCGTAAGGCGCCAAATAACAGGCCGCCGTACATATCAAGACCACCCAAATTGCTTTTAGTAGCGGCCTTGCGCACCAAGTAAGTGAAAGCTCCGAACAGTAGCGTGGCGATAACAAAAATTATTACGTGAGAAAGGGCTATCGCAATTGGTGTTTCTCCCAACAGTACGGTTATCGGTTGGACAAGTGCTGCACCGTATCTTTTAGCGATGAGAAACGCCAGTACTAATGAAACGATACCAAATATACTGCGGATAAGACCGCGAAATAAACCGTATCCAGTTGATAATAAAATAACACCTAATAACAGGACATCAATCCAACTTACGTTTTCCCAATGCATGTCGTTAATTTTACCTAATCTTTATGACGTGACCGATGATTCCGGTTTTTGTTAGAACAGTTTTTTGCGCTTGTTTTGCAGCATTTTTTGTACTATAATCGGCGACAATAACACGAAATAGCGGCTTGCCGCCGCGTTCAATGTTTTGAATGCTCGCATTAATATTGTCTTTTTGTAGTTGTGCGACTTGTTTTTTTGCGCGCGACTCATCCACAAAAGCGCCTAATTGTAGGGCAAAAGAGGGAGTCTCATCCGCGGTAATTTTCTTAGTAATGCTGTAGGCAATACGTTGCGCTCGTTGTTGAGCTGCTTTGTCAAGTAACTGTTCTATACGCACGACAAATAAATTTTTGTTTTTGGTAATTGACACGTCTAACTTTTTGGCACGTAGTTTTTCCGCCAAGTGGTTGGCGTTGCTTTTTTTATTAAAAGCGCCGACTTGTAACCATAAGGTATTATCAGATTTTGAAGAAATATTTGTGGTTACTTTGATAGCGGGCGCAGTAGCAGATAATTCTGCAACAGCATTTGGCATGAGGGTAACTGCATCTGTCGTTGTGAAAATCGTAATGCTTTTTTGTGTTGGGGATAATTCAACAGGAATTAATTTGGTATCTTGAGCTGTTATCACGGCTGTCGTTATTTGTTGATTTACAGGTGAGTCAATCGTTGCTGGTGTTGTTGGAGTGGCTGGTGATGGCAATGGCGCGTTGCCGAACTGCCATAATAGCATTGCAAGGGAAAACACGGCAATAGCTCCCAGAAAGCGATGTCGCAACTGTCGGCGGTATTCTGCTGCCTGCTGCCGCTCAATGTTTTCTTCACCTACCGTTGATGTGCTCTCAATTTTTGGGCTTGACATGTTGCAAATAACTGGCAACTGTTGCAAATGAGCCAGTAACTAACATTCTACCATCCGTGCCGCAATAAGCGCGTGCTTGTGCCGCCGCTGCTACAATAGAATCGCAGACCGTTACATCGCCGCCGGCTTCACTAACGGCATCAGCAATGGAGTGAGGGTTGCCGTCGCCAACGGGAGCTACATACCAATGAGTAATGCGACGCAATAAGGGGCGCACAAAAGTAGCTGGGTCTTTACGCGCTAGCATGCCCAGCACCGCTGTTGTGCACGGAAAATATCCCATATCAAATAGTAGTCGTTCTAATACTACTGCTGCTGCTTCGTTGTGGGCTACATCCAATATCACTGGCGGGCTTCCTGGCAATATTTGGCTGCGTCCGAGCAGTTCTACTGCGTGCAATCCTTTTCGTAACGCGCTTGTTCCTGGCCAGTAAGCGGTTGGTAACCGTTCTAGTGCGGCAATGACGGCGGCGGCATTGGCAAGCTGGTGTGATCCTCGTAAGGCGGGTAGAGGGATGTCGTACAACTGCCTTTGACCGCGATAATGCCAGCTTCCGGCGGTTTGTTCTGTACAAAAGTCACGCCCCGCTAGTACTATGTGAGCATTCGTTTTTTTCGCCTCTTCCATCAATGCGGCCGGGGCTTTTGCATCCCCGATAATCGCTGGACGGTGGGCGCGAAAAATACCAGCTTTTTCTTTCGCAATGGA
Source organism: Candidatus Persebacteraceae bacterium Df01 (assembly GCA_030386295.1). Lineage (NCBI taxonomy): Bacteria > Pseudomonadati > Pseudomonadota > Gammaproteobacteria > Candidatus Tethybacterales > Candidatus Persebacteraceae > Candidatus Doriopsillibacter > Candidatus Doriopsillibacter californiensis. Next base: position 76,701 of record JANQAO010000002.1, on the reverse strand, counting down.
TTCAATGTTGTCGCCTAAATAATCCATGTGGTCAAAGCCAATGCTGGTTACTACTGCCACTGTCGGCGTGAAAATGTTGACTGCATCCAGCCGCCCTCCGAGACCGACTTCTAAAATAACTATGTCGCATTGTTCTTGTGCAAATAGCCACGCCGCTGCCAGTGTAGTGAATTCAAAATATGTGAGCGATTCTCCAGTATATTGCCGTGCTTCTTCCACCGCTTCAAAAGCCGCTATTAACGCGCTGTCTGGTGCTATTTCACCATCTACTTGTATTCTTTCATTAAATTTCAGCAAATGTGGCGATGTGTAGCAACCGGCACGAATACCTGCTGCTTTGAAAATTGTTTTCAGTAGTGCGCATACGGAGCCTTTACCGTTTGTGCCGCCTACCGTAATGACTGGCATAGTTAACGATAAATTAAGCTGCTGCCGAACTTTTCCCACCCGGTCTAGTCCCAAGTCAATGAGTGTCGAATGCCGACTTTCCAGTGTTATCAGCCAAGTGTCAAGCGCCGATTCCATATGGGTTAATGCCGCTCCGGCGTCAACATTGTCAGCACCCGAAACAGTGTGTCGCGCATGTCCCGGCGATCGGTAATCATGTCTATTGCTCCACGGTTTAGTAAAAATTCGCTACGCTGAAATCCTTCCGGTAATTCTTCACGCACGGTTTCTTTAATTACCCTGGGACCGGCAAATCCAATGAGTGCTTTGGGTTCAGCGATAATGATGTCGCCAATGAGAGCAAAACTGGCCGCTACGCCGCCGGTAGTGGGGTCAGTAAGTACGCTGATATGTGGTAGCCGCAGTCGCTGTAAATCGGTTAATGCTGCTGTAGTTTTGGCCATTTGTAGCAGCGACACCATACCTTCTTGCATACGCGCTCCACCGGATGCGGTGAATGACACGAAGGGAATATTTAAGGCGACGGCTTCTTCTACGCCACGCACAAATCGTTCGCCAGCCACGCTGCCCATGGAACCACCCATAAAAGTAAAATCAAAAATTACCGCAACAATTTCACGCCCTTTGACACATCCACGAAACGCTGCGACCGAATCACGTCGCGCATCACCTTTTTGCGCGTTCTGTAGTCGCTCTTGATAAGAAATGTCATCCTTAAATTGCAAAAAATCTACCGCCCGTACTTCGGTGGCAATTTCAGTTATTGGTTGGTCTTCATCAAATAAAATGGAAGCTCGCTCGTTAGCAGTGAGCCGGTGGTGGTGGTCGCAGTTGCCACACACCCAATGATTTTTTTTCATTTCATCGGTATAAATAGTAACGCCGCATTGCTTGCACTTGCGCCACAAGCCATCGGGTATAGTTTTAGCGGTCGTATTTGGCACTTTTTTCTTGATGCCGGGCAGAATTTTAGTAAACCAATTCATTTGTGTGACAGTCTTAAAATACTGTTAGTGCGCCAAAGTGGTAGCCATTTGTTTAATGAAAGCTCCCACTTCGGCAGGCGGATCTGCGGCAGCTTCGGCAATTTCCACAAGTTTGCTACCAATCACCACGCCGTCGGCGTGATTGGCAAGTTGTAAAGCATGTTCCGGTGTGCGAATGCCAAAACCGGCTACTACCGGTACTGTGGCGATTTGTTTAACAGCGCGCAAATTGTAAGCGACATTTTCTACATCTAAATTACCGGCACCGGTAACACCTTTGAGTGAAATGGCGTACAGAAATCCTTCGGCATCGTTGGCAATTTGTTGTAATCGAGATTCGTTTGTTGTTGGCGCAACTAGATTGACAAGGCTGACACCAGCAGGCGCAAGGTGTCGCTTCCAATTGGCGCGGTCTTCATCGGCAAGATCAACAACAATCAAGCCGTTGATATTGGCCTGTTGTGCTGCTTGTGCCAACCCAGCAGCGCCTCCGGGATGATTCAAAAAAGAGTTGGCGTAGCCCATCAGCACTAGAGGAACCGTTGTGTTAGTGTTACGAAAGGCAGCTGTGGCGGCAATGGTTTTTTTCAAGGTCATGCCGTTGGCCAGCGCGACTTCACTGGAACGTTGGATAGCGGGACCATCAGCCATCGGGTCGGAAAAGGGTACCCCAATTTCAATAATATCTGCTCCTGCTTCGGCAATGGCAGAAAGCATTGCTGGCGTGGAATCGGCATGGGGAAAGCCAGCGGTAATGAAAGCCACTAGACATGCTCGTTTGTCGGTGCACGCAAAGGCATTGGTAATTAAATCGCTCATGCTAATTAGAAATTATACTTTGTGGTGATGGTTGTGCGTTTTTTTGTCAAATAATAATTTGTTTGAGCATTACCCATAGACCCCAAACAAGTAGAGAAATGAAATACAAGCGAACAAACAACCTGAATGCAGACTCCAAACGAAACGCAAGTGATGTTTGTCCTGATTTATATGCTACATTTGCCGCCAGCAAGCCCAGTGTAAATGCAACGACATTTCCAGGCCAAGTAATTGTTTTTAGCAATATTATGCTGAGCGTCGCTGTGAACGCGGTCAATGTTGGGAAATTCTGCCAAAAAGCGTTACTGTGCGGTGTTTGCTCATAATTATCATTGCTTTGTCGCATCATTTCATCCCACAATTCATGCAAGCTGGCTGGCGAACCGCGTTTGCGCAGCGTGTCGTAAGCTTGCTGAATTTCTTGAAATTTATTTTTTGCGGCTGAATTTGGATTACGGTCAGGATGCCAACGCATAGCCAGTTTGCGATAAGCGATGATAATTTCCATGCGCTTGGCATCGCGCGCCACGCCAAGAATTTCGTGTGGCGCGCGATGTTTCATCGGTTACCGAATAGTTTGCACTGGCTCGGCATTTTCTGGTGGTTTGCCGGTGTAACCTATGTTGCGCTCAAATTCACGCAATCGTTTGACGATTGACATAAGTTCGGTGACGGTGGTCCAGTTGTCTACAAAGTAAGTAAGGCTATCAGTGACTTTGCCAAATGCGTGAAAGATTTGTTGCAAAAAACCGAAAGTGATAATGCCTAACACTACACCGCTGCCAATAAGCACCAAATCTGTAATGACGATAAATTGAGCGAAAAGAGCTGCCCATAAAGCAAAATAAGAATAGTGCAGGTAAAGGCGAAAATAATTAAATCGCAATCCGGTAAATAGCTCTACCAAAGAAGGCACGTCGGCAAAAATTTTGTCGTCTTCTGAATAGACCAGTCGTTTACGAAATCGAGCTTCCACCCGCTGGTTGTTATATTCTAGGTTGGGCAATTTAGCACCAATTAAAAACGATAGTCCCGTGCCGCCAATGGCAAGTCCTATTGCCACCATCATTAAGGAGGCGGGAGTAGTAGCTGTCCATTCAAAAAAAGGCAAACTAAAAGGTGCGTTTTGTAGACCTGCGGCTGATTGGAATTTTTCCATAATTTCTTCGCTTACCGACCACAATATCGGCACAAAAGCGATGAGCGTTAGTACTGAACGAAAAACTCCCAACCCTAAGTGTTCAACAATCCGAGCAAACCGCTCTGGATCTTGTTGTAGTCGCTGGGAAGCACCTTCAATATCTTTTCCGATATTTTTCCACAACGGAAAGTAAGCAAAAGTAATAGCTTGCCGCCAGCGAAAAGCGTAATGCTTGGTAAAAAATGACGAAAATGCCAGCAACACAACAAAGGGAAAGACGATGATGCAAAATTCACCAATAAGCCCCCAAAATTTATCAAGCGCTTGTTGAACTTTTGCAGTTAGTTCATCATCCCATACTGTATCCGCACTCATCACGGCGGCTGCAATATCTGGGTCTGGTGTTTGCAAAAAATCCCATACCTCACGATACCAGCCATTAATCCACACCAGCACACGCACTTCTAGGACAATGGTTGCGCACAACAAAAATAAACCGCCCCACGCCCACAGCGCCCATTGCTTTGAACAGAAAAAGCTTTTAATCATGTGTCATTCTTTCTTTCAAAAGTAAGATGCCTACAACGGCTTTGATTATAAGGTAAGCACTGGCGCTCTTTTTGCTTACTTCAATCATAATCAATAATCAGTGGTGCGTGGTCGGAAAAACGTTGTGCTTTATAAATTGTTGCTTGTCGCGCTCGTGCTGCTAATCGTGGTGTCGCAATTTGATAATCAATACGCCAACCGACGTTGTTGTCCCACGCTCGTCCTCGGTTAGACCACCAAGTATATTGGCCATCTTCATTGTTTATCTGGCGAAACACGTCTACCCAGCCAAGTTCATCAAAAACGTGAGATAACCAAGCTCGTTCCTCAGGTAAAAAGCCAGAGTTTTTGCGATTACCTCGCCAATTTTTAATGTCTTTTTCGGTGTGGGCAATGTTTATGTCGCCGCAAATTAAAAAGTCACGCCCGCTTTTTTCTGTTTCGCGACGGCAGGTTTCCAGCCAAACGAAAAAATCATTCATCACGTCATATTTCACCTGTTGTCGTTCCTCTCCGGATGAGCCAGAGGGTAAATACAGTGACACTACGCTGAATGTCGGAAAGTCAAAGCGCACAAAGCGTCCTTCCGTATCCAGCACTCCACCACCAAAGGTGCGATGAATCATGTCCGGTTTTTTTTGCGATAGTAGCGCAACGCCGCTATAACCGCGTTTTTGTGGAAGCACAAACGTGCTGGAAAGTCCTGCTGGATGACGCATGTCTTCCGTCAATACGCTGTCATCAGCGCGCACTTCTTGCCAGCAAGCGATATCGGGTTGTGTCGTGTGTAGCCAAGCGCCTAGTCCTTTGTGGTAGGCGGCGCGAATACCATTTAGATTAAGCGTGACAACACGCATAGTCGATTAATGCTTTTCGTGCAAAATGGCGCCAACAAAATTGAGTAATAGTTGCGCCGCTAATGTTGCTGTGACTGCCGCTGGGTCGTACGCCGGTGCTACTTCTACCAAGTCAACACCGACAAAGCGCCCGCGTTTGACGAGCAATTTGAGTAGTTCCAGCACTTCATAATATAAAAAACCACCGTGTGAAGGAGTTCCTGTGCCAGGTGCAATGGAAGGGTCAAAACTGTCTATGTCTATGGTGCAATAGTAGCGCTTACCTTCTGGTACTTGCTCCGCTACCGCCGCTGCGCCCAGCTGGCGAATGTCGCGCACCGATAAAATGGTTGAGCCAGCGGCTCGTGCCGCGGCGTAGTCATCACGGTTGGATGATGACACATTGCGAATTCCGATTTGAGTACATCCGGACACGTGTGCCATTTCCGAAGCGCGCCGCATCGGATTGCCGTGACCGTGTCGCACACCGTGCCGTTCATCCACAAAATCTAGATGGGCATCTATTTGAATCACATGCATCGGTGGTTCTTTGTCAAAGGCGCGCAGACAAGGAATGGTAATTGAGTGGTCACCGCCGAGCACTAGCGGCATAGCGCCTGTGCTTAAAATGGTGCGCACTGTTTGTTCAATATTGGCATGGCTTTTTTCGGTATCGGTGTGGATGATGTCGGCGTCTCCGATGTCCACAATGTTTGTGCTGCCTGCCGGTAAATAGGTAATGTCGTCTTCAAAATCATAGGCACCACTGTGCCCAAAAGCAAATAGCGTGGATGCCTCACGTATGGCGCGTGGACCGAAACGGGCGCCAGCGCGATATTGCGCGCCGCAGTCAAATGGTGCGCCCAGAACTGCTACATCGGCGCTTAGGGTGCTCCAATCAGTGGCGGTGGGATATTTGCCAAATGTGCAATGTCCGACAAATGGTAAATTCAGCCGTCCTTCATCATAATTGTGTGTCATGTGCGGAATTGTAGCACTCGTGTTTTCGCTTTTTTGAGTTGGTGTCGTGTGCGTAGGTGATAATTAAAAAATGGTTAAAAAAATAAGAACGAAGAGCCGCAATGTTGTTATCGGGCAGAGTGATTCGTTCGCCGCGTATAATTTCTGAGTATGGACACCGTGTTTGACCGAGATGACTGGTGGCAGCGTGATGGTGCATTTCGTTTGTTACACGATATTAACCCGTTGCGATTGCGGTTGGCGGTTGAGGCCGCCGGCGGCACGCTAGGCGGTAAGCGGTTGCTGGATATCGGTTGCGGCGGCGGTATTTTTGCTGAAGCGGGAGCGCAAGCTGGTGCGCGCGTAGTGGGTTGTGACCTTGCTGAAGGTGCCATTGCTGCGGCAAAAAAACATGCAGCGCAAAGCGGTGTTGATGTGGAATACCGTTGCCAAAGCAGTGACACGTTACAAGACTCCGGTGTTTATGATGTGGTAACTTGTTTTGAAATGTTAGAGCATACCGATAATCCTGGTGTCGTGGTGGCGGCTGCGGCTGCAGCGCTAACACCCGGTGGTGTGGCGGTATTTTCCACTATCAATCGTACACCTAAAGCTTGGGGGTTGGTTATTGTTGGGATGGAAAACATCGTGCAGGTACTGCCGCACGGCACACACGATTATGAGCATTTCGTCAAGCCTGAGGAACTAGCCGGTTTTTGCCACGATTGCGGTCTGTCGGTGCGCCAAGTCATCGGTATGCGATATTCGTTTTTTGGTCGCGCCTATTTTCTGGACGAGACTGCTTTGTCGGTCAACTATTTTATGGTTGCCGAGCGTCCAGTTTAATTACGACAAAGATTTGGTGATATTTTGAAGCGCGCGATTTTTTTTGATTTTGATGGTACGCTAGCGCATACCGCACCGGATATGGTGGCATCGTTGCATTGCTGGCAGAAGGAAAATGGACAGCAATCAATTGACTTTTATTGCGCCCAAGAAGCGGTGTCGGGTGGAGCAAGAGCGCTGCTAGCGTTAGCCGGTGTCAGCGAAGAAAGCCCACTATTTGCCGCTGCGCGCGCGCGATTTTTAACTTTGTACGAAGAAAGTGGTTATGCTAATACCGTATTGTTTTCTGGTATGGCAGATACGCTGGAGGCACTTGCCGCCGACGGCTGGGCATGGGGAGTCGTTACCAACAAACCGCGTCGGTATTTTTCACCAATCGCCGTAGCTTTGCGGTTAGCATCGCCGGCGCTGGTAGCAGGAGATGACTGTGTCCGTGCTAAGCCGGCGCCAGATACATTATTTCATGCCGCTAGCATCGTTGATGTGCCTCCGGAACGCTGTCTATATGTGGGTGATGATCGGCGTGACGCACAGGCAGCACAAGCGGCGGGAATGGGCTTTATTGCTGCCGGTTGGGGGTATTGGCCTGCGTCTGAGTGGAAGCAAATGGCGTGTTGTGTTGGCATTGCTACGACACCGCAAACGTTACCTGCACTAATTAGAACAATAACAGCAGGTAACGATTTGGTTGAATGACGCCGGAAGCTTTCCGGTATTGACCGTAATGACAACTGTGAACTGTGCATGACGTTTTTCTGTCATGTACACAAATTGGTTAACAAAACTATTTGCAACTTGATGTCTGTTTATCGGACAATTCCCCCATGCGTAAACAAATGTTAGAAGAGCTGGGATTGCTGCCTCGGTGGGAGCGTCGTTCTCTTTCGTCTTCCGTCCAACATGTGGCGGAACCGGAAGTTTCTGAGCAGCCTATATTGCCATCACAAGCCGCGACAGCATCGGCAATTGTGCCGCAGCCTCCTCTGAATGAGGCTGTTATTGCCAAAATGAGCTGGCAGAATTTGCAAGAAATCGTTTCCACTTGTCAGCAGTGCGCATTAGCGGCGGAGCGTACACAGACCGTTTTCGGCGTCGGTGATCGGGAGGCGGACGTTTTTTTGGTGGGGGAAGGACCGGGAAGTGAAGAAGACCGTCAAGGTGAACCATTTGTAGGACCAGCAGGAAAGCTATTGGATGCTATGTTGGCGAGTATTGAACTGCGGCGAGGGCAGGGTGTATATATTGCCAATATTGTTAAATGTCGACCACCGCAAAATCGCAATCCTCAACCAGAAGAAGCGCGGGTTTGTCTTACGTATTTGCGTCGTCAGTTGGCATTGGTCAAGCCGCGGTTGATTGTGGCATTGGGTGGGGTGGCAGCGGCTAACTTGCTGCAAAATGACGTGTCTGTGGGTAAGCTGCGTCAGCGGTTACATGATTATGAAGGCACACCGCTGGTAGTGACTTATCATCCTGCTTATTTGTTGCGTGCTCCTTCCGAAAAACGTAAATCATGGGATGATTTGCGTTTGATTCGACGGCTGATAGCTTCTACTCCATAAAGTGAAAAGATAAGTGCAATGGTCGTGGCGGTTTTTTTCGGCACCACGCTGCCTGATGCTCACCAAATAAAATTATTTTTTAGGTTGTGGCACTATGCGCAAATATGGTTTTTTTGTCTCCCAGCCGTCGGGAAAGCGTACTTTGGCGTCTTCATCAGACAGTGCCGGTATGATAATGACATCATCGCCGTTTTTCCAATTAACTGGCGTCGCCACTTTGTGATTTTCGGTAAGTTGAATGCTATCAATCACTCGCAATACTTCGTCAAAATTACGTCCGGTGCTAGCCGGATAGGTGAGTGTTAGGCGCACTGTTTTTGCAGGGTCAATAATAAACACGGTGCGTACGGTGAGCGTATTGTTGGCGTTTGGGTGAATCATCCCATACAAGTCCGACACTTTGCGGTCAGCGTCGGATACCATGGGAAAATTTACTTCATGTCCTTGTGTTTCATGGATGTCGCGCTCCCACTTTTTTTGTGGGTCAGCCTCATCTACGGACAAGCCCAGCACTTTTACATTGCGTTTGTCAAATTCGTTTTTGAGGCGCGATACTTCACCCAGTTCGGTGGTGCATACCGGCGTGAAGACTTTAGGATGTGAAAATAGTACTCCCCATGAATCGCCTAACCAGCTATGAAAGTTAATCTGTCCGCGAGTACTATTTTGAGTGAAATCAGGGGCTATATCGCCCAACCGAATAGTCATAAAAATCTCCTGTTTATTGATAGTTTAAATTTGATACTGCACTAAGCGATTGTGATTATTATATTATAAAAAAGAATAAAAAAGACAATTGTTATTTAATTAATAAATTATAAGGTCATTCTCCCTTTCATTATTTGTCATTTATGCGTTTGAATAATTAACGTTTTTGTAGCAAAACTATTCGGTTCGTATTAGTGCCTTTGAGTCCGTTGGTAATGCCCCAACAATTTGCTGTTTTCGTGAATTGCTGTTCGTTTACCATGACGCCAAGGCGATTGAAGGGCATGTCCTCTGCTGCCTGCCATACCAGCCGTTCAAGTAGTACTTTGCTCTTGCGCACCTCTCCGACCTCAAAGGCAACATGACCGCCAGGAGATAAAAGCCGAATCTGCTCCTTGAGTACTCGGTGTACCATCGCGGTCCACGCTTTTTCGGTTCGGTGAATATCAATGGCAACGGTTTTTGGGTCAATACCCGAGAACCAGCAACGAAGCCAATTGTCTGTTGCGTATTGCACGATATCCAAAAACGGTGGTGAGGTAACGACGAGATTGATTGAAGCATCTGGGACGTCAATTTCCCATGCGGCCCCGGTTTGTAATTTGTGTAAGACGCGATGAGGAACGCAATTGTCTCGTAGAAGTGATTTTGATTTTTTTAATATCAAGGCGGTAATATCTCGCTCAGGGGGGGTGACGTCCAATTTCTGATTTATTTTGAGTTGTGCTTTTACGGAGACAGCCTGATTGGGCGGCATTGAGCGACCCGAAAAAAAGCCGGGAGAATGACCTGAGAGTCTATTAATTGATACCATTCTAATCCAGTCAACAATGGGGTCAACGTTTGTTGCATGCAGCGGTGCTCGTTCTGCAAGCCATAACCGCAAGGCTTCCAATTTTTTCAATGTCGTAGGGTGGTAGAAGGCAAGTAAATCTTCACGTTCAATCTTACCGCGAGACCAATCAATAGTTTGTAACGTGTCAGAGATTTGCTGCAAAGTGATGGGTGTCAGACGTGGACGAGTCAGCAGAATTGAGAGTGGATTAATGTCGTTACCATAAGCACGTCGCCCCATCAGTGCCGCTTGTACTGGCGTTGTCCCGCGTCCCATGAATGGGTCAAGGACCGCATCACCGGGCTGTGTTAACTTTTGGATGAAAAATTCAGGAAGTTGTGCTTTGAAACAAGCTCGGTAGGAAATTTCGTGAATTGAATGTGATTGCCTTTGCTTTGCGGTCCAGTAACTGTTGATGAAATATGGGATACCATCAATTGTTTCGGTTGCTTTGAATTGACTGGAGTCTGAAAAGGTGATTTCTTTTTTAGAGGCGGAAAAGATTGAATTGGGGCCTTCTTGCGGTGGAAAAGGGGAAAGAGAGGAGCACACGACGTTCAGCGTGTCATTGAGTTTTGGGCACAAATTGTATTTGGTTTTTTCATTATCTCCTATGCTACGGCAGTTGCTTCTGTCATTGCGCCAAGTATTTTTCCATGCATCAGTTACACTTTATTGTACCTTTTTTGTTTGGTTGAAATAGGATCGGAGAGTAACATTTCATATTGTAGTTTGCTTATCTTATTTTATGCACTATCTTTTCGGTCACTTTCTTTCTAAACCGTAATATCGTCGCGCGTCAAGTACAATCCGTTCATGCTTGCTGGCCGATTTTTCATCCACACTGCCAAAGAAACGCCGTCCGAAGCCGAAATTATCAGTCATCGACTGATGTTGCGCGCCGGCTTAGTTCGTCAGCTTGCTAGCGGTATTTATTCATGGTTGCCGGCAGGTTGGCGAGTGGTGAATAAAATTGCCAATATCGTGCGTGAAGAAATGGATGCTGCGGGTGCCGCTGAAATTTTCATGCCTGCGGTGCAGCCGGCGGCGTTGTGGGAAGAATCCGGTCGTTGGCACGCTTATGGTCCAGAATTGTTGCGTTTTGCTGACCGCCATAAGCGTGATTTTTGTTTGGGACCAACCCATGAAGAAGTGGTTACCGATATTGTGCGTGCTTTTGTCTCTGGTCACCGCCAGCTGCCTTTTAATTTATATCAAATTCAAACCAAATTTCGTGATGAAATTCGTCCTCGTTTTGGCATTATGCGGGCGCGTGAGTTTGTGATGAAAGATGCTTATTCCTTTGATGTCGATGAAGATGGTATGCGTGCTAGCTATGAAAGTATGCGCCGCGCCTACTGCCGCATCTTTGATCGTATCGGTTTGCACTATCGTATGGTGGAAGCCGACTCCGGCGCTATCGGTGGTTCAAGTTCGCATGAATTCATGGTGCTTGCCGACTCCGGCGAAGAAGTTATTTTGTACGCCGGAGATTATGCTGCCAATGTGGAGCGTGCTTCTTGTTCGCCACCAACGGGAGAGCGTCCGCCACAGGCTGAGGTAATGCAAAAAGTTCACACACCTGGTGTTAAAACTATTGAGACATTGTCGGCGTTTTTGGCGGATGCTGCTGTGCCTGCGCACCGCAATATAAAAACAATGCTTATCAAAGGCGACAATGGTGCTGCCGCGTTGTTATTGCAAGGTGGACATACATTAAATTTAGTTAAAGCCGAAGCCCAATCAGCTGTCGGAGCTAATGCTGCATTATTGCCGCCGGCCGAAGCCAAAGCGCTAACAGGTGCTGATTTTGGTTCATTGGGACCGGTCAATATGCCGTTGCCGGTTATTGCTGATTATGGTTTGTTGCACAGTGTTGACATGATTTGTGGTGCCAACGAAAATGACTATCACTATACCGGTGTTAATTTTGGTCGCGATTGTCCAGAACCAGTGTTTGCCGATTTGCGCAATGCTGTTGCTGGCGATCCGTCGCCCGACGGTGCGGGGACATTGTCTGCTTGTCGTGGGATTGAAGTTGGGCATATATTTCAATTGGGAGATAAATATTCCCGCTCCATGTCGGCGACAGTAGAATTGCCTGGCGGCGGTACTCAGCCGATTATGATGGGCTGTTACGGTATTGGTGTTACTCGTATTGTCGCCGCCGCTATTGAACAAGGTCACGATGAACAGGGCATTATTTTTCCCGCGGCGATTGCCCCTTTCACAGCGGTGGTAGCACCCATTGGCTGGGGAAAAAGTGCGGCGGTGCGGCAGGCAGCGGAAGCATTGTATGATGATTTACGCGCTGCCGGCGTGGATGTGTTACTGGATAACCGCGATTTGCGTCCTGGTGCGATGTTTGCCGAAATAGATTTACTTGGCATTCCGCACCGGTTGGTTATTGGTGAGCGTGGGCTGGCGGCAGGAGAAGTGGAATACAAATACCGTGCTGCCAAACAAGCCGAGGCGGTGCCGCTGGTAACGGCAGTGGCTTGGTTGAGACAAAAAATTTCACATTCCATCTGATTTTGCCCGGCAAATGGGGAATATAATTGCAAACTATGCGATTTGCTGTGCGCTTGGCGTGGATTGCCGCTATTGTTTGCTTACTGGCGGCGTTGATATATATTGGGCTTAACGCCGCTTTGCAGCGTGAAGAAGGTGCCAAAGTAGTCAGCAGCGCTATTAGCGATAGCTTTCCTGAAATACAAGTGCAGTTTGATTCGGCTAATTTCCGGCTTGGTTGGGACGGTGTTGTGATTCGAGCGCAAAATTTACGCTTGAACAGTAACGATGGTTCTGTTTATGCTCCACAGGCGGACTTTTGGTTGGGAAAAGATAGTTTCACTGTAGTACTAGATAAACCTGATATGATTATTTCTCGCAGTGAGACTGAGCATATTACACCGCCGTTGCCGGTGGTAGGTACTCGCTGGACGGCGTTGGGACGTAACGCTACCATTCGTTGGCAGGATACGATAAACGATATTCATTTGACATTGGTGGACACAGCACTGGAGTTGCATTATGCGAATGATGAATTGCAGATCAATGCCGAAGAAAATAGTTCTCGTCATGTGCAATTGAGTGTTCATTTACAAAGTCTGAGCCGTGTTCGCGGTAGTGTACATGCCAGCGTTGACGATTGGTCGGCGCTTGCTGATTGGCCAGTGCAGTGGTCAGCTGCGAACATTACGCTAGATGCAATATTAAATAACGGTAGCGTGCAGTTGACTGTAATTGGAGATATTAAGCAACTGCAGCATACATTGGTTGCTAGCGAACAGGTGCGCTGGCGTGCGTCTACCCAATGGCCGCAAGAGACGATGCTCGTTACGTTGAACATTTTTGCCAACACGCTTGCTGTTGCGGCGCTGCCTGCGATTCCAGTATTCTCTGCCAGCACCCAAGGCGTTTTGCATTATCACGCCGCCAGTAGTGTTTGGCATTGGGAAAACGGTGAGCTAGATGCTACTAACAACCATGATACGACGCTTCGTGCTACATTAAATTTATCAGGACAGGGCGACTATGTGGGTAGCATGCGAGTGAATGGAGATATTGCTGGATTGCCCGTTACTGCCGCCCAACACTATGTGCCTGCTATCGAAGTCAAAGATTGGTTAAGTTGGGCTGTTAGTGGCGGTACGGTTCGCCATGCGCGCTTTTCAATACGCGGTAACCCGGCGCGGTTTCCTTTTGCTGATAGTGGTGGAGAATTTCTTTTGTCAGCGGCGATTGATGGTGGTCGACTATTGCCGGATGACGATTGGCCGGTAGCGCAAGAATTAAATTTCATGTTAGTTATGAATAATGATGATATTGTCATCAACGGGAAGGGAAGAATTGCCGGATTGGAAATGGACGTGGTTGAGGCTCGTCTGCCCAATATGGTTGCCCAAAAAGCCACGTTGTATCTAGACGTATTGGCGATACCTGAACGATTGGCGCGCTATATCGATGCAGCAAATGATTTCCCACCCGTGCGTGAGCCAGTGCGTGAAGCCTTGCAAGATTTGTCAATTGATGGCGAAGGGCAGTTGTCGCTGGCAGTTGTTGTACCTCTTGCTGTACCAGAAAATGCCACTGCTGTTGCCAAATTGGTGGTGCGGAAAGGGAGGCTGCACAAGGCAGATTTGCCGCCAATGGAACAAGCAATAGGCACTGTCCATATTGATGCGAGCGGTGCCAAAGGTTACTTATTTGGCACACTACTAGGGCATATTATGACGCTGGATTTTTACAATGATACAGTTACGATTTATTCCGTTATCGATGCGCACGCTGCTTTGTCTATCGTTGGTGTTGAAGAAATTCCGGTTAATGGCAGTGTACCGTTTATCTTGCACCAGAATGCACAAGTAACGGTGTTTACCTCTTTTTTGGAAGGGGCCTCTATTGATTTGCCGGCGCCGTTAAAAAAGCGAGCGCAAGAGGTTGCCACGCTGGAAGTAACTTTTGCTAGTAATACCACACAGGCCCGCTTACAATTACGTAACAATACGGTGCAGATGGCTTTTGTTGACGGAATTGATATTGCTATTAATACTCCACAGTTGTCACCGCCGAATGGGGGCATTAATGTACGCGGAGCAATCGCTGAAGTGGATGTAGAAGAATGGCTGAAATTGAGTGGTGGGCAGAGTACTTCGTTGGCAGTTTCTATTACGTTGCACGACACCGAACTGGTCGGCATAAGGCAAAATTCCATAATTATCTATTCGCCTTTTGCCGAAAATGACCACAGGCACGTGGAAATCATTGCCGACAATTTGGCAGGAGACGTGATTTATTCCGATAATTATTTTCGTGCTGATATGTCGCGCTTGTCATTGTCGTCAGATGGGGAAAATACTTTTAATGTAGATTTGCGTGATATGACGGTTTCCATCGTTGTGCAAGAATTAATGGTGAATAATATTTTCCTTGGTCATTTGCGGATTGATGGTACACCTGTGGATGACGGTTCGTGGCATCTTAATACGCTTAATATCGTCAATGGGCCGGCCACGTTAGAAATCACCGGTCAATATGATCATAACAAAACACAAATGGCGCTGACGCTCAATACTGATGATGCTGTGCATTTGCTCAGTATTTTTTCTTTTGTTGACATTATCAGTGAAGGTGCGGTGGATTTACAGGGAATTTTCAATTGGCCGGGTTCGCCACTTAACTTTTCGCTTGCTAATCTGCGTGGTCGTTTGCGCTTGCGGGGCCGCGACTTACGTTATTTAAAATCAGAAACTAGTGTTATTAGCTTGCTTGCCGTGCTGTCGCCACAATCGTTGTTGTCTTTGGGATTTGTGGAATTGGGCAAAGATGGTGTGGCGCTGGACATAATGGATGGAGAAATTGTTTTGGAAGACGGGCAGGCGAATGTTACGGGGCTGTCCATGGAAAATGAAGATATCAGTATTGATATGGTGGGTGGTATTGGTTTGGTTGACAAAACGCTAAATTTACGTGGGCGCGTACGCCCGGGTGCACAACTGTTGAAAGCCAGTTCGTTGGTGTCAATTGGCGCCGGAATTGCCACGGTGCAACCGCTATCATTAGCTGCGGGGTGGTTGTTGGGTAAGGTGTTTGAAAAGCCGCTGTCTGAGATAGGAGCGTACAATTACACGATTATCGGTTCGTGGAATGATCCGTTGTATGAAGAATCCGGTGTGACCTTCAGGCAGCAGGAGGATGCGCAATAGCACCCAACTATGCTAGAATTTTTTTATTTTTGGAGCTTCATCATGAAACAGCATCTTTTATTAATATCCTTGGCGCTTTCTCTTTCTGGGTCAGCGACAAGCGCAGAAGACATCAAAGTGGGCGTTATTTTGGGTTTTACAGGACCTATTGAAACGCTTACCCCGGCTATGGCGGATGCGGCAGAATTGGCATTCAAAGAAGCTTCCCAATCGGGTAAGCTTTTAGATGGTGCCACCATTACGCCGGTGCGCGCCGATTCTACTTGTGTGGATGCGGCGGCAGCGACGGCAGCGATGGAACGGTTGGTTTCTGCTGACAACGTAGTAGCTGTTTATGGTGCCGATTGCTCTGGCGTTACCACGGCAGCGGCTAACAACGTTGCTATTCCTAATGGTGTGGTTATGGTGTCGCCGTCGGCTACGTCACCGGCATTATCTAGTATTGACGACAATGGTTATTTTTTTCGCACGGCGCCTTCTGACGCGCGGCAGGGCGAAGTGTTGGCCAAAGTGGTGATGGGACGAGGTATCAAAAATGTTGCCATTACTTATACTAACAGTGATTATGGTAAGGGGTTGTCGGAATCTTTCAGCAGCGCTTACAAAGCGTTGGGTGGCAATATTTCTGCTGTTGCCGCGCACGAGGACGGCAAAGCCGATTATGCGGCGGAGGTTGGTGCTTTGTCCGCTGCCGGTGGTGAAGCATTGGTAGTTTTTGGTTATCTGGACCAAGGCGGCAAAGGTATCGTATCGGCAGCGCTAGACACAGGTGGTTTTGATAAATTTATTTTTGCTGACGGTATGATTGGTCAGTCTATTATTGACGCTATTGGCAAGCCATTGGAAGGTTCGTTTGGTACGTTGCCCGGCGGTGATGGACCCAATGCAGAAAAGTTTTTGCAATACGCTACACAGGCGGGTTTTGACGGTGACGGACCTTTTCGTGCTTCTTCTTACGATGCGGGTGCTTTGCTGGTACTGGCTATGCAGGCGGCGGGCAATGCTGAGCGTGCATCTATTCAAAGCAACATGATGAACGTAGCTAACGCTCCTGGTGTCAAAATTCGCCCCGGTGAAATTGCTAAAGGATTGGAAGTTTTAGCTGGAGGTGGTGATGTGGATTATGTCGGCGCCACAGAAGTGGAATTTAATGACGTTGGCGAAGTTTTTGGTACTTATAAGGAAGTAGAAGTTAAAAGCGGTAAATTTGAGACTATCAACACACACTGATTGTCTCTATTTTATGCTTCAAAGTGAGGCGGTGATGGATGGTGATTTGTTTACGTCTAACACTGCTGACATGTTGTACATTCCCGGTGTCGCGTTGGCGGCAAACAATGCGGCTCGTAACGCACCGATGGCATAGTTGGTGCGGCTAGTGGAGCGATGCACAATTTCTAATTGTTCACCGTTGCCTGCAAAAATAGCACGATGTTCGCCCACAATGTCGCCGCCGCGTACTACCGAAAAACCAATTTCGTGTTCCTTGCGACTGTATTCTCGACCATGCCGGTCGTGAACTGCAGCAGTGGAAAAATCCACACCAGTGGTACGTGCTAGTAATTCGCCCATGTACAGAGCGGTTCCCGATGGCGCGTCCTTTTTGTTCCGGTGGTGTGTCTCAAATACTTCCATGTCATAGCCACCGCCTAAAGCACCGGCTTGCAATAATTTAGCGGCATGTTCAGCCAATTCAAACAAGGCATTTACCCCCACGCTCATATTGGGTGCCAGCACTATGGCGATAGAGCTTGATAACTCGTGTAGGCGTAATTTTTCTGCTTCTGTGAAACCGGTGGTGCCAATGACTGATGCGACACCATGTTGTTCGCAAAGTGTGGTCAATTGTAATGAGGCCGCTGGCACGGTGAAATCAATTAACGCATCCAAGTGATGTTCTTTCATGTTGTCGGCGGTGGTGATAAATATTCCATCCGCTGCGGTTTCTCCTAGTCTTGGGTGTTGTGGGGATTCGTACGTCGCTACCAACGTCGTTCTTGGGTCAGCGCATACGGCGGCGATAATTTCTTGTCCCATGCGCCCTCCGCTGCCAGCTACGCCGATGCGTATCATGGTCATTGTTCGGCAGACTCAGAATCAATCGGTTCAGTAAGTTCAATTGGATTTTTTGTGACTAAGTGATTAATGGCATCTAGTTTGCCATTTTTAAATTCTAATTCCACGCCCAGCGACTCTGTTTTGGGTAAAAAACCAGCAATACGCCGTTGATAGTAATAAATCCACGAATCGCTTTCAAATACGGAAGGTACTCTGCTTTTTCCCAGAATAGCGATAATTTCGCTTTGTGTCATACCAAGACTGAGTTGCGAAATTTTGTCTGGTAGAGTATCGCTACCTTGGCGAATTTCACTCTTGTACGAACAAGAGGACAGAAAAACAGCAATAACAACGACAATCGCGCATCGTTTTTTTTGAATAAATAACATTATTAGTGGAAAATGCAATAAAATGATTGAAAATCATTCTAACATGGACAGCCTTAGTATTTTGCAAAGTATTCACCTTAAGCCGACTGCCGGACGTGTTTCCGTGCTGGAGGCGTTAGATGGCGGCGCTTGCTTGTCAGCACAAGACATTATTGCCAGTTTGTCTGGAATTGCTCGCCCTGGTGCCGCAACCATCTATCGTGCTTTAACGGCGTTGTGCGAAGCGGGTGTAGTTAAGCGCGTTCCCACCGATAATTCATCGCTTTACGTACTGGCATCGCATTCCACACATCCACAACTGATTTGTTCGCGTTGTGGCAAGGTAGAAGAAATTCACTCTCCTGAAATGGTACGCTACAACGCTACACTGATGAAAAATAGAGGTGTCAAAAACGACAGTGCTTTGCTAATGGTAGCAGACTGTAAGCGCAAAGAATGCGACAGTTAACGCGCTTGGGAGTGTTATTAGTTGCCGTTCTAATTTCTCAGGTGGTACAGGCAGCAGACGGATTAGTTTTATTGCGAGATTTTTTGCGAGAAACACCATCCGCACGTTTGGATTTTCACCAGACGGCGCTGGATGAAAAGGGTAATGTGCTCACCGAAAGTGGCGGGCGGTTATGGTATGAGCGACCAGCAAAATTTCGCATGGAATATGACAAACCAGAAGAGCTACTTTTGGTTTCCGATGGCGAGACGGCGTGGATATATGAGCCGGATTTACAACAGGCCACCACGCAGCCGGCAGCGACGCTAATCGGTGATTCAGTGTTGTTCGGTGTGCTTTCAGGAGGCGATTGGGAAGCACTACAGACTGATTATGTGCTTACTGCTGGGCTGGGTGGCGATTGGCGCTGGGCTATCGCTGAGGCTAAAGATGACAGTCAGACTGTACGGCGGTGGCGGTTGGCATTTAGTGCCAACGATGGACAACTGCGACAAGTGGAAATTACCGATTCTTTTGGTGGCATAGCTCGGCTTGACGTGTTGTCGCTGACGCAGGAAAGTGCTGTTTTTACTTTCACGCCGCCGCCAGGGGTGGATGTGGTGCGTGGTCAATAACTTGACAGCGATGCCGCCTTTGGCCGAGCGCTTGCGTCCGCAAGCAATGGCGGATTGGTGCGGGCAATCTCATTTACTGACGGCAGGCACACCTTTGGCGACGGTGTTGGAAGGAAAAGCGCTTCTGTATTCTATGGTGTTGTGGGGACCGCCGGGATGTGGGAAAACTACATTGGCGCGCATTTTGGCACGAAAATCGAATGCTCATTGGTTTGCTCTTTCTGCCGTTACTACAGGGTTGCGTGAAGTGCGCGCAGTCATTAGTGATGCTCAGGCGCTAGCAGAATCGGCGGACACGCGCCAGCGTGTGCTGTTTGTGGACGAGGTGCATCACTTTAATAAAACCCAGCAGGATGCTTTTTTGCCTCACGTAGAATCGGGATTGTTTGTGCTCATTGGCGCGACAACGGAAAATCCCTCTTTTGAACTCAACCGTGCTTTGTTGTCGCGGTTGGTAGTACATGCGTTCAAGCCATTAAACGAGGAGGCCTTGCACATCATTGCTCAGCGAGCGGCAGCGCAGTTGAATTGTGATTTGGATGACGAAGCGACGGCAAGCTTGGTAGCACTTGCTGATGGCGATGCTCGTCGCTTGCTTAATGTATTGGAGCAAGCTGCAGTAACTATTTCAGGCGAAACGGTGACGGCGGCAACGATAGCGGCGGCAGCGGGTACTGCAAGGAGGCAGTTTGACAAGGGCGGGGACCATTTTTACGACCAAATTTCGGCGCTTCATAAGTCGGTGCGTGGTTCCGATCCAGATGCAGCACTATACTGGTTGTGTCGTATGTTGGATGGCGGCGCTGATCCGCGCTATATCGCACGACGCCTGATTCGCATAGCTTCCGAAGATATTGGTTTGGCTGATCCTCGTGCTTTGTCTTTGACATTGGCTGCCGATGATGTTTATCGCCGATTGGGTTCTCCCGAGGGTGAACTGGCATTAGCGCAGGCGGTGGTGTATCTGGCTTGTGTGTCAAAAAGCGACGCGGTTTACCGCGCTTTTGGCAAAATGTTGGAGCATGTTCGCACCGATGGTTCAAGGTCAGTGCCTTTGCACTTACGTAATGCGCCAACGGCGCTGATGAAATCTATGGGGCATGGCAGTGGCTATCGTCATGCACATAACGAAGATGATGCCTATGCCGCTGGTGAGCATTATTTTCCTGAAAATATGCGCCCATTGCGACTGTACCATCCTGTTGATCGAGGACTGGAAATTAAGATTCATGCCCGCTTGGAGGAATTGCGGCGGCGAGATAAGAAAGGTAAATAGGACAGTGCTGATTGGTCAGGTTGAAGGTTCAACGTCTACAAATAAGAGACTGCTACATATCGGTTGAATACCTGCCGAAAAGGCATAAAAAACTGCAGAAATCGTGTTCGTCGGAGTTAAGTACAACCGTTTTTTTGCCATTGCGGGGCGTCAATATATTGTAAAAAAGATGTTGTATTTAATGTGCTTTTTATGGAGCGCAGATACTATATTAATGAGTACAATTACAGGGTAATAATTTTTTTTCTGAAATTAAAAAGGAGAGCCAAATCATGTTTATCGTTGACAGTGATTGCCATAATTATTGGTGTTCCGCTGACGTATTGTTGCCTTACCTTAAAGGCTGGTGGAAAGATTGTTTTGTGCGCGGCGAGCGTACTGGACCGGCGGGTTCCTTTCCGCATGGTCATCGGGCATGGTTTCATCCAGAAGGATTTAAACGTGCGGATATTAATCCACAAAACGAAGACGAAAACTATGCTCTTATGTGCGAGCGGCATTTGGACTTGAATGGTATTGATATTGCTATACTTACTGGAGATGAGCCGTTGGAAGTCTCTACATTGGGTAATCCTCACTTCGCGCAAGCGTTGGCGTCAGCTTATAATGATTGGTTGCTGGAGCAATGGTTGCCGCGCGATGAGCGTTTTTACGGATCTATTATCATCGCACCGCAGGATGCGACAATAGCTGCTCAGGAAATTCGTCGATTGGGTGCGCATTCACGTTTAGTTCAGGTGCTGGCGTCGCATGCTTCCACAATGCCTTATGGTGACCCACATTATCATCCCATCTACGAGGCTTGTGTAGAAATGGGATTGCCTTTTGCCATACACTTAGGCGGCAATGGCGGTATTAACGCCATGCCATTTGCTAATGGCGCACCACGGTATTTTTCGGAAGCACACACTTTATTACCGCAGTCTGCACAGACGCATGTAGTGAGCATGATTATGAACGGAGTATTTGAGAAGTATCCGACGCTTAAATTTATAGTAATTGAATGTGGCGTATCATGGGTGGCGCCTTTATTGTGGCGATTAGATACCGAGTGGCGTGCTTTGCGCAAAGAAACTCCGTGGCTAAAACGCCCACCGTCCGAATATTTTTTTGAGCATATTCGTTTTACTACACAGCCATTAGAGCAACCAGACAAGTTGGAACATTTGTGGGCATGTTTGGAGGGTATGAATGGAAAACAAACATTGATGTTTGCATCCGACTATCCGCATTGGGACCAAGACCATATTTCATCTATTCGATTGCCCGCTGGTTGGGATGAGGCTGTGTTTGGCGGCAATGCGTTAGATACCTACACGCGAATTACCGTGCCACGCTCAGTGTCGGCGACGGCGAATTAGGTTGTATCATGGCTAAGAAACATTTTGTTTGTGAAACGATAGCATTGCTGCCGGGTGAACGTCGGTTGCTGGATGTGGGAAGCCGCAGCATCGGAGTGTTTAACGTGGACGGTAGCTATTATGCGTTACTTAACGTTTGCCCGCACACAGGTGGTAATTTATGTGAAGGACCGGTGTGTGGTACTAATTTGCCGGTGGACGATTATCGCTATGAATACGGAATGGAAAATAAAGTGTTGCGTTGTGCTTGGCACGGTTGGGAGTTTGACATTACCACGGGTGCTTGTCTGATAGAAGCATCCAAATTGCGTGCCAAAACATATCCAGTGGAGGTGGAAAATGAGCAGGTCTTTGTTTTAGTTTGATAAGCGGATTTTTCGGAACTGGGAACTGTTTTGATAATTTAAAGTAATTTGCTAATACGGCGTAAAAAACGCATTAAAAATTCATTTTTTCAAAAGTGGCACTGTTTTTTATTATATATAGTGTAGTAAGCATGTTTTAAGTGTTTTGTGAACACCTGTTTTGAAAAAATACAATTAATGATGAAATCTTTTACGGTAAGTTTTGTTCAAATGTTACAATACTTTATGCGAGTATGGACGTGAGCAGAAGACATTTTTATTCAGTGCGTCGGACGCGCGGGTTTTTGCACGTTTTATTCCTTATTTTTGCTATTCTTGGGGTGTCCATGTGGGGCATCTCGGAAATCTTGCAAAAATCGGTCGATGCCAAGCAGGAAAACCGTCGTGAAGGGGTAACTTCTTTAAAAGAGGCTCGGCAGGCACTTATTAATTACGCGCTTGTGCCGCTGTCGCGCATTGACGTCGTTGCTAATTCTGGTCACTACAATTTTTACCGTGGTGATGGTGAGCGAGTCCCATTTCGTGATTTTGTGTTGCCGTGTCCGGATTTGCTTTCTGATAATAACCTTGACGGGTTGGCTGACATTTATCCAAACGGTTGTGCGCAAGAAATAGTGCCTGGAAGTGCTGTAGCTGATCCTTTGGCGGCAACCGGTTTTCCGTTGAGTTCTGGAGCGCGTCTTGGAAGGTTACCGTGGCGTGACAGTGTGCGTGAGGACAGTTCGGTGTACGAGTACGTGCGTGGCGTGGGCAATCGTGATTTTCGTGGTAGTTTCAATGATCGCTTGTGGTATGCACTGGCAGGTAATGTGGCCAATGCTGACCACGCGATTAATCCGCATGCATTATTGCGGATGACAACCGGCTGGCTTTCCGTGGAGGAAGATGGCGAAGTTGTTTCTGATCGAGTTGCCGCAGTATTAATCGCTCCAGGAGCAGTTGGGGGTGTGGGAAGCGCTTCTCGCAATTCTGAAGTAAGTCTTTACAGTGGTGTGGGTGCAGTGCCTCTCTCTATTAGCTTGTCAAATCAGCACGAGGCTTATTTAGAAGAGAGTACGTATTTAAGATTAACAGTTGATGGTGTAGTAAGTGTTAGTGTCTCCTCTGATGCCAGTGATGACAAAATATCTTATATAACTGTTGAAGATATGGTATCGCCTGGCGGTGAGGGATTTGCGCTGCTTACAGATGAAAGTAATACGCGAGGTATCTACAGTCGAACAGGTGGTGAAAATGGCTTTTTGGGTGTTCAAGATATGCTGGAGGGATACTTAAACCGTCATGGTTATTTACCGGAGCCTTCTGTTTTTGATGAAGTGACAGCCGAATCTCGGTTTCGAGCAGCTGGCGTGCCAAGGCGCGGGATTGTGCTTACCAACACTATTGTAGCGTCGGCAACAGAAACGACAGTTACGGTTGATGCTGGCTTACAAGTGGCTGATATTCGTGAAGGCCAAGGTGTAACTATAGAAATGCTGGCGCAAAATTTGCCGCCCGTGTATTTGTTGCCTAGTAATATTAGTTTATCGATTGATGTGTCGCCACCGTTAATAGCTCCTCCTTTTAATGTGGTATTGGCCGATATGGATACTGCTCTTAGTTACACGCCGCTGTTACCAGCGCAGCGGGATGCGCTAGAGGCTGCTGGGCATTATCCTCATTTGGGTTCGCTTTTTGGTGTAGCTGACCTAGCACAAGGTGTGCCGGGAGTAGGTAATGTAATTCCGCAAGCCGACTATTCCAATGTGCAAGATTTTTCTTTACCTGTTAATAGTGTGACACCTAGCGGCGGAATTTTATTTGCGGCTTTGGCTGAACCTGCCTGGGGGTATGTTGTAGACAGTGTTCTGGTTAGCGTTGTCGCGTTTAACAATCAAACGGTAACGATGACGCCGCCACAAGGAGTCAATGTGTTGTTGCCAGCAGGAACTCAAGTGGCGGTAGATGCGTTGGAAGTGGAATTAGAATTGCCTGAAGATTTTTCTTTTAATGGTCAATATGATGCTAATACAGGAAATTGGAATATTGCAGACGTTTCAGAAAAGCCTGTGATATTGCGCCCACGTTCGGGTGGTGTGTTGGTATCCGTTGATGTGCGGAGTAACTTTTTTATCACAAGCGCAGTTCCAGCGGGGACGCCGGTGGCAGCTGGTAATGATGGCTTTTTGCCGATAAACAACGAACCTAATGTAGAGTATTTAGATACGATTCTTACTTTAACGCTTGCTGAGGGTGGGGTATCACAATTGGCGATGGATATGACTTTATACCCATCTCAAGACTTAGTGCTGCAACCTTTCCCTCCTCCAGGGTTGCCGGTTGAGGCTAATATGCCAGCGGCACCGTTCGCTATTCCCACACCGCTTGCTATTAGAAGCGAAACAGAGTTCTTTCTGCCAAGTGCCTCAAAAATTATTTATCCAGTAAATGCCGTTATTGATATTGGACTAGATTTTGTTTTTCCAGATGACGCTGTAGCCTTAATGCCTATAGGTGCTGTCATGCGTGTTGATATTCCGGCAAATGCCGTGTTACCCAGCGGCGAATCCGTGTCAAGTGCTGTTCCTGACGCTCTAATAACTTTACATAATGGCGGTTTTGTTCGTTTTGTCGGTGTGCGCCCCGTGCTTGCACGAGGTGCGGCATTTAGTGACAAACAAGCATTGTTTGACATAGAGCTGCGCGGAAATGTGCTTGCTCATGTCGCTAGTACTGGAGACAATATTTCTTATCCTGCAAATGCGCTTTTACAACCCTTTAGCGGTAAGTTTTTAGATCCATCTCGAATCGAATTGGAAGAAAATATGGTATTGTTATCACAAACTCGGACTCGAGCTGGCTTTCTTGCCCGCGCCGCGGAGGGGATTGTCTACGGTGGTAGTAGTGCTGCTGGAGCTACCGCTGCTTCCTTCGATAGTTTGCAAACCAATATCACTTTAGGAGTTAATTTGCTAGCGGGGCTTTCCTCAATACAAATATTGCCAAGCTATTCTGTTACGGTTGATTTGAGTGAAGACACTCATTTTATGTTGCCTGACGTTACGAGAATTACTTTGGGTGTGGCCCCCGCTCAAGAGTTTATTTTGCCAGAAGAAACAATTGTTTATGATCATGGTATTTCCGGTATTTATAATCTGTCAGTCGCTAGCGGTGAAATTGCCGTTCCTGTACTTAGTAGTCCTTTCGTTTTGGATTTAAATCGAAATAATACGGTGGGAGAAGCGGCAACGACAATCCATGGTGCTTTTCAGCGACATTTTGCCTTGTTCCCAGATGCCGATATGTATGTCCAAATGACAAGCGGTGCTTACATGACTATACACGCCGGTAGTATTGTTGATTTATTAAACAATGTTGTTCATGGCCCATACGGAGTGCAGCGAGTGCAGCGAGTATCTGAAGACGCAAAAGTGGTTTCAGGAAGCCCCATGCACATTTATTTGGCGGAAGAGGCAACTTTACGGATTGCTCCATCCCTTCCCGTCTCGTCCAATAATATTTTGTCGCAAGCTCCTGTTAGTGTGTCTGTGCATTATGTGTCGTATTCTAATTTTGCGGCTGCTGCAGTTGGTAATATCGTTATATCAAACTTTATTGTGGCTAATCCAGCAGATAACCTTAATTTACCCAGTACGCTGGTAGATTTGCCGAGTGGAACGTTTATTGTAATACCACCAGGGAGCAAGATAGATTTTCTTTCAGATGATTTGAATCGTAATCCTGCTACTGGCGCAGAATACCATGATCGTGATTCGGCGGTGTTGCCGGCGAATGCAGTAGCCGTTATTCCTAGTGGAAAAACCGCAGTAGTGGGCGGTAATAATGCTGTTGGACCGGCTTTATTGCGATTGGGAGGCAATAACGGCTCTTTTGCTTTTGTCAATAGAGAGCAGATGTTGGGTGATTTGTCTCCGATGGTGTTTATGTCTGGTTCTGGTAATTTGGTCAAAGATGACGGCGAAAGCTTATTGGCAGAGGTTCCCGCTTTTGCAAGGTTAGATTTGTTTGGAGAAATGGCGGTACGAGCGGAGCGTAGTTTTGTCGCTGGAATGCTTCCTGTAGCTAGTTCTGAACTGGTGCGTGATTTTCCGATGGTTTATGCGGTGGCGGCAGAATGTCGAAAATATTCTTCAGCCGGTGTTGATTGTGCTCAAGGCGATAATGAAGGATTGGTGTTTGATGTCCCTGAAGGAGAATCTATTATTCTAGAAGAAGACATTGTTGCACCGGGAGCGGTTTTATTAACTGTGGATTCGCCGGGAGTGTTCATAACAGTTGACGAAACAAGTCTTATCGATGGAGCGGGTGCTGCCTATTCGCTTAACGCCATTATTATTAGCGTTGACGGTAGTGTGATGGGGTATCAAAATGGATTAGCTACTCCAATAAATTTTGGTAGACATAGTGACAGTGAATTAGTAGTAAGCGCCGTCGCAGGCACTCGTAACACAGTTATACGTGCTTATTTTGCAGATGCGGTATCCAGATTGTCGGCGGATACAAATCAATTGTCTTATGTAGATATTGATGGTGCGTTGACAGTGCATCCGGGTGGTTATGTAGGAGATCGTTATGATGATGCTTATGGTGTATCAATTTCGATTAATACTAATATGACTTTAGGATTGGGCGCGCAATTGGTCGGTGCGCGTGGTGGGGAAAAAGTGTTTGGCGTTGATTCGTCAACGCAGGGATATGTCGGTGTGGGCAGAAGTGATTTGGTGGCGGTCTCACTGAATAACTTTGTGCTAGCAAACAAATCTGCTGCTAATTATGCTGTAGCAGCAGGATTAGGAGCTGATGTGCAAAATATCGATTTTTTGGGTGGCACCCAGTTTTACTCTAATGTGGGTAATACGCTTACATTAACAGCGCCGTCTAGTCAGCCTTTTTCCAGTGAAACTCCTGTAATAGAAGTCGATCCTATCAATACGAATCTTATTATGAATATGGGATATTTATGGCAAGGTTATGTGCCTGCTGGTGGCGTCAATATGGCATTTTCGCGCAACACTAATATTATGAATATCTATACCTCACCTGATGGACGGACATATCCGGAACCTAATATTGAATTACGCATTCATCCAACCGTAACGGCACTTAACTTTTGGGGAAGTGGTTTGGAACGCGCTGAAGGGATGGATGGAGAAAGTGCTTTCGGTGGCCTCCAGCAAATTTTAGGTAATGCTGCCGCACCAAATATTATTAATGTCAACATTGATTTTAGAACAGGAACGCCAAATATTTACCAAGAGGGTTTTGTTACCCAATTATTTGCCGATTTAGGCTTGCCTGTGACATCAAATGTGACAAATGCTATATCTGTCTCTATCCGAGTGCGTAATTTGGATACCGGTGAAATAGAAGCAACTATTGCTATGTGGAGGCCCCAGGTTACACTTACAACTGCACCATCAACTTCCACACCATATCAAGGTGGTATTCGCTGGAATGATAGAAATCATCCTTTTGCCGGCTTCAGCGATCCGGCTTATGGTGCTAAGACAGATAGCGAAGATATGTGGGTAGTGTCACGTCGTGTTGTTGATACGAATGCGCAAGAAAATTCTTTTATTGATGGGTTTGATTCTAGTTTAGCTGGATGTGCTTCCAGCACTGCAGCTACTCAACAGATGGTTGCGTTTAACTTGCCACCAGTGCCAATTATCGCTGACGACGTGCCGATACAAACTTCTTGGAACTTGCAAGATTTTCGTGCTAGGCTGGACGCTTATGAGAATAGACTAACCGCTACACTTACCTTGCGCCTAGCGACACCA
Source organism: Candidatus Persebacteraceae bacterium Df01 (assembly GCA_030386295.1). Taxonomy (NCBI): domain Bacteria; kingdom Pseudomonadati; phylum Pseudomonadota; class Gammaproteobacteria; order Candidatus Tethybacterales; family Candidatus Persebacteraceae; genus Candidatus Doriopsillibacter; species Candidatus Doriopsillibacter californiensis. The sequence continues at coordinate 49,049 of JANQAO010000002.1, read as the reverse complement.
GCAGTGGATGGAGCTGGCGCGGGTGGTATATTTATTTTAACTACACGATCTCATGCGGTATCTACACCGGTTTCTTTGACAGTCGCATCTGATTATCTTAATGTACCTTCCACGCTTTCATCAATGATCAATGTAAATACTAATGTGACGACCTCCTATGACTCAGATTTATTGTTTTTTATGGATAGGCGCTACAACACAGACAATGTGCCGGGTTTGGTACAAACGTTGTCGTGGGGTAATGATTTTAATATTGAAGGCGTTGGCGCTATTGTTCCTCCTTTCGGTGCTGCAAGCAGGCAAGCTGTCGCTGATCTTTATGCTCAGCGGTCAAAATTAATGACGGATATTTTTGGATATGATGAGTTGCGTGACATATATACATCACAAACAGGTGACTGTAGCGGAACGGGTGATTGCCCAGAAATGTATAATTCTCCCGATTGGATACCAGTGGTGGGAGGTATTATCGCTTTTGATGCAGTGAATCTGTCGCTTTCTGGAGCAGCTGCAGAAGATGTATATTTTGTCTATCCAGAACCTCAAGGAGAAGTGGTGGACGTAAATGGTAGTGTGATTACCATTTATGCGGGTAGCATAATTTTTCCACTCCGTAATCTTATTATTCCAGCGGCAGAGATACCGGTAAGTACACAATTGCACATTCCGGGTGGTGCATTAGCAGGAATTGACGTCAGTCCCGCTTCAGCACCATCTCCGATTCGCGTTTATCGTGATGACACTTACATACGTGACTGGGATTTTAACTATGCTCCGGCAACGCTGACGGTAGGGAACTGTGTGGTAGAAGTAGTCAATTTCCCTGAAGAAAGAATCGCTGACTTGCGCTTTGTTACACCAACTATTTATGTTGACGTAAGTATAAAAGCGACAGTTGTTGAGGTTACGGCAACGGTTAATGCTGTGTCTCGTTATGATGGAACATTTGCTCGTGGTATATTGCTTGACGCTGACGGTGAGCGATTAGCTAGAGAATATTACAGTGGTGTGCGTGATGTATTTGATGCTGGAAATAATTATGGTGTTGCTACTGGACTGTCAGGTGCGGATCCTTTTCCCACTGGTTTTATTAAGCCATCTGTAGACAGTAACTTTGATTTAGAATTGGGTAATCCGCTGTCTTATCGCTGGAGTACGGCTGGTAGCCATTTCTTACGCATGGGCGTGTCCAGAGCGAATGTTACGGATCCTTTTGAGCCGGTAGGTGTGGCGCTGGATACTGACGGCAATGAGTTTGAGGCATTGCGTATCGCGCACAAAATTGATATCTCACCAATGAACTCTCTGCCCTTACGGCAGCATTCTCAGTGGGCGCCCTATCCAAACACAGGGCTTGGCATGTTTCAATTTCCTGTCAATTCACAGGCGACGGTACTCAATTTGGATGCAACATCTTGGGAATCTATCCATCCATATGTCGCTTTGCATGGTGTAGGATTGTCTGTTACGCTAAGCAACTCTACGCTTGTTGTGACACCACAAAACGATGGTTACCGTACGCTCAACGTTGGAGAACGCTATGTGTTACCGTTTAGCCGTTCTGAAACAGCACCAGCTGAAGATCCATATTCTACTGCATCGGCTTATACTAATGCTTGGCTACGGTTGCATGAGGGTGCTTCGTTGGAAGATCAATTTGGCAAGTTAACATCCTTACCGAAAGATACGATTGTTAATCCGGTAATGGGAACTTATTTCGGAGGAGCGTTCTTTGAGCAGCTTAACGTAACGAGCGTGCTCGCTCAATACCGTACTAGTGCAGAACTTTTGGACATTACTGGTATTGGAATAACCGTGGTACGGCCTGCTCTTATTATTCCCGCTGGTAGCCGATTGCATGTAGGTAGTGAAACCACTAATACCACAACAAAGTATGTGCGTTATGCTAATGTGCAGGCTGCAGCATTTTTTAGTCTTACACCATTAGACGCAATAAACTGTGCAGCAGGAGATATTGATTTGGTAGATGGTATGGATGCGATTAACGATGTCCAAATTAGCCAGACTCGTGAAGGTGTGTCCGAAAACAACTATGAAACCGCAACTGGTATTGCTTTTGGCTTAGGACATCCATGTGCATGGCTGGATGAACGTGAAAATGTGGATGGTGACCGTTTTTATATTTATCGTGGACGTCGCCGTTATGTTAATGATATTGTGGGATCGCGAGTTGTTAGCAATGACCGCACTTATTTGGTCGGAGGCAAGCTGGAGTTTCAATTGTGATCAATCAGCGTGGTTACAATATTGTTGAAATGTCTATCGCTTTGGTGGTGCTGGCGCTTTTGTTAGGAGGAGGCTTAGTACCGTTGCAAAGATACTATGAAGATAAAAACAACCAAAAAACCGAATCGCTAATGAACGCAGCTCAAGATGCAGTTGTCTCTTATTCAGTTCGCCACCGTACGGTAGTTCGGGAATTGGAAGACCACGGTGGTTTTAATTACGTTTTGGCAGCTGGGCGTCCTTATTTACCATGTCCGGACATTGATAATGACGGTGCGGAAGACCGAGTTGATGTACCCAATAGTGCTTTGTTTGGCGCTGATTTGCTTACCCGTGGTGTTTGCCAAGAACAGAAAGGAGCTCTGCCATGGAAGACACTGGGGCTTCCCGATACTGATACTTGGGGAAATCGACTTACTTATCTAGTAGATGAGGCATTTTCCAGTTCATTAATAGGCTTTGACAGCAAAACGCAGGCTGATGTTTTTGATGTGCGAAGACCACTTGATTATTCTTCCGGAGAAGGGCGATATCAGCTTCGTGACAGTCAGGACGATGCAGGAGCAATTATTTGTAAGGTGACAGACATTAGCCTTGATACCAGTAGAGAGGAATGCGGATTTATATATAACTTGTGGGCTGGTGTCGTACTTCCTGGACATACCACTATGGTCACGATTGGAGCTCGTGTTTTTGATAACACAGTGGAGCCAAATGGCGTGGTTGAAGGGATGCCTTTTGTTATTGTGTCACACGGTCGCAACGGTTATGGTGCTATTGGGCGAAACGGAAATTGCCGAGATGTATTGTTAGGTGCTGTGGAAGAGCAAGAGAACGCCTATCTTAATCCAACTCATTCTATGGTGAGTAGGACAAATTCACCGTGCCCAAATAATGATGTGGCAGGAGGGATACTTTCTCGTTTTGTGGATAGTGTTCACGGCAATAGGGGAGGCGAAAAAAGAAATTTTGATGATATTGTCGCTTGGATGTCGTCCGACCAGTTGATGGGTAGCCTTTTGCGTCATGGTGTTTTTCCTGTTACTCCGTTGGATTTTTTGCCTGAGTGAATAAGATAATGGAAAAAAAATTAGAGCAACGCGGATACACACTGGTTGAAATTTTCATTGTTTTGACGACAATGTTAATGATTTCGTCTGCACTTATTACTAAGTATTACAATGTCCAACAGGATACGTTCCAAGCTGAAACAAAGCAATCCATAAAGTCTATCCAAGAAGCAATTATGGATTATGCCGCTTCTCATGCAACGGTGGCACGAGATTTGATTAATGTTGGAGCGTCTACCACTGACGTGCGATGGCATTTGCCTGCTGGGCGACCTTACTTGCCTTGTCCGGATGTTGATAATGATGGCAATGAAGACCGTGTAGATTTACCGTCGTCTTTTTTACTTACTGTAGATGCGAGTAATGATAACTATGAAACGGAATTAGGTGGCGATTGTGTGAGTATTAAGGGTGTTGTTCCATGGAAAACTTTAGGAACACCTCCGGTTGATCCTTGGGGAAATCGCTACACTTATCGAGTCAGCCACAAATTTTCTAACGCACTTATCGGTTTTGACGAAACTGCGCACGACGATAGTTCTTTGTTGACACGCCCGCTATCAGTGACGGTTCTAAACAGCAAGTTAATTCCCGTTCAGCCTAAGCTGGATACAACTCCGCATCTTTCTACTTTAGGGGCGGTTATTTTTGAGCAAATACGTACGCCATCAATTATATGTTCTAACTCGCCTTGCCCGGGAGATACTGCCATGCCACTGACAAATGTTATTGCCGGCGAAATGCATTATACAAATAATGGAGCGGTTTTAGTTTCCTTGAATGTACCGTTGGCTGCGGGCTTAGAAGATGGTGTTTATCACGTATTTGATACGGAGCAACTAGCAATCAATGGGTTGCCGGTGGTAGTTATGTCGCATGGCAAAAACGGTTACGGTGCGGTGAGAAACACAACCTTGAGTTTTATTTGTAATGAAGCACCGCAAAACGATAATGAGAGGCAAAACGCTCAGTGGCCTATTTCATCAGGAAGTTGCAATGGCATTGTTCCGTCGGTTGCGAACAGCCATATAAACGGTTTTGTGAGTAGAAATTTAACTAGAAATACCATAGGCAATGATTTTGACGATATTGTAGTGTGGCTATCTACCGAAGAAATTATTGCCGGAATGACTGCTCGAGGAAGTTTACCAGCGGCATCGTTGCCGCCTTTTGGCACGGAGGATAGTCCATGATGTTTTCTTTTGATATGGTTCGCCAACGAGGTTTGTCGCTAGTAGAAATGATGATTGTTATTGTAGTGGTTGGTATTTTGCTGGGGGCCGTTATTGTGCCTATGCAAGCACTACTGATAGATGATTCATACAAAAGTGAAGAGCAACGTATGGCGCAATTACGGGATGCGGTTGTTGGTTATGCCGCGCGCCACCAGACGAGAGAGCGAACAGCAAGCATATCAGGAGGCGGTGGGCGAATTTTTGAAATGCCTGCTGGACGCCCTTATTTGCCGTGCCCTGACGTTGATGGTGATGGTTATGAAGACCGTAACGAAATGACGTTTGCTATTGGTACCGATGCTGATATTTTTGCCGTAACAACAACACTTGTCGTTGACAGTAATCTGGCAACACAGGGAACTAATAATTTACTCCTTGCGGGTAGTTGTCTTGCATCACGCGGGATATTGCCGTGGAAAACATTAGGTGGAGGTCCTGTTGATCATTGGGGTAATCACTATACATACCAAGTTGATGATGCTTTTTCTAACGCTATTGTAGGGTTTAACGGAAATACTAGGGCAGATGTGTTTGATTTGCGTTCAACTGTATTGGCCACGGAGGCAAATGGAGATTTTTTATATGCTCGCAGAGTGACTATTACAACTTTCGTTACGAAGTCAAATTATCGGGTGATAACAAATATTTCACCCGAGAGTACAGTAACTACTACTGTGAATACACCGTTGCAACTATCATACACAAACACTCGGCGACCAATTGTGGTCTGTGATGGGAGAGCGGTGGAATTGTGTCAAAAGTCTACTAGCAGAACGTTAATTTTGGAGGCTGGCGAGATACAAGAGATGGCTTATTCTGCACCGAATAGAGAGTACGTTGACGGCGATATTTCAGATGGTTTGCCGTTTGTGATTGTTTCTCACGGTAAAAATGGACATGGCGCGGTCAATTATGCTGCCAATCAAAGCGCAGCCTCCGTATCTTTTTCCGTGCTTATTTGTAACGAACCGATACACAATACTTTGTCAGTGCAACCTTATTCTGTTGCCGATGGGTTACGTCATGAAGCGGTTAATTTTCCGCAAATAGAAGCGCCTAATTTTAATGGCAATTTTTGCCCGCAACTACAAGATGCAACCAATAATAATTTTGAAAATGGCTATTTTGTTGTCGCCCCCCGTTCAGAAGAGTTATTTATTGGCAACAGCAACAGCAGTGATCTTTTTGATGATATTGTTACTTGGATGACGCGTGATGAACTTGTACGTGTGCTAACGGATGGATTAATATTACCGGCTAAAGATGTTCCGGTCTTGAAAGATTACTAACGTTAAGTTAGACGCGGAACGCGGTTATCTTCTTGTAGAAATTGCCTTGGCTCTTGTTGTTTTGGGTATTTTGTTAGACGCGGTTTTACAGCCATTTCAGTTTCGGTTTGAATTGAGGGAGCGCCAAGAAGTTAATGAGACATTGAACTTAGCGCGAAATGCTATTGTTTCTTATGCTATCGTCAATCGCACTCAAAAGCGAACGCTAACATATTATGACGGTGTATCGTATGATATTCCGGCTGGACGACCTTATTTGCCGTGTCCGGATATTGACAATGATGGTAATGAAGACCGCACGAAAAATTTTTCTTTAACAACAGTAAGTGCTGCTATGCTGACAACCAGCATGGTTTGCGAAGAGTCAAAAGGTTTGTTGCCGTGGAGAACGCTAGGAATGTGCCGGCAAACAGATCCGTGGGGTAATCGTATTGGCTATCGGGTAGATATTGCTTTTTCCAGCGGTATGCTTGGTTTTGATGAGACGTTCCGCGCGGATATGTTTGATCCGAGATTGTCGTTGTCTTTGTCTGACACTGATTATTTATATTCTCATAGAGGCACGTGGCATGAAACCGGCGCATTAATTTGTAATTCTGTAAGCATGAATACTGACTGCCCGCAGCAGGATTTGAATAATTTGCTTGTTGGTTTAGTGCACACAGGAACGGAAAAATTGAAGCTAGAAGCACGTATTATTCCTAAATATGATACGACAGATAAAAACGGTAGCCCAACGGGCGTAGTTAACGGTGCAGCTTTTGTGATATTTTCGCACGGGAGAAATGGTTATGGGGCGGTAGGCGTTAATGGCAAGTGCCGTTCGGTACCAATGGTAGCGGATAATCTTGCCGAGTTTGCCAACGCATATTATCGTGATGGACATCCTTTTATTAACACGGCTACTATTGGTGTGCGTGGCTGTGAAAAAATAACCGTATCCACATTAGCAGAAAATATTTTTGTGCAAGCGCCATCCTCATCCGGAAAAATTGACGGTTCCGATGATATTGTGTCATGGATGTCTCCGAATGAAATTATTGGTGAACTGTTGAGTGCGGGCGTATTGCCCATTACAAAATTAGAGTTTCTGCCAGATTAATTACAGTAGAAAAATTGAACAAGAATAGTAATGTTGGATAGTGGTGTGATGAGTTCTGCTTCCCGTCGGCGATTTTTTGAAGAGCTCAAACGGAACATAGTAACGCCTACTACTGAGTTGAATTATGACAATCATTATCAACTGCTGGTGGCTGTGGTATTGTCGGCGCAGGCGACAGATAAAAGTGTGAACGCCGCTACTGAGAGGTTGTTTGCATCGGTTAATGTTCCTGCGGATATGCTAGTACTGGGTGAAGAAAAATTAATTTCGTATATTTCCAAGATTGGCTTGTTTCGCTCCAAGGCACGGTATGTTATGGCATTGTCAGAGATTTTACAAGTGAAGTACGATGGTACAGTTCCTCGCACTAGAGAAGAATTAGAAGCACTTCCTGGGGTAGGGCGAAAAACAGCGAACGTCATGCTTAACACGGCGTTTGGTGAGGCTACTATCGCTGTGGATACGCATATTTTTCGCGTGGCAAACCGAACCGGGCTAGCTCCAGGTAAAAATGTTCGGGCGGTGGAAGACAAGCTTAATGTAGTGGTTCCTAAGTCGTATAAGCAGAATGCGCATCACTGGCTTATTTTGCATGGTCGCTATGTCTGCAAAGCTAGAAAACCAATGTGCACTGAATGTACGGTGCGGCGGTGGTGCGTTTTTCCGAGTAAAACGCTGTAGTGTTCAAGCGGTTTATTTAAGGAGTTTGGTCGCGGTTCCTTGTGGTTCACCTTTATCATTAACACGATATACTAGTGCTCCACCGGTGGGAATTTCTAAATGAATGATGTCTTCTTCTGGAATATTTTCAATGTACTTGACTAGCGCTCGCAAAGAATTGCCATGTGCCACTATCAGAACTTTTCGTCGCGCTTGCAGTTGAGGAAGAATTTTTTCTTTATAACATTCAGTTACGCGCAATAAAGTGTCTGCCAAACTTTCAGTTTGCGGTACGGGCACATGGGCATAACGATGGTCGTTGTCATTGGCGGGAGCGGTTTCTGTTGGCGGCGGACAGGTATGGTAACTGCGTCGCCAAGAATAAACTTGCGATTCGCCGTGTTTGGCAATCGTTTCGATTTTGTTTAATCCTTGCAAATTACCATAATGCCGCTCATTCAACCGCCAGTCAGTTGTGAGCGGCAGCCACATAAGTTGCATGTTTTCTTGAATTGTCCACAAAGTACGAATAGCACGTTGTAAGTATGAAGTAAAAACGCAGTCAAAAGTCATATTATGGGCGATTAGTGCATCGGCAACCGCTTGTGCCTCCTTGACGCCGCAGGCGGTCAGTGGTGCATCGTACCAGCCAGTAAAGCGGTTTTGTTTATTCCAAACGCTTTGTCCGTGGCGCACCAATACCAAATGTGCGTCACTCATCAGTGCACCAGTTAGGTAGTCTGGAAAAAATGGCGCATTTTTTGTAGCGCTTGAGCTTCTAACTGACGCACTCGTTCAGCGGAAATGTTGAATTGTGCGGCCAATGTATGTAATGTAGTTGCTTTTTCTCGTAAATGGCGAGACTCAACGATTGTGCGGCTTCTGTCGTCCAGAGCAGCTAATGCTAGTGTTACATTTTCTTTATTGGTTTCACCGTCTTTTTGTTCTATCAGTAGGCGTTCTGGGTCGGCTTTGTCTGCTTGCGCTTCCAGTGTGAATTCGGTTCCAGAAGAATTTTCATCAGCATTCATGCTAACTACATTGGTGTTGTGCAGTCTTGAACGCATTTCGGAAATGTCTTTGGCGGTCACACCGAGTTCGCGAGCTGTTTCAGCAGCATCCTGCAAGTAGCCATCTTTATTCTTTTTAAACAAATTTCGCATATTAAAAAATAACTTGCGATGGGCTTTAGTTGTGGCAATTTTTACAATACGCCAGTTGCGTAAAATAAAATTGTGAATTTCGGCACGAATCCAGTACAGCGCAAAAGTAGACAGCCGTGCTCCGCGTAAAGGGTCGTATTTTTTTACCGCTTTAAGCAGACCAATGTTGCCCTCTTGAATTAAGTCGCTTTGCTCCAGCCCGTAACCGGCGTAGCTGTGTGCTGTTGCGATTACTAGCCTCAAGTGTGCCAGTGCCAGCTGACGGGCTGCTTGAATATCATTATGCTCTCGGTAGGCAATTGCCAAACGGTGTTCTTCCTGTTCGCTGAGCATGGGAATACTGTTTACACTGCGAATATAGGCGTCTAGATTGCCGACAACGGATGGTAAAGACGGATTGATAACGATGTTCAAAAAAATTCTCCTTATTAGCACTTTCAACTGTTGAGTGCTAATTATAAGCGATGCGAAATGAATTGGCAAAATTTTTGCCGACCTATAAATAGATAAAAAGGATGAAAATAATCGAATGTTAAATATCAGATTATTTTTTTATTAATGCGTTATTACTTTTGGTAAATCTGATGACTTTCCGATAGGCGGCACTAGAGTGCGGCGTTTTTTGACCGGAGTTTTCTTTTTGAGTGCGGGTTTTTCTGTCAGCGCCAACTCAAATACTTCGTCAACCCATGTCACCAAGCATATTTCAAATTTGTTTTTTATCTCTGGAGCCAGTTCGGATAAATCTTTTTCGTTTTCTTTGGGTAGTATTACGCGCTTAATGCCGCTGCGTCCTGCCGCTAGCAATTTTTCTTTGAGGCCCCCAATGGGAAGCACTTCGCCACGTAAAGTAATTTCACCCGTCATCGCAGTGTCGGCGCGTACCGGTACGTTGGTTACGGTGGACAATATTGCCGTAGCGATGCCGATGCCGGCGGAGGGACCGTCTTTGGGAATCGCGCCTTCGGGTAAATGAATGTGAAAATCATTATCGCGCCACGTTGCTGGCTTAATTTGATAATGTTCGCAACGGGAGCGTACCGCAGAAAATGCAGTGTCCACTGATTCTTGCAATACCTGCCCAAGCTTGCCAGTACGAATTATTTTTCCCCGTCCGGTAAAGTGACATGACTCAATGGAAAGTAAATCACCGCCTACTGAGGTCCACACCAGACCAGTTACTTGTCCTACTTTGTTGTCTGTGGCAGTTAAGCCGTAACGATGTTGGCGGACGCCTAAATATTTTTCTAATGTTGCCGGAATCACGCGTTTTTGACGCACGGCTCGCTTTTTCTCTTTTTCGCGCTCTGACTGAAGCACAATTTTGCGGCAAATTTTGGAAATAGTGCGTTCCAATGCACGTACCCCTGCTTCGCGCGTGTAATAGCGGATGATGTCTATTACACTGGCGCGGCTGAATACTGCTTCGCCTTCTTCAATGCCGGTTTCTTTAAACTGACGTGGAATTAAGTGCCGTTGTGCGATGTTAACGCGTTCATCTTCGGTGTATCCCGATAAACGGATAATTTCCAGCCGGTCCAGCAATGCGGGTGGAATATCCATATTATTGGCGGTAGTGATGAACATAACTTCGGAAAGGTCAAAATCTACTTCTACGTAGTGGTCAACAAAAGAGGTGTTTTGTTCTGGATCCAACACTTCCAGCAATGCTGAAGAGGGATCCCCGCGAAAGTCGTAGCCCATTTTGTCAATTTCATCAAGCAAAATTATCGGGTTTTTAACACCAGCGCGGGTCATGGCATTAATCACCTTGCCGGGCATTGAGCCAACGTAGGTTTTACGGTGACCACGAATTTCGGCTTCATCGCGCACACCTCCCAATGAAATTCGTCCAAAAACACGTCCCGTTGCCGAAGCAATACTGCGTCCCAGCGATGTTTTACCGACTCCCGGAGGGCCGACAAAACATAAAATCGGCGCCTTGCCGTTGGGCATTCGCTTTTGTACCGCTAAGTATTCAACAATACGCTCTTTGATCTTATCCAGCCCATAGTGGTCGTCGTCCAGAATTTTGCGTGCTTTAATCGGTGTATTGCCAACTGGAGAACGTTTGTTCCACGGCAAAGCCAGTACTGTTTCCAAATAAGTCCGAGTGACGGTAGCTTCCGCTGACATTGGCGGCATGGATTTTAATTTTTTGAGTTCCTGTTCGCATTTTTCAAGTGCCTGCTTGCTCATACCGGCGTTTCCTACGCGTTTTTTAAGGCTGTCCATTTCCGCATTTTGGTCGTCACTCAATTCGCGTTGAATAGCGCGAGCTTGTTCCTGTAAATAATATTCGCGATGATTTTTTTCCATTTGATTTTTCACGCGACCACGGATTTTGCGTTCAATTTTTTGTTCTTCAATTTCGCGCGCTACATGTGCTAGCAGTTTGTCAATGCGTTCCGATAAATCGGTTATTTCCAAGAGCAATTGGCGTTTTTCCAAGCTGATAGGAAAAGCGCTGATGATGTGGTCGGTCAGCCGTCCTAAATCATCAATTTCTTTGATTTTTGCAAGCAGATCATCACCCAGCCGTGAATTAACCTTAGCATATGAGGTGATTTGACCAATCAGAGCTCGACGTACGGCAACAGCTTCCGATTCTTCGGGGGCGTTAGTCGTGGGCAGCAATGTGATTTCGGAAAGCAGCGCGTCGCTGTCTTCCTGTTTTATATAAACGGCACGGGCACGTGAAATGCCTTCTACGAGCACTTTCACTGTGCTGTCAGGCAGGCGCAACATTTGCAGAACATTGGCAACACACCCTACGTCATGCAGATCATCGCCTTTAGGTTCATCTGTTTCTGGCACTTTTTGCGTTGCCAAAAATACTTGGCCGCCTTCTTCCATTGCCTTATTGAGCGCGTCCAGCGACATTTGCCTTCCCACATACAATGACATGACTACGCGCGGAAAAACAACAACATCGCGCAATGGAACCACTGGCATGGCATTTTTGTATTCCAAATCATTCATAACTGTTTCTTTCTTTAGTTCTCTACGGAGTATAGGTATATTACGTATATAAGGAGGTTTTGCCAAAATTCAACCGTTATTAATTTTCGCGTTCATAAAAGATGCCCGTTGTTCTCGTAACAGAACATACAAACCGTCCGACAATCGCTTAGGCGGCGCTAGCCAGCGAACCTTTTTTGCGGCTACGACGTGTTATCTGTGGGTCTCGCGTCCGCACCGCCTCTGCATTTACCGTTACTCGGCGTACATTTTTGCAGTCGGGCAGAGTGTACATAGTGTCCAGTAATACTTCTTCTACCACGCCCCGCAAGCTTCGGGCACCATTACGGCGTGCTTTGGCTTCGGCAGCGATTGCTGCAACGCCATCGGCAGAAAAATTTAGTTCGACTCCTTCCATAGCAAAAATTTCTTCATACTGCCTAGTCAGCGCGTTGCGCGGCTCAGTAAATACGCGTGTCAAATCATCTTCGCTCAGCGAATGCAACAATGACACCACGGGTAGTCGTCCCACTAACTCGGGGATTAAACCGTAGCGTGTGAGGTCGTCACCATTGATTTGTGAAAGTAAATTTTCTTTACTTTCCTTGTCGGGAGGCTCTACGCCAAAACCGATGCCGCCGCGTTGAGTGCGTTGGCGCACTATATCTTCCAACCCCTCAAAAGCACCGCCGCAGATGAATAAAATGTGTGTGGTATCTACATTAATGCATTCTTGTTGCGGATGTTTGCGGCCACCTTGCGGTGGCACAGAAGCTACGGTGCCTTCAATCAGCTTGAGTAATGCTTGCTGCACGCCTTCACCGGAGACATCGCGAGTGATAGAAGCATTTTCTGATTTGCGGGCAATTTTGTCTATCTCATCCAAATAGACAATACCTTGCTTAGCTCGCTCTAAATCATAATCACTACGTTGCAACAATTTTTGGATTATGCTTTCTACATCTTCGCCAACATAGCCTGCTTCGGTTAATGTCGTGGCGTCAGCAATGACGATAGGGACGTCCAACACAGCAGCCAGGGTTTGCGCCAGCAGTGTTTTACCGCTGCCGGTTTCGCCAATCAATAAAATATTAGTTTTGGCAATTTCTACTTGCCGATCAACGCGCCTGCCAAATAGCCGTTTGTAGTGATTGTATACTGCCACGGACAACGATTTTTTAGGCAATTCTTGACCAATAACGTGCTCATCCAAAGAAGCTTTTATGGAGCTGGGCGTAGGCAGTTTCTTTTTATCTGTCGATGGTTGTTGATGTTCATCCAACGCCGTTCGGCAGTGGTCAATGCATCCAGAGCAGATATAAACGCCATCATTGCCAGCAACCATGACACCTACTTCGTTGCGGGTGTTCCCGCAAAAAGAACAAGCGACAGTTTCGGAGGTTTTATTTTTTTCGCTCACGAGTGTTTCCTTTACTGATGGGAGTTACCACTTCGTCCGCTAACCCGTAGGTGACAGCTTCGTCAGCGGCAAAGAAAAAATCGCGCTCGGTATCGGCGGTAATGCGCTTTTTACTTTTTCCGGTTAAGTCGGCCAAAATGCAATTAAGCCGTTCTTTGAGCGATAAAATTTCACGTGAATGAATGGCGATGTCGGTTGCTTGTCCCGAAAAGCCGCCTAGTGGCTGGTGAATCATAGCTCGTGAATTAGGCAGCATACGACGCATACCTTTTTGTCCACTGGCGAGTAGTACTGCTGCCATGCTGCACGCCTGTCCCACACAGGTGGTGGATACGGGGCTTTTAATATATCGCAAGGTGTCAAAAATACCTAGCCCTGCTGTTACCAAACCGCCGCCGGAATTAATGTATAAATGAATTTCTCTTTCGGAATTTTCGGCCTCCAAAAACAGTAATTGGGCAATAATAATATTGGCCATGTAATCATCAATTGGGCCCACCAAAAAAACAATGCGGTCTTTGAGTAGACGTGAATAAATATCGTAAGCACGTTCACCGCGTCCGGATTGTTCTACTACCATCGGTACATAAGACAGTCCTGACGGCGGCGTTAATTCATCCGTGATTCTATTCATACTCATGCTTCAGCAGTGGACGATACTTTTTCATCATCGGGAGATTCTTCTTCAACATCGCCAAGTAACTGTCCCAAAGTGAGTGGTTCTTCTACAACGGTTACACGATCTTGAATCCACTGCACGGCCTTTTTTTCTAGCGCTGACAGTCGCAACCCTTCCATAAAGCGAGCATTTTGCTGCGCATGGGTCTTAAACGTTTGTGAGTCTTCGTAAGTATCAGCCATTTCTTCCAAAATAGCATTAACTTCTTCTTCGGTGACTTGCTGGTTTTCACGCCGTTGCCATTCAGCCATAATTAGCCCAAGTGTTACTCGTCGTGTCGCTTGCATATAAATATTTTGGAGTGCATCAGGAGGTATGGGTAAATTTTGTTTTTTGACGTTTTGTTGTAATTGCTGATACATGTTCGACATTTCCGCCCTAACTAGCGATTGTGGTAACGCAAATTTGGGAGTTGCTTGAATAAGCAAATTCATTGTTTGTTCGCGACCGTAATCATTTAGCCGCTGTTTTACTTCCGAATGTAAACGTGTATCTACCAGCTGGCGAAACGCTTCTTCGCCGCCTTCGGTCACTCCAAAACGTGAGAAAAATTCTTCGTTCTGTTCTGGCATATGTAATTCGCTGATTTCTTCAACGGTTACTGTCAAGCGTTCTTCTATGCCGCGCATTTTTTCATTGGGATGATTGTCATCGTGTTTGATACGAATATCGCGCGTTTCACCTTTGACGATGCCGGAAAGGGTAGTGGTTATTTCGCCGTGCAGCATGGGTGAGCCTAAAATCCATTGGCGTTTAGCGTTTTCTCCGACTAATTCATCATCGTGCCAAACTTGGAGGTTAACTTGTAATTGATCGTTTTTTTGTGCTGCTCGTTCAACGACGTGATAGTGTCCAGCATCGCGGCGAAGCCGTTCAATCATCTGATTTATTTCGGGCTCTCCGATTTCTAGCACTCCTTGGCGCAACTCACGTCCATCCAGTGTTGGCGCTTCAATTGTTGGAAACGCTTCGTAATGACAGTCCACATTGTATTTGTCGGCGACAGCAACGGTAGCTGGTGTTACCGCTGGACGTGACGCAACACGCTCCTCCCATTTTGCGGCTTCTTCTTGAAAGCGACTGCCGGCCTTATCCGTCAAAATTTCTTCGCGACATTGTGCTCCCCAGCGATCGCGCATGTGACTCAATGGGACATGTCCGGGACGAAAGCCATTAATGCGCGCTTTTTTGCGCATTTGTGATAATTTTTTTTCTACTTCCGCGTCTACTTCTGCTGCGCCAAAAGAATAGGTAATGTGACGCTCCAAAGGATTTTCCACAGCGGTGGAATTGTCGGTATTGGTGGCATCATTGGTAGCGACGGTGTCATTCATTGTCAGTTATTTCCAAGAGTGTTTTTATAGGCTCCGACCAATCTGGAGAGCGTTAGTATTTATTGTACACTGCTACTCAATATTTGCCGTGCATAAAGGCTTGTACGCACCCAACTGAGGTGCAAGAAATGTCGCCTGTTCTTGAAAAATCACCATAAAGCGTTGCATGGCATGGGTGATTATTTTTTCGCGATGATAAGCAATGCGTACCTGCATGTCGGGAAATATATGGGAAACTGGGAAGCACGTCAAGTCGTGGTCTGTTTTTTCGTGGTAACAAACGTTGGCAACGATGCCGACGCCAATGCCCTCACGCACATAAGTTTTGATGATATCCGAATCTACCGCCGACACAACCACGTTGGGAATAAGCCCTGCCTTGTGAAAAGTGGCATCAAAAACGCGGCGTCCAGTAAAGCCGTGTACATAAGTTACTATTGGCCAAGCAGTCAGGCACTTCAGAGTCATTTTTTGTTCTTGTACTAGTGGATGTGTTTTGAGCATGACCACTGAACGATTCCAAGCATAGGCGGTTACCGAAAACAGTGCAGAATTTTCCTCCATTGCTTCGGTGCAAATTACCATGTCCACTTGGTTGTTTTCCAGCATGTGGACGAGGTTAATTGGCGTTCCTTGCAAAATTTCAATGCGTGAATCGGCGTATTCTTGGCGAAACTGCCGCAGCACGGCCGGTAAAATATAACGCGCTTGTGTGTGTGTGGTGCCGATGCGCATGTCGCCACGTATTGTGTCGTTGTGATGACTGTCACTTAGTGCTTTGATGTTGTCACACTTGAGTAAAATTTCGCGCGCTTCAACGAGTAAGGCGTCACACAATTTAGTAGTACTTACAAAACGTTTGCCGTTGCGGACAAAAAGTGGGTTTTCCATCTCTTCTTCCAGCTCTATCAATTTTTTGCTGACGAGCGGTTGCATTGTATTAAGTTCACGTGCCGCTTCTGTCACATTCAACTTATTGTCACAAACAGCGACTAAACACCGCAACGTACTAAATTTTATATTCATTGTCTCATTTTACGTTTGATATCATGTCATTATATGCGCAATTATTTTAGTGCTGTGGGAACTTCATTAATTTGAATAACTAGTATTGTGAGTTGAATAATTAGTTGGTCAAGGAGGTAAAGTTTTGCTTGGGCAGTGCAGGAGCTGCCATCGTATTCGGATATAATCGTGTCCGAGCCGAGGTGGCGAAATTGGTAGACGCGCCGGACTCAAAATCCGGTGCTGGTAACAGCGTGAGGGTTCGAGTCCCTCCCTCGGCACCAAAGTCACAAAACACAGGCGCGTAGCTCAGTTGGTTAGAGCGCTACCTTGACATGGTAGAGGTCACTGGTTCGAATCCAGTCGTGCCTACCGCATTTGTCGGATAGGTAAATTATTTTGATGTGCCTAATAAACCCAAAAACTGCGGCGCAATAGTACGATAAAAGATAGTAACTCAAGTCGTCCGATAAGCATGGAAAAAGCGCACAGTCCGGTTTGTAGCGGTGTTAATCCCGCGTAGCTGGATGCCGGTCCCACTTCTCCCAGTCCCGGGCCGGTGTTGCTGATTGTTGCCAGCGCTGCCGAAAAGGCGCTTACAAAATCCATTCCAGTAGCAGCTAAAATTAACATCAAGCCTGCCGCCGTGCCAATGTACGCCAAAATAAAAAACAGTACCGAGGTGATTTGCTGTGACGGTGCGGTAGCAAAAGCCTTGTTTTGGGAATACGCTTGTGGGTGTAGTTGTCGCCGACTTTCTGGCTCAGTTTGATACAGCAATACCAATGTTCGTATCATTTTGATGCCGCCGCCGGTGGAGCCACTGCATGAGGTAACATTGGCTAAAATTAATATCAGTAGCGGCGCAAACAGCGGCCAAGCATTGTAGTCGGTGTTGGAATAGCCGGTGGTGGTGATGATGGAAACGGTATTAAACAAACCATAACGCAGGGCGTCTCCCCAATTATCATAAGTACCGTTTAGGCGCAAGAAAATTATCACTACAGTTACCGCTACTGTCACTACTAGAAGATAAGCCCGACATTCCAAATTAAACCAGTAAGGTCGCGTACTTTTTGCGCTTAGTGCTGAATAATGTAGGGCAAAGTTAATTCCGGCAAATACCATAAACATTACTGCAATGCCTTCAATCAGAGGAGAATTAAAATAACCGTAGCTGGCATCGTGTGATGAAAAGCCGCCCAGCCCTAGCGTGGTAAAAGCGTGTATGACGGCATCTAACCGCGACATGCCGGCTAGCCAATAAGCCAGCGCACAAAGAACAGTAAAACCGGCATAAATCAACCATAATAATTTGGCAGTTTGAGTAATTTGCGGGCGTAATCGTTCATTTTTAATTGGTCCGGGTAATTCATTTTGCATCATCACGCTACTGCCGGCACCGAGAAACGGTAGTACCGCTACTACCAAAACAATCAACCCCATGCCACCAAGCCATATCATTTGTGCGCGCCAAAAATTGAGTGATGGAGGCAAATCATCTAACCCTGTCAGCACTGTAGCACCGGTGGCGGTTAGTCCTGAGGCGCTTTCAAAATAGGCATTAACAAATGACAGTGACGGTAATGCTGCTAGCAGCGGTAGTGTAGCCAATGCAGGTAATAGTATCCAGACTAATGCTACTAGCAAAAAACCGTCGCGCAGAGTCATGCGACGGCGGTGACGCGCCCCTAGTGCCGCTAGTCCTAAGCCTCCGACAAACACGGCCGCTGCACGCGTTAAATATATTAATTCCAACCCATCGTCGTACGCCCATGATACCAGCGCCGGAAGACTCATCAGCAGGCCGAAAAAAGCAAACAGCCGCCCCAGCCGCCCAGCCAAAGCAAGAAAGCGACGCATGACGACTTAGAAAAAACTCACGCGCACTTGCAACAATTTTTGCACTTGCCGCACCGCCTTGTCACCAGCGGCAAAAACGATAATGCGGTCTTCGGATTGCAGCACGGTGTGATCGTGAGCAACAATGATGCGTTCACCACGAATAATTGCTCCAGCTATAACTTTTTCCGGCCAGTCAATATCCGAAATTTCTCGTCCAACAACGGGTGAAGTTGTTTTGTCACCATGAATGACCAACTCCAGTGCTTCGGCAGCACCATGATGTAAGGAATGTACTACGCCTACATCGCCTAGACGAATGTGGGCAATAATCGCGCCGATGGATAATTCTGAAGGCGACACTACCGTATCCAGCAAGCGGACAAGAATGTCTACGTATGCCGGACGATTGACCAGTGCCATTGCTTTGTTAGCGCCTAACCGCTTGGCCAGCATAGAGGAAAGAATATTTTCCTCATCGTCATTAGTAAGCGCGCAATAAATATCGGTATCTTCAATATTTTCTTGCCGCAACAGACTTTCGTCAGAGGCACTGCCGTTGAGTACTAATGAGTTGGATAGCTGTTCAGATAAGTGCTGACAGCGCTCTTGTGACAATTCAATTACTTTAACGTTGCTGCTTTTCTCAACTTCGGAAGCCACACGAGCGCCAATATCGCCGCCACCAGCAATAATTACGCGGCTATTACCGCCATCTCCAGCTAACATCGGTAGCAGCGAGTCTAAATCGTCTTCGGCGACCATCACCGACACTTCATCGCCAACAAATAGACGAGTGCTGCCGTTGGGTATGAGCATGCCGTTGTCGCGGTACACGGACACCGCGCGAAAATCGGCTTCTGGCATTTGCGCCCGAATGGAGCTAATTGTCTCGCCAGCCATGTCGCCGTCGGAAGATACTCGAATTACCGCTAATACCGCCTGACCGTCGGAAAATTTATGCACTGATAAACAGCCAGGATGTTTGATAGTGTTGCAAATTGTGTCGGCGACGATTTGTTCAGGACAAAAAATGCGGCTAATGTCAAAACCATCTTTGCTTGCAATATCATCATTGTTGAGGGCACTACTACGCACGCGGGCGATTTTTTTTGGAGTGTTAAATAGTAATGAGCACAGTCGGCAAGCCACCAAATTAACTTCGTCAATAGAGGTTACGGCGATAACAATATCGGCGTTTTCACCATCAGCGCGGCGTAATACTGCGGGATC
Source organism: Candidatus Persebacteraceae bacterium Df01 (assembly GCA_030386295.1). Lineage (NCBI taxonomy): Bacteria > Pseudomonadati > Pseudomonadota > Gammaproteobacteria > Candidatus Tethybacterales > Candidatus Persebacteraceae > Candidatus Doriopsillibacter > Candidatus Doriopsillibacter californiensis. The sequence goes on along the minus strand of JANQAO010000002.1, from coordinate 29,809 downwards.
GGCGGCATTTCCGTTGACGGTACGTAAATCGTGAGAAGCTTGCAAATCTAGTAAGCGTTCTTGATTGCGATCAACCACTGTCACATTGCAATTATTTCGCACTAAGGCCCTGGCGGTCTCTCTGCCCACTCGCCCACAGCCGAGTATTAAAATATTCACGGTAGGCTAGGCGCGGACACTGCCATCACCGATGATAATATATTTTTCACAAGTTAGACCGCGCAAACCCACTGGGCCGCGAGCGTGGAATTTGTCGGTGGAAATTCCGACTTCGGCGCCCAATCCGTATTCGCCGCCATCGGCAAAGGCGGTTGACGCATTAAGCATCACTGAGCTGGAGTCCACTTCGCGCATAAATTGCTGCCACGCACCCACGCTATCAGTCACGATTGTATCGGTGTGACCGGAGCCGAATTGATTAATGTGGGTAATGGCTGCTGCCAGTGAGGGAACGACTTTAATGCTGATGATGGGTGCGAGGTATTCCGTTCGCCAATCATCCTCACTTGCTGTTTGACACTTGTCTGAGCCAATGATTTTCTGAGTTGTATCACAACCGCGTAATTCAACACCGCGTTCTAGCAATTCGGTACTAATCTCCGGTAAAAACGTTGCTGCTGCTGATTTGTGTACGAGAAGACTTTCGGCAGCGGCGCACACACCATAGCGGCGCGTTTTGGCATTGATGACAATGTCGCATGCCTGAGTCATGTTTGCTTGCGAATCTACATACACATGACAATTTCCCTCCAGGTGTTTGAGTACCGGCATCCGTGCTTTTTGTGTAACTGTTTCAATCAAACCGCGTCCGCCGCGCGGGATAACTAGATCAATGCCGTCACTGACCAGTAACTTGTCCACCAATGATCTCGCGGTATCACTCACTACGTGCACCGTATCTGGCGGTAGACCAGCATGCTTTAATGCTGCCTGCACACAAGTGCCAATTGCAATATTGCTATGGTTAGCTTCTTTGCCGCCGCGTAAAATTACAGCGTTACCGGATTTAATTGCCAGTGCGGCAATGTCGGCGGTCACATTGGGACGCGACTCATAAATGGCAAAAATTACACCTAATGGTACTCGTATTTGCCCAACGCGAATGCCCGACGGCATCATGCGCATATTATTAATTTCACCGATAGGGTCGGGTAGAGCAGTGATCGTTTCAATACCCGTGAGCATGGCTTGAATGCGATTTTCATCTAATAGTAGGCGATCTTTGAGTGCGGTAGGCAATTTAGCGGCAGCCGCCATATCTTTGCCATTAGCTGCGACAATGGCGTTTGCTTGCGCCCGCAGTTCGGCAGCCAGCGCTAGTAAAGCAGTATTTTTGGCGGCTGTCTTAGCTTTGGCGATATGTGGGGCGGCTGCTTTGGAGGCGGTAGCAATGGCGGCAGCGGTATTCATAACAACACGTTGGGAACGCCTATTTTAATGCCGCGCCTCAATGCCGCCAGTCCGACAATTAAATTCATTAACTGAATTTTTATTTCCCCATCTCCGACTCCCTTAATCGTGCGATCGGCGGTGGCAGCACAACGTAATAGCCAGGTCACTTCGTTTTCGCTGGTACGCCGCGCAATATCACGGATGTCTTGTGCTGGTAGTCCCCACGCTGGCGTGCCGCCTTTTTTGACAGTTAATATACTTTGTAAGGCATTGGCTGTCGCCCACAAAATCAGTGGCGGTGGTTCCTGTGTCTCTAGCAAAAAACTCAAAATAGATAATGCCCGCCGCCCGTGCCCAGCCAACGCTGCATCTATCAAGTTAAATACGTTATGACGTGCTCCATCAGATAGTGCATCAGCCATCTGCGCTGCATCCGGTTTGTCTCCGGCTAACTGCATTTTGAGTAGGCATTGTTTGGCAGCGGCTAAATTACCTTCGGTGTGGGAAGCCAACCATTGCAATGTTTCCTCTTCTATATTGAGCTCGTATCCTTCTGCCCAATGGCGGCACCACATTGCCGTTTCGCTGGCATTCAGTCGTTTGGCGCACACGCTGCATCCGAGTGCAGATACATCACGTAACCATGCCGCTTTGTAGTGTTTTCGCTCCAAATGATGTGCCGCAATGATGAGTATATCTGGCGGCTTCATACGACGCGCCAACTTGAGTACCGCCGTCGCCGCTTTAACACTTGGTGCGCCGTGACCAACGATGTCGTACAAACAGGAGCCGTTACCAAATAAACTGCTACCGCGTTCTTCCATAATGGGAGAATCTGATAATGTTTCCCAATCCGCGCGCTCTACGTTAGCAGCTTGAGTCACATTTTTAACGGCGGAACGAAATTCTTCAATGAGTTGTGGTTCATCGCCGTACACTACGCTCACTGTCGGTGCAGTTTTTATCCCACGGATAATGTCAGCGCTTTTCACAGCTTTTGGTTGACGAGAATATAACGTATTTGACTCAGCGCTTGTTGACGCAATCGATTGGCGGCATCAGTGCGGGCAATGCGTCCAGCCAAATATTTTGATTCATCATGTAGCACGACTTCTTCTAGTACAAGATTCCGTGACGGATTGGTTGCCAGTTGATAATTCAATTGATAACGCACTTTGTATGCGCTGACGGCACCATCACTGCCTGTTGATTCGATAGTGTGAGAAATGCTTTCATGCAGGTGTAATACTGGAGCTCCTTCGGTAATGTCAAGTTTATCCTCCGCGGCAATACGTAACACTTGTTGTTCACTTTGTAATGTTACCGGCGCCATTGCTAATGGCGCGCCGCAAGCGCACAATAATAATGCCGCTGCCAAGCTTAGGCGCCTAAATAACAAAATTAACAATGCGTCCGGGCACGATAATTGTTTTTCGTGCCGCGCCTTTGCCGGCAATGTCAGTAGTTACTGCTGGCACATCGCGTGCTGCAGCGGTAATATCTTCTTCTCCTGCGTCAGCAGGCACTTCAATCTGGCCACGTCGTTTGCCATTGACTTGTACTACTAATGTTTGTGTGGCGTAGGCAAGCAGAGTTTGATCGGCTTGTGGCCACTCGGCATTGGCAATCAGTCCATCCTTACCTAAATATTCCCACAACGCTTGCGTGATATGTGGTACTGCCGGCGCCAGTAATCGTAACACTAGAAGATACCCTTCTCGTAAAAATTTGACGCCAGCAAGAGAAGCCCCCGTACCGTCGTTAATGACTGCTTTGGCATTTTGCAGTTCATTCGTCATTGACATGGCAGCGGACGGAATATTATTCAAATGCAAGCGATTTATGTCGTAGTTGGCTTTAGCGAGCAGTTGGTGTAGCCGTCGCTGTGTTGAAGCAATAACGGTATCTTCATCTTTAGCCTGCTCGTTACTACCAGTGGGTAATTCATGTACTGCGTTCCATAAACGCCCCAAAAAGCGAGCACAGCCGCGTAATCCGTCGTCTGACCACTCTAGCGATTGTTCTGGTGGTGCATTGAAGAGCACAAACAGCCGTGCTGTATCGGCACCATAGGTACTCACCATTTGTTCTGGGTCTACACCATTATTAAACGATTTGGACATTTTGATTTTGCCGGCATTGTGTAATGTATTACCGTTGATATCATAAGCTGCTAAAACTTTTCCTTTGGAATCTGTTTTTAATGATACGTCGGACGGCGCCACCCACTGTCGCTGAGTGCCGTTGTTGTGATAGTAAGCACTGTTGAGAACCATACCTTGACACAGTAAATTATTAAACGGTTCGTTGTAGCGAGTTGCCGTCGGATACATACCAGCGTCGCGCATAAGTTTGTGAAAAAAGCGCGCATACAGCAAATGCAAACAGGCATGTTCAATGCCGCCTATATATTGGTCTACAGGCATCCAATGCGCGGCGCGCTCGTCTATCATAGCATCATCGCAATCGTGGCTAGCAAATCGGGCAAAATACCATGATGATTCTACAAAAGTGTCCAGCGTATCGGTTTCACGCCGAGCTGCCTTGCCGCAAGCCGGACAAGCACAGTGGGTAAACGACTCCATTTTTGCTAATGGCGAACCCTGCCCGTCAATGGTTACATTATGTGGTAGCAGTACCGGCAAATCTTTTTCCGGTACTGGAACATCGCCACAAGAGTCACAATACACTATCGGGATCGGGCAGCCCCAGTACCGTTGCCGTGAAACTCCCCAGTCGCGCAAGCGGTATTGCACATCGCGCCGTGCCTCGCCGTTAGCAGCTAATCGGTCAATCACCTGATTTTTTGCTTGCACACTGTCCATCCCATTTAAAAAATCAGAATTAATCATTGTGCCGTCAGTAGTGCAGGCTTCGTTACCAATACAAAAATCTTTTTCGTCAATTTTGGGTGGTAGAACAACCGGAATTACTGGCAAATTTTTTGATCGTGCAAAATCTAAATCGCGTTGGTCGTGCGCGGGACAGCCATAAATGGCGCCGGTACCGTACTGCATAAGAATAAAATTAGCAACATATACAGGCAGCTCACGCTCAACAAAAGGGTGTCGCACTCGTAAACCGGTGTCCAATCCTTCTTTGTCAGCTTTGTTAATGGCTTCTTCGCTTACTGCCAAGCGTTTACAGCGGGAGATAAAGTCGGCAATTTTGGGGTTGCTTTCGGCTACCGCCTGCGCTAACGGATGTTCTGGTGCTACTGCACAAAATGTGGCGCCAAAAATAGTATCTGGTCGGGTGGTAAATATTTGCAACACCTGACCGTCTGTTAATTTCAAGTTAATATGTGCGCCTTCAGAACGTCCCAGCCAGTTTTTTTGCATGCTTTTAACCGACTCGGGCCAGCCTTCCAACTGATTAATTTCTTCTAATAGCTCATCGGCATAATCGGTAATTTTCATAAAATACATTGGTATTTCACGGCGTTCTACCGGTACTCCGGAACGCCAGCCGCAACCGTCTACTACTTGCTCATTGGCCAGTACGGTATTGTCTACCGGATCCCAATTGACGGTTGATTTTTTCTTGTACACCAAGCCTTGTTTGAATAAGCGTACAAATAATTGCTGTTCCCAGCGATAGTACTCTGGATCGCAAGTGGCAAATTCGCGTTGCCAGTCAACGGCTAATCCAAAGCGCTTAATTTGTATCCGCATTTCATCAATATTACGTTTTGTCCAGATGGCGGGAGCAATGGAATTATTAATGGCGGCATTTTCTGCTGGCATACCAAAAGCATCCCAGCCCCAAGGCTGCATCACGTTATAACCGCACATACGCCGGTAACGGGCAATCATATCGCCGATGGTGTAATTACGCACGTGTCCCATGTGTAGCCGTCCTGACGGATAAGGAAACATGCACAAACAATAAAATTTGGGCGCGTCCGTTTTTTCGTCGGTAGCAAAGGCGTTTGAGTTTTCCCAACGCTTTTGTACACGGGCTTCTACATCAGCAAAAGGATAATTATTAGCGACCGAAACCATTGTTAAATTATACGCCGCCGGCGTGACGCCTAAAAGTCAAGAAAAAACATTACATTCCCAGTCCACCTGTCGGCAATGTGACTTCTAGCAGCGTTTTTAATTTTGCCGAGGTTCAATCCAATTTATTAAATAAGTTGTGCCGTAGTGTTTGTTATGTGGTGGGCGCTGGTGGATGTGTTTTTAATTCCGCCAAAATGCGGCAGGGTAGGCAAGGACCTTCATAAATTAATCCGGTATATATTTGTATTAAATCGGCGCCGGCAGATAATTTTTCGCGTGCATCATCACCGCTAAAAATACCACCCACACCGATAATTGCTGTTTTTTTCGGCAACAGTGTACGCAAGGAGGTTATCATTGCCGTTGCTCGCGCGGCCAGTGGTTGCCCTGACAGCCCGCCAGTTTCGTTGGCACCAGCTAAATGTTTTATTGCTGCGGGGCGCTCGCTGGTTGTATTAGTGGCAATCACACCGTCTACGCCAGATTCCCGTACGGCAAGTGCGGCATCTTGCAATGCAGTTTCATCCAAGTCCGAAGATAGTTTTACTGCCAATGGCGACCGTTTGCCGTGTTGCTTTGTCAGCGCATCTCGCTCCGTGACTAGTGCGCTCAGAAGGCGAGTTAACGAATCTTTCTGTTGTAGTTGTTGGAGTCCGAGTGTGTTGGGGGACGATACATTAATCGTAAAAAAATCTCCCTGTACATATAAAGAGCGTAGGCAATAAAGATAATCATCAAGCGCGTTTTCCAGCGGTGTGGTGGCATTTTTGCCAATGTTAATGCCAATGATACAGCGGTTTCGGCGGTGCGATAAATGTTGCGCTGCCGCTTCAGCACCGCAATTATTAAATCCCATACGATTAATCAATGCTCTCGCCTGCGGTAGTCGAAACAATCGTGGAGATGGATTGCCCAGCTGCGGTTTGGGTGTGATGGCTCCTACTTCAAGAAAGCCAAATCCCAGTGTTGCCAGGGCATCGGTGTCGGCGGCATCTTTGTCAAAACCAGCGGCTAGTCCCACGGGATTGGGAAAATCCAACCCCATCACCTGTCGTGGTAGCACTGTCAACGGGGAAGATAACGGTCGCAATGCGGCACGCGTACGCAAAGAATGAATCGCCAACCGGTGCGCCGTTTCCGGCGGTAAGGCAAACAATAAGGGGCGAAAAGCGCTATACAACTCGACGGGCGTCAATCACGAGGAGTACCGATTTGATGAGCGAAGCCAGTGGGATAGCAAAAAACACGCCCCACACTCCCCATAGATTGCCAAAAAAAATAATGGAAGCAAAAATGGCGACTGGATGTAATTTTACTACTTCTGAAAACAACAAGGGTACCAGTACTTGCCCGTCAAAAGTTTGAATAATGCCATATAGTCCGATAATCCAGAAAAAATCGGAACTAGTTCCAAACTGTAAATAAGCGAGTGCTACTACTGGGATAGTCACGGCGATTGCGCCAACAAAAGGCACAAACACTGATAGCCCGACGATAATCGCCAGAGAAAAAGCATAGCTTAAACTAAACAACTGAAAAGCCGCTAATGACAGCGTGCCAATAGTTAGTGCTTCTATTAATTTGCCGCGTACATAGGAGCCAAATTGTTCGTCCACACTTTCCCACAGTTCGCCAAAAATTGGAGAGGATGGGAAATATTTTTTTACTGAAACCAGTAATATATTTTTGTCTTTGAGCAAGAAAAATACCAGCAGCGGTAGCAATACCAAATATAAAAACAATGAAAATAAATTGACAGCGAAACCCAGCGTATTGTCCAATAAAAATTTGCCGGAGGCACGGATAAGACTGCTAATGTTGTTGTTAATTTCTGTGGTATCTAACGCCATGTCGGCGGGCAAAAAGGAGTTGATGGTTTCCGTCAATTCCGTCAAAACGATGGCAGCGTTAGGCATGTCATTGGCAGCTCCCCGCAATTGCAATAAAAATATTGGTAACAGATAAAAGCACAGGCAGACAAGCAGCACGGTAACCAGCACTATTAATGATACCGCTAGAGTATGCGCAAGACCTCGCCGCTCCAAGCGTTGTACTAATCCGTCTAGCAGATAAGCAATCAGTATACTGCCAAGAAAAGGCGCGATTTCACGGGAAAAAAACCATAAGAAAACAAAAGCCGTTGCAAACACTACCAGCAACTTGTTAATGTCGGTATTGTCAAAAGTGTTGTGCAGCCAGTGGCTGATTTTTTCAAACATATTGGCGGCGCTGTAGTATTTTGTTAAGTTGATGGCATTCTATCATTTCCCAGCGGCAACAACAGGAGCATAGCAAACCCAATGCGCGTACTCAATTATGTAGTTAATGGTGTACGCTATATCCCTTCAGGTAGTGAGACATTAAAAGCATGTGTGAATAATAAATAAAAAGCGATAATGGCAGTAAATAGTACTGCTGCCTGCCAAGCAATAGTTTTTGATAGATGGGCGGATAAATGTTGCTGTTGCAGTAGCGATAGCAGCGGGTAAGAATCCGATAACCGACATAAGTACGACGGCAATGCGGTGCTTGGCTTCATCATCGGCAGTAGTTGTAATATTTTTTGACGTATTGGGTGTTGAGCGATTCGCTATCGCTTGCCGAGCAAGCAAAACGGAAAATACCGTCATGGCAATGGCGACAGTAACCGGAAATACATAAGAGTCGCGATTGTTGTAGTGTGTTGCATCCCAGCACATGAGTGCAGCAATAGCTAGTGCGCCGGCGGCAGCAGCGACATCGGTAATCCAAGTGTTAGCTGACTGAACTACAGGCTTTTTTATTTTTTGTTTGTTTTGCTGCCACAGGCGGTGATGCCACAGCGGATAGGAAAAAATAGCGAGCACCAGCAAAATGATGGTTTGCGCCAGCGGATGATTAAAAAATACACCGCTGAGATTGTCGGTTGTCGAGCCGATTGTCTACGCCTGTACAAAACCTTGTTCGGCAATACTGCTCAATATTAATTTCAATACGTGGGCGAGGGAGAAAATCCTAGCCGCATCATTCCCCAGCCGCAGGCGCCTAGGATGACCATAATAAGGGTGTCCGATAAAGCGTTGCGAATGGCAAATGAGCCGATAAGCGTGGGGAAACCGATAAGTGGCACGAGCAATGTCTTGGGAATATTGGCAACAAAACGGTAGGCACGACAATCAATCAACATCCCAGCTTGGATGCATTTTTTATTCCGGACAGTAGATTGCTCCAAACTGAGAATGATCAAACCCAGCATCTAGAGCCGCTTGCTCATTTGGGTAGCGGTTTAAATTTTCATCACAAACTGTGTATTCTGCTGAGAGTTGGATTTTGTTGCCATCGACATCATATCCAGGCTGACTGGCTAAATAATTAAACTTATACATCCCCACAGCTGCAATAGCAAGAATGATGATGATAACAGTCCCAAGGCCAATTTTTATAAATTTTTTCACTACCAAATTATTTCATTAAAATTCCTCAAAGCCTAGCAAGCGTTGCGTCGCGCTTCGAATTACGATACTAAACTCGCAATGGAACCGCCAGCACCGGGTAAAATCTCGGCAACTGTACCGATAACCGATGAGCGTAACAAATCCCATCGGCCGCGTGCTGTAAGAAGGCGCCAAGTTTCGGTTAATCGGTAGCCGCGTTCGAGGGGGAGGGGGTTGCAAGTGTCGTGCCGGTGTAGATGCCAAGTCCATAAGTGCCGGGATGCAATATAAACTGATAAGTGCCGATACAATTGCTATGCCGCCGAAGAGTGTGTTGCTGCCAAAAACCAACCGCACGCCGGCAGAAATTTCAGCTACACCAATAACGGCTAACAACATACTCAAGCAGGCGCCGATTAACCCTTTGAGAAAATCTTTTGTTGACAGTGCCGACGCCAGCGATAGCCCTAAAACGGCTACTGCCATCGTTGCCGTTAATCTGGGTAATGCGCCAACAAAAGTGCCAGCAATTACGCAGCTCAATGTCAGCAGCACATTGGCGGGTGTGGATTTGGTTCCGGCAAAGGCACCGGATACCAAGTCGTAGCAAGTGGTTGGCGGTGCCTTTGCCGGAACCAGAAAAAAATCAATTTGCTGGGGTTGACCTTGGCATAATCCGTTAAATCCTTCAGAGTTTGAAAAGGCGAATCGTTTTTGACACAATAGCATATAGCGTGTAATGAAACATGTAGACGTCGGTGATGTCTTCGGTTTTAACTCCAACGTCTTTTTGTTGGGGTTTGATAATGATGTGCGGTAAGTTAATACCCATAATGGTGTGACCGTCGTTCGTCATGTTGTTAAGCTATGACCATCTAACAGTGCCGCCACCAGGTTTATAAGAAATCACTAAATCCTCGCCGAATAACTCCTTAAAAAACGGTTGTTGATGGCGTGCAGTAATGTCGGACTCTCCGCCTGGACCAAAGGGAATAATGTAATTTACTGCCTTTTTCGGAAAATCAGCTGCACCCGCAGCACCTGCTGCAAAAATAGCGGTTGATGTAATTAACCGGATGATGGGTTGGTAAAAAGATTTGTGTGCACCCACACTTGTCTCCTCAAATATAAATGATTTATGTTTTGATGATAACAACGGATAGGCAGATAATTTAAAGGGTGTTCAAGCTGGCTAAATCGGGTTAAATATCGCAATTACAGCATTTTGTGTTTGAGCGATTAGTGGCGTTTTTTGTGGGGGTAGACTGAATGGCGTATCTCTCTCTGGTGTATAATAACCCTAATTTTTCCGCAAATAAGCGACTTAATTTATTCCAAACATATGCTAACAATACGGCAAACACGGAGCAAAATACACCCATGCTGACAATCCGACTAGCGCGCGGCGGCGCGAAAAAGCGTCCTTTTTATCATATCGTAGTGGCTGAAAAAACTTCCCCACGCGATGGGCGTTTTGTTGAGCGCCTTGGTTTTTCTAATCCGCAAGCTTCTGGCAACGCGCAACCCATTAATATTAGTATGGAGCGCTTTGAGCATTGGACCAAAGCCGGCGCCAAGCCGTCTCCGACCGTTTCAAGGTTGGTGCGGCAGGCCAAACGTGCCACCCAAAGCAACGCCTGATACCGCACAAAAAATTGTAATTGGACGCTTCGGCACGCCGCACGGCGTGCACGGTTGGTTGCACGCTCGCGGTACTCGCAGCCAAAGTATTAAAATTCTTAGTGAGTGCTCTGTCTGGTGGCGGCGGGCTGGCGGCGAGTGGCAGTTGTTATCTGTAGAAAGCGTTCGCGCACACGGAAAAGGGTTAATGATAAAAATCAGCGGTGTAGATGATCGTGAACAAGCATCGCTGTGGTGTAACGCCGATATTGCCGTACACCGTGCTGACTTACCGGTGCCGGTTGATAACGAATATTACTGGTGCGATCTTGTCGGTCTGACCGCACTAGACGACAAAGGCGACAAACTGGGTACTGTGTCTGGTCTGATGGAAACTGGCGCCAATGATGTCCTGCGCATTGAGCATGGCGATGGTGAAGAAATTTTGGTACCCTTTGTTGACGTTTACGTGCAAAAAGTAGATATTGAGGGTGGTAACATTTTGTTGGATTGGAAGCGGAATTGGTAATGCGCTTTGATATTGTCACCATTTTGCCAGAATTGTTTGAACCGTTTTTAAAAGTAGGAGTTGGTGGGCGAGCCTTTAAAAACGGTGTTGCAGAAGCGGTATTGTGGAATCCGCGCGATTATGCCACTGACCGTCACCGCACGGTAGATGACCGACCTTTTGGTGGCGGAAGCGGGATGGTGTTGATGGCACCTCCAGTTAGTGCTGCTGTGCGTGCGGCGCAGGCGCAAAATTCTGGTGAAATGATTTATCTAGCACCGCGCGGTGACGTGTTTAATGATGCGGTTGCCCGGCGTATGGCAACACAGCAAGGCTTTATATTATTATGTGGACGCTATCGTGGTGTGGACGAACGGGTTATTGAAACGCTTGCTGATCGTTGCATTTCTGTCGGCGACTATGTGCTTTCTGGCGGCGAAACGGCGGCGATGACGGTAATGGATGCTGTGTTGCGTCACTGTCCGGGTGTGCTTGGCAATGCCGACTCGATAGTGGATGAAAGTTTTGCTGATGGCTTGCTGGATGCGCCGTGCTACACTCGTCCGGCAACGTTTGAGGGTTTAACTGTTCCTGCTCCGCTGTTATCTGGCAACCATGCAGAAGTGCACAAGTGGCAACGAGCGGCATCAGAAAAATTGACTCAGCAATGCCGTCCAGATTTGTCAAAAAAACACAAAGATACACAACCAAAATAACATCTGATGCAGGCATGTTTTAATATAGATTGTCTATGGAGAGGTACCGAAGTGGTCATAACGGCGCTGACTCGAAATCAGATGGTCGGGGTAACCCGGCACGCGGGTTCGAACCCCGCCCTCTCCGCCATTCTCCAATATAAGAAGAATCTTATTTAATAAATATCGTATATTCTGCAATACTGGATGTATTGTAGAGATGTGCTTTTGTTATTGTCGTTAAGGTAGTGTTGCTATTTTTTTAATAGGCAAAGAAAAGTCACTTCTGATTTGACTGTGGCATATACAACATAGATATTAATTGTATTTATGAAATGAGTTGAAGGTTTGGCTCTTTCAAGGACGGAACAATACGTTAATGACATATCTTTGCGTAAGGCAGAAATTCGGCGGCAAGAGGCAACGTTGCCCTGACTGCGTGGAGATTCACCCAAGCAGCAGAGCTTTTTCCGAAGTTGCACGCCTTGCAGAGTCTAACACCACCTCTAAACACCGATAATTTTTGAGGCAGCAAGCTGGTGCTTTATATGAAAGGAGTGATAAAAAAAGTGATAATGAAGCACTGCAAAAGACGATTGGTCTATAGCAATATTTTCTGACACTCACACCGAGAAACCAATTGCCATTTGGTTGAGTGATGATCCAAAACAATCTCAGCAATGCACTTCAAGCTATTGGTGAGCGCGAGATCGATGCGAAAACCTCACTAAGGCTAAAAGTAGCCTAAAGCTCATAGAAAATTAATTTATTAGTAGAGGATGGTTAGATTAAAAATAATGATTTATAGCCGCATAAAAATACAATCGGTGCGGCTAATTGAGTTTTGCCGTGTGGGTATTACTTGATTTTTGCTTCTTTATAAATCGTATGCTTACGTGCCTTAGGGTCGTACTTGCGGACTTCCACTTTTTCGGGATGCAGACGTTTATTTTTGGTGGTGGTATAAAAATGACCGGTGTCTTCGGATGATACTAAGCGAATTTTTTCTCTGATGCCTTTGGCCATGAAAATGCTCCTTGTTGTTTAGAGGTGTACGCCTTGGGCGCGCAAATCACTGATAACGGTTTCTATACCGCGTTTGTCAATAGTGCGGATACCTTTGGCTGATACGCGCAACGTAACGTGCCGCTTTTCGGATGGTACCCAAAAGCGCTTTTTGTGTAGATTGGGCAAAAACACCCGCTTATTTTTGTTGTTGGCATGAGAGACATTGTTGCCGCTCAATACGCCGCGCCCTGTAACCTGGCAAACTCGTGACATGGATTTTCTCCGCTTGAAAGGGGGAATTATACGCCGTTTTGCTGGTAGTGGCAACGAGTTGTATACCAGTTTTGTGTCCATTTGGAAGCAAAGTAGGGCACTTATTGGTTGAGCTGCGGCAAGTTTTTTTATATTATACTTTGTGATGCCGTCATGGGTTAATCGAAAATGACAGAACAAATCTTACTCTGTTTTTCATCTAATCGCTTCCTGATTTTTTATGAATAATGTTGCATAATCTCTTTTTCTCTTCGTATGCTATGGATTAGCACAGTTTATTCGTCAGACCAAAAATTGACCGATGTTGCTGATTAGAAATAGCCAACGATGAGTGTGGTGCGTTGTGACTAAAATCGTTATAAATTATTGATATGAAGCTGTCATTATGTATTGGTCATCGGGGAATCGCTTCTCGTGCGCCGGAAAACACGCTATTAGGGTTGCGTGCCGCGGTGGAAAAAGGGTTTTCGTGGGTGGAGGTGGACGTCCGTCCGGCAAGAGACGGTGTGGCGGTACTATCACATGATGAAAGCTTGTTGCGCTGTGGCAAAGCGGATGTGTTGGTCTCACAAACGGATTCTGCCGTGCTGTCAACAATCGCCGTTGGTGCTGGTTTTGGTGGTGAATTGGCACAGCAAACCGTGCCGACTTTGTTGTCGGCTTTACAAATGGCTGCGGAATTAAATTTGGGGGTAGTAATTGAAATCAAATCTGAACTGGGAATGGGAGTGCAGTCGGCTACTGCTGCGGTTGCTGCTTTGTCGCAGGCACCGTCATCTGTTTGTGTGCTTTTTTCCAGTTTTTCGCAAGTTGCCGTTAACGAAGCTTTGTTACAGGCACCACACATTCCTCGTGCATTTACTTGTGAAAAATTGCCGGACGATTGGCGAACGCTGGCCGCGCGGATACAACCTTCTCATTTTCATTGTGATACAGATTTTTTGACGCCGCAAGATGTTACCGCTGTCAAAGAAGCTGGGCTGGGTGTATACGCTTATACAGTTAATGATGCTGCTCGTGCAGAGGCTTTATTCGATATGGGAGTTGACGGCGTATTCACTGACAAGGTATTGAATATTTCTAAAAAATAATTAGAAGGCGCGCAATGATAGTTGCGTTTTATCAATGTTTTATGAGTTCGTAATGGCGGTTTAATGAAGGGCAGGCACACGCAATTTCCCGGCAGGCTTTTTTTATATATGAATCGCTCGCTTGTCCACTGCTAAGGCAGCTTCGCGAAACGCCTCAGCAAGTGTGGGATGAGCGTGACAGGTCCGAGCAATGTCTTCACTGGCTGCACCCATTTCCATTGCTAGTACGCCTTCGGCGATGAGATCGGATGCGCCAGCACCGAGAATGTGTACGCCTAAAATGCGGTCGTCATCAGCAGCGGCGAGCATTTTGACCATCCCATCGGTCTCTCCCAGCCCGCGGGCGCGACCATTAGCGAGAAAAGGGAATGCACCTTTGCGGTAGTCAATGCCGGCGGCATTGAGTTCCTGTTCGGTTTTTCCCACCCAAGCAATTTCGGGATGTGTGTAAATTACCCAAGGAATACAATCGTATTCAATTTCTGGTTTTTGACCGGCGATGAGTTCAGCGACCATTGACCCTTCATCTTCGGCTTTGTGTGCCAACATCGGCCCGCGCACCACATCGCCAATTGCAAATACGTTGGCAAAGCGAGTGCGGCATTGCTCATCTACTGTGATAAAGCCGCGTTCCATTGCTAGTCCAGCACCGTCGGCGTTGAGGCCGTCGGTGTATGGCGCGCGCCCTACGGCGACAATGAGTTTGTCGAAGGTTTCGCTATGAGTTTCGCCATTCTTTTCCCACTTTACGGCAACTTGCTTGCCAGTGTTTTTAGCCTGAGTGACGGTGGCACCAGTTTCAATTGCCAGTCCTTGTTTTTTAAATAATTTACCCGCTTCTTTGGCAATGTCGGTATCTGCCGCAGCGAGGAAGTCGGGTAGTGCTTCCAAAACGCGCACGTCACTGCCTAGCCGATTCCAAACACTGCCTAGCTCTAAGCCAATGACACCAGCACCGATAACTCCGAGTTTTTTAGGTAAGCTATCAAAAGCCAGCGCGCCTTCATTGTCTACGATATTTTTATTATCAATCGGTGCAGGGGGAATACTGCGCGGTACTGAGCCGGTGGCGATGATTAAATTTTTTGCTTGTACAGTTTCAGTGGTGCCGTTTTCGGTTATGGTGACTTCACAAATATCGCCGATGGAGGCAATGGTGGCGGAACCCTTTAGCGCGGTGATTTTATTTTTCTTAAACAGTCCATCAATGCCGCTAACCAGTGTGTTGACAATTTTTTCTTTGCGCTTTTGCATGACTGCCAAATCCACGGTAACGTTATCTACAAGCACTCCGTGAGCAGCAAAATGATGTGTAGCACGTTCGTAATTATAGGAAGATTCGAGTAATGCTTTGGATGGTATGCAACCAACGTTGAGGCAGGTGCCACCGTACACGGTTTTGTCTTTAGAATTTTTCCATTTGTCCACGCAGGCGGTGTTAAGACCCAGCTGTGCCGCACGAATAGCCGCTACATAGCCGCCGGGACCACTGCCGATAACCAAAACGTCGTAAATATTGCTCATGATATTCTCCTTTTACTCAACTACGGTTTACAGGTGTCTGCCAGCAACCGCAAAACCTTATTCTAATTGCGCTTAATATTATTTGTACGAAAAGAGCGAAAAAAAACGGCAGCAACGAGTATGACGGGCATTAATTAATTATGTTTTATTGATAATGAGGGTTATTTTGTGAGCAGAAAAGAATAGAGTATTCGCACTATTAAACTTTACTGTCGTTTCTCTTGACACAAGGAATAAAGAAAAGTATCCTCCACTTTATTAGAAAAATGGGGCCGCCATTATGAACAACGAAGTTTTTATTACCTGTGCAGTTACTGGTGCCAGCGAAACGGTGGGGAGATCAGAATATGTGCCTATTACGCCAGAGCAAATTGCCGCTGCCGCTATTGACGCTGCCCGTGCCGGCGCGGCGATTGCACATTGTCATGTGCGCGACCCACAAACCGGAAAAGCAGCGCGTGATGTGGGCTTGTACCGTCAAGTTACCGAACATATCCGCGCTGCTAATGTTGATGTGGTACTCAATCTAACAGCTGGTCACGGTGCAGATTTGCTTTTGGGTGGGGTGAATTTACCGCTGCCACCACAAGCGGCTACTGATATGGTCGGTGCAGTAGAGCGTTGTGCACATTTAGATCTCTGCCGTCCCGAAATTGCCACGCTGGACTGTGGCACCATGAATTTTGGTGACGGTGATTATGTGATGACGAATACGCCAGACATGTTGCGCACGATGGCTGCACGGATGCGGGAGTTGGGCATAAAGCCAGAAATGGAGGCTTTTGATACCGGTCATTTGTCTTTTGCTAAACAATTGGTAGCAGAAGGTTTGATAGAAGCGCCACCGTTATTGCAACTGTGCATGGGCATTCCTTGGGGGGCGCCGGACGATCTCAATACGCTTATGGCAATGGTAAATAATATTCCTTCTGGCTGGGTATATTCAGGCTTTTCCATTGGTCGCATGGAGTTGCCTTATGTGGCGGCGATGGCGCTGGCTGGTGGTCATGTGCGGGTAGGGCTGGAAGATAATTTGTATTTGTCTAAAGGAGTCAAAGCTTCTAATGCTCAACTAGTTGAACGTGCAGTGACGATTCTCACTGCGATGGGAGCGCGTATTCTCGACCCTGCCGAAGTGCGCGAGCGGTTGATTCTCAACAAGCAGGAACCGCAATGATGGAACGAGTTGCACTGATTGGCGGTGGTGTTATTGGCGGTGGCTGGGCAGCGCGGTTGCTTCTAAACGGGGTGTCAGTGTGTTTGTATGATCCAGCACCGAAGGCGTCGCAACATATGCACGACGTATTACAAAACGCCGAGCGAGCTTATGCCAAACTTGGTATTGCAATAGTACCAGCGACGTTTTCTGTTGCTACTTCCGTCGCCGAAGCGGTTGCCGATGCGAAATGGATTATTGAATCCGCACCCGAAAACATCAAAACAAAAAGAAAAATATACGCTGAAATTGAAGACACTGCACCGGAAACTGCCGTTATCGCATCTTCTACATCCGGTTTACGCCCTAGTGATTTGCAGGCTGATATGCAACGTCCGGAGCGGTTACTAGTGGCGCATCCATTTAATCCAGTATATTTATTGCCGCTGGTAGAAGTGGTTAACGGTGCGCGAACGGCGCCAGCAGTAATTGATCGAGCAATGGCGTTTTATTCTGCTTTGGGCATGTATCCGCTGCGGGTCAAAAAAGAAATAGATGCATTTATCGCTGATCGGTTATTGGAAGCGGTGTGGCGTGAAGGTTTGTGGTTAGTGCATGATGATGTTGCCACCACACAAGATATTGACGATGCTATTCGTTATGGGTTTGGTTTACGTTGGGCACAAATGGGGCTGTTTGAAACATATCGTCTCGCAGGTGGTGAGGCTGGGATGCGGCATTTTTTGCAGCAATTCGGACCTAGTCTTCGCTGGCCATGGACTAAGTTGATGGATGTTCCTCCGCTTGATGAGGTGCTGATTGAAAAAATAGTCGCGCAGTCGGATGCGCAATCAGGCGAATATTCCATTCGCGATTTGGAGCGCCGGCGTGATGATAATCTTATTGCCATTTTGCAGGCGCTCAAAGCAAATCAATGGGGCGCAGGAAAAACGCTGGCAGCTTGGGAAAAACAGCGCCGGCAAAAGCTGGATGATAATAGCACAGAGCCGTTATTGACCTTGTCGCGGCGTGTGCCGGCACACTGGGCAGACATGAATGGTCACATGAACGAAAGCCGCTATCTGGAATGTTTTAGTGATGCTACTGAAGCGTTGATGCGCCACATTGGTGCCGATGATGATTACATTGCTTCCGGTTATTCTTATTTCACGGCGGAAACGCATTTGTGTCACTTGCAGGAAACGGTAATTGACGAATGCATTGTGGTGCACACACAAGTGCTTGGTGCGGCAGATAAAAAATTACATCTTTTTCACCAGTTAAAAGATGAAAACGGTAATACATTGGCGACAGGCGAACATTTTTTAATTCATGTTAATTTACAAACTCGGCGCGCTTGCCCGCCGCTGCCTAGCGTACGGGCTGCTGCTGACTTGTTGGCGCAAGCGCATGCAGCACTACCAAACCCTCCGGATATAGGGCGCGCAATAAAATCAATTTAGGAGAACGATAATGGAATTTAGCTTGAATTCGGAACAAGAATTAATTGTTAATACGGTTCGCCGCTTTGTAGAAGAGGAAATTTATCCGTTAGAAGAGACGGTAGAAAAAACTGGAACAGTGTCGCGTGAGATGGGAGAAGCGGTCAAAAATAAGTGTAAGGAGTTGGGTTTTTACGCTGCTAACATGCCAGTAGAAATTGGCGGCGGTGGCTTATCGCATTTGGATTTCACCCTGCTTGAGCGGGAGTTGGGGCGAGGCGCCATGGGGTTGACTGTGTATTTTGGTCGGCCGTCAAACATCTTGTTAGCGTGTACGGGCGAGCAGCGGGAGCGGTACCTGTTGCCAGCGGTGCGTGGTGACAAAATAGATGCGCTGGCGATGACCGAACCCAATGCCGGTAGCGATGTGCGTGGTATGTCTTGCCATGCACGATATGTTGACGGAGATTGGATTGTTAACGGTGGCAAGCACTTTATCTCACACGCTGATATTGCTGATTTTTTTATCGTCTTTGTGGCAACTGGCGAAGAAACGAGCGTTTCCGGTGGGCGCAAAAAAATCACCTGTTTTTTGGTGGATCGCGATACGCCTGGTTTTTCTGTGCGAGCAGGGTATTCATCAGTGTCACACCGCGGCTACCAAAACGGAGTATTGCATTTTAACGATTGCCTGTTGCCTGCTACTCGAGTACTGGGAGAGCCACACTGCGGCTTTGAAATGGCAAATACGTGGCTGTATGCGACGCGCCTAACGGTGGCAGCTATGTGTGTAGGGCGTGCTCGGCGCGTTTTTGATTGGGCGCTGCGCTATGCTTCCGAGCGGCGACAGTTTGGTCGTCTTATCGGCAAGTTTCAAGGTGTGAGTTTTAAATTAGCTGACATGATTACTGATATAGACGCCGCTGATTGGCTGACTTTGGCTGCCGCCTGGAGGCTTGATAATGGACAACCGGCTAATCGCGAAATTGCCTCGGCAAAATTGCGAGCTTCCGAAATGTTGGCTAGCGTTACCGATGAGGCAGTGCAAATATATGGCGGTATGGGATTGATGGACGATCTGCCGTTGGCCAAATGGTGGCGCGATGCTCGGGTGGAGCGTATTTGGGACGGTACTTCCGAGATTCAGCGGCATATTATCAGTCGTGAATTACTCCGACCTTTGGAATAGTATGCATCTGTCTCGCTTGTTGCAGCCGCGCTCCATTGCTGTTTTGGGGGGTGTGTGGGCGGAAAATGTTGTTATTCAATGCAAAAAAATGGGCTATTCGGGTGCCATTTTTCCGGTGCATCCGCGCCGAAAAAAAATGGCAGGGGTGGCTTGTTATCATCGGTTGATTAATTTGCCGGAACCACCGGATGCAGTATTTTTAGGAATTAATCGAGATGCTGCGGTGACGGCAGTGGCGGAATTGTCGGCGATGGGGGCGGGCGGCGTTATTTGTTTTGCGTCTGGTTTTGCTGAGATTGGTGGCGGCATTTTGCAATCCAAATTAGTCGCTGCCGCTGCCGATATGCCTTTATTGGGACCAAACTGCTATGGCATGGTTAATTTTTTGGACGGTGTTCCTATTTGGCCAGACCAACACGGTGGACGACGTACGACACGCGGAGTGGCGATTATTGGACAGTCCTCCAATATTTTAATTAATTTGTCATCACAACGGCGTGGGCTTCCCATTGCTTATCTTGTCGCTGCCGGCAATCAGGCGCAGTGCAACGTTACTGATATTGCTCGTAGCGTGATGGAAGACAAACGGGTTAGTGCTGTTGGCTTACATCTTGAGAGCATTGATAATGCTGCCGATTTTGCCGCTATGGCGGCATTGGCGGTGCAGAAAAAAGTAGCACTGGTCGCCCTCAAAGTTGGAAAATGCCACGCTGCGCAGCGAGCGACGGCTTCCCACACGGCAGCGCTGGCTTCAGAAAAAGAAACGTCATCAGCTTTTTTGCGCCGCTGCGGTATAGCCGAAACAGATACCATTGGCGTATTTATGGAAACACTAAAATTGTTGCACGTACACGGTTCGCTGGCGGGAGGACGGCTGGTATCTATGAGTTGTTCTGGCGGCGAGGCGGCGCATGTCGCAGATTTAGCCGCTACTCGCAAATTATATTTTTCGCCATTTTCGGTGCGACAAAAAAGAGCACTAAAAAAAACGCTTGGAGAGCGTGTACATATTGCTAATCCGTTGGATTATCACACCTATATTTGGCATAACCGTAAAGCGTTGCGAGAGACTTATAAAACCGTGATTGAGGGTAGCCAAGATTGCACGATGCTTCTTTTAGATTATCCACGCGGTGACCGCTGCGATTGTCTTGATTGGGATACGCCAACGGCGGCTTTTATGGAAGCGGCGAGTGGCAGTAAGTGCGCCGTTGTGTCTACATTACCTGAAAATATGCCAGAAGACAGAGCGGAGCAGTTGATGAAGGCCGGTATTGCTCCATTGTGTGGTCTGGATGAAGCATTGGCGGCCATGCAAGTGGCAGCAGTGATTGGAGCGAGTCGCTGTGTTAAAAATTGGCGGCCGTTACCACCAGTAACTACGAGTGGTGGCAAATTGTTAAATGAGGCTGAAGCTAAAACATTGCTGGCGGCTGGTGGAATTTCAACGCCGCGCGGTTTGTGTGCTACAACGCCGCAACAGGTGGCAACAGTGGCGAAGCGCCTGCGATGTAAATCTGTGGTCATTAAGCGTTTGGGGTTGGCGCATAAAACTGAAGTTGGCGGTGTGCGACTGGGTGTACAAGCTGAGGCAGCTCAGGTTGTTGCTACTGCCATGCCTGACGGGAACAGTTTTTTGGTGGAAGAAATGATTGATGGAGCGGTAGCAGAATTGCTCATCAATGTTCGCCGTGATCCGATATACGGGGGGATATTGACAGTGGGTACGGGTGGCGTGTACGCGGAAGCATTGGCTGACACACAAACGCGAATCTTACCTATCAGCGTTGGTGAAATTAAACGGGCATTCGGTGAATTGCAGTTGGCGGTCCTATTGAAAGGATGGCGTGGTCGTCCGGCGGCGGATATCGTAGCCGCTGTACACGTTGCCGCACAGCTAGGTAAAATTCTGGCTGCAGATCCTTGTCTATTAGAAATTGAAATTAATCCCCTGCTGCTGTTACCTACTGGACACGGCGCTGTAGCAGTGGATGCGCATATTGTCAAAAGGAGTACACCATGAATACGATGACCAGTGTTGTTAGTACTTGTCAAGAAGACGGAATTTTGGAAGTTACCTTAAACCGTCCCAAAGCTAATGCAATTGATTTGGCGACTTCACGGTTGCTAGGAGAAACATTTGAAGCGTTTCGCGATGACAATGGTTTGCGAGTGGCTATTATCCGCACCACGGGCGAAAAATTCTTTAGTGCTGGTTGGGACTTAAAAGCAGCTGCCAGTGGTGATGCGGTAGACGGTGATTATGGCGTTGGCGGTTTTGCTGGCTTACAGGAATTGCCGCGAATGAATAAGCCGGTGATTGCTGCTGTTGAAGGAATGGCTGTGGGTGGCGGTTTTGAACTGGCGCTTGCGGCTGATTTGATTTACGCAACTACCGATTCATCTTTTGCCTTGCCAGAAATTTGTGCTGGCACATTGGCTGATGCCGCTTCCTGTAAGCTACCTAAGCGTATTCCGTACCACGTAGCGATGGATTTATTGCTAACCGGTCGTTGGATGTCCGCAGAGGAAGCCCATCGCTGGGGGTTGGTAAATGCGCTACTTCCCAACGGTGATGTTTTGTATGAGCGTGTGTGGGAAACAGCAAAATTGCTTGCCGCCGGTCCGCCGCTAGTATTTGCCTCTATCAAAGAAGTGGTGCGTGAGGCGGAAAATAAATCTTTTCAAGAAGTCATGAATAAAATCGGTCGTCGGCAATTTGTCACAGTAGATACGCTCTATGGTTCCGAAGACAACAAGGAAGGTTCTCGTGCTTTTGCCGAAAAGCGTGCGCCAATATGGCGCGGTAAGTAGCAAGTAAAGAGAAATTCGGCATTTTATGGTTGTATGCGCCGATACACTCTGGCGAGTTTACTATTGCTGATTATCGGAGTAAAAGCGTGATATTCCAACTCCGGACGCTGTATCGGATAATAAAACGTGTCGGATACAAGAACTTGATCATAATTTTCCCCAGGGCGTTCGTTTTTTCTAAAAGGTACTATCCATTTTGGTAGCACGTCACCTTGGTAAATCCGTGCGCCCAGCACTCTACTATATTTTCTGGCAGGTTGTCTGTACCATCTAGCAGACAACAAAAAATAAGGTTGTCGCCCAAATAAAAGTGAAGTAATACCTGATCTCGCTATGGGTAAGCATAAATAGTATCATTTTGTTTGGCGTGATGACGTAAATATGATGAAACTTCTTTGACGGCAGTGGGATAAGGACGGTGAACTTCTTTTACTAAACTGGGTAATGTCCACTTTAAAGCTTTGTCAGTAAATATGGAGTGGAGAATTAGTGAGTAGCCTAGTGCATTGGACAACAGCAATATTGCCAATAATGGCAGCAATCTATTTTCCACGCTGCCAGCGACAAAACCAATCTACACAAAAGCCGGCGGTCAAAGATAAAAATGGCAGGGCTGCCAACAAATAACGGCTGCCGGCTATCTTGTTGTTAATGGCGGTTTGAACGGATATTATTGCCGCTATGATAATGTTGAGAAAAGCCAGCATTGTCCAGCGTAGTGTTGTCAATATTTACTGCTTGTTCGGATTTAGGTAAGGTGTTGCTGCCGAGCCAAAAACAGCAAATGCTAGCCATTGTTGTTTTGTCGTTTGGCGTCGATAGTACAGCAGGTGCCAGCAACCAAAAGCTAAAGCGACAGAGGCGCCGATGGCGAAATGATTGAGAAAATTTCGTGCCATGATGGCGTTAGTGCCTTTATCATGCGAAAGAGGAGCGTAGTCAAGGTTGAAAAGGATTAGATAAGCGGCGAGCAGAAAAATAGCCGTCGCCCAGCGGCTTTCGTGTATTAAATATAGAGTGCTATCAATTTATTTTCGGTTGTGAGGTGTGGGTGAGAATACCATATAACAGACTGATTATGGTGTGAGCTAATAAATATGTCCGTAAAAGCTTTCCAAGCGTAATATTTTTTAATATAGAATTATATGCTGTGAGTTATTTATTAAAAACACTAAGTAAAAAAGACATTCTTTGGGCAACAGCCATATTTTTATTATCGGTCTATTTGACGTTATTTAATCTTGACTATGTAACCTTGTGGCATGATGAGGGCGTCAATGCGATTATGGCGCGAAATCTCATTAATAGCGGAACTTTCTCTACATGGGATGGACGCAATTTGCATATGATAGGTGTTGGTAATTCTAATGTTAATGAAAATCTTAACGTGCTTTATTCGCCGTGGCCTGAGCCGCCATGGGCTGTTATTCCCAGTGCGTTGGGTATGGTGATTTTTGGTGAAAATGAAATTGGTGTACGTTTTTTTCATGGAATTTTAGGATTAGTGTCTTTATTGTTTTTCTGGAAATTATTGAATTTAGATTTTTTTGCTTCTCCTCGGTTACGAATTTTAGCCTTCGCACTTTTTGCATTATCAGCACAAGTTATTTTATTTATGCGTCAAGGACGTTATTTTGCCGATGCTTTTTTGTTTTCATTAGCTTCTTTCTATTATTACCGATTGTATATATCAACAGTTGGAAAGCCACGACATTTAATATTGGTTGTTGGATTAACGATATTAAATTTTCTTAATCATTTTGCTATCGGCACATCTACTGCACTGTCATTTGGTGTTTGGCATTTGCTTTATTATCGTAACCAAACCACTAGACAACAATGGCTTGGGCTATTCGTTGCTGGTGTGATAGTGGCGGCAGTGTGTGGTTTTTATCTTCTTTTTATTGGGGCTATCGGCAACGAATTAGGGAAAGAGGGTGAGTATGTTTCGTCATGGTTCCCGCGCCACCTAAGAATAATGGGTTATTATCTGAGAGATACGGTTACCTATGGTTGGTTGCCGTTTTGGATAGTATGGTGGTTGATATTTTTTGTTTTTTTTCGGCTTTTTTTTAATAATAGAGAGAGCAAAAGAAAGCTTGAAAATGAGGAGGCTTCTAGTTTACGTCAAGTTACGGAGGGTATCGACAAACGGGCATTGCGCTGGATAGTACTGGCTCTGCTTAATATTATTGCCGCTGCGATAATTTCAGTTCAGTCCGTAGCCGTGCCGTCAGCAGCGGATAGCCGTTATTTGCTAGCGGCATTGCCTTTTTTGTCGTTGTCCATTGGTTTCTGTGTGGAATGGTTTTGGCGCCGTAAAAAATGGCTAGCCATGTCTCTACTGGCAGTATTACTATTATCTAATGCACTAGGTTATCCGTTTTTATTTCGTTCTACTCAGACCGATCAAGGGCTCAAATGGACACTGCCAAGCTTGATAAAGGAAATTCATCATCCATATCCTACCGCCGTCGAGGAAATTTCAATATACTTGCGCGCCCATGCCAAACAAGATGATTTGATTTTTGTTAGTTCAGAACCCGATAGAGTGTTGTTACATTTTTATTTAGGCGATAAACTGATTTTTTGTTGCTTGTTAGACTCGCCTGACGAATTGCCACAAAGTGTTATTTTGGAGATGAACAAATCACTTTATATGGACAATGTAATGCCGGATTGGATAGTTATTTCTGGAAATCATAGTCCACCTAAAAAATCTTCTGGTATTGAACTAGCCTATATATCTAGTACGGGGGTTTACCCAACACAACGTCCTGAATTGGAATTTCGCTCTTTTACTCCAATTTATGATTCTCCCAGAGGATACATATATCAGCGGATTCGACCGTAACTTAACAAGACGAGCGGACAGCGTTTAATCATAACTTTATAGGCTTTGTTGGAACCATCTTAGACTCTGTATTAATTTAAATGCCAAAAAGTATCTGTATGAGGCTATTGTAGTGTCCGAAGTGGCGGAGAGAGAGGGATTCGAACCCCCGAAAGACTTACGCCTTTAACAGATTTCAAGTCTGCCGCGATCGACCACTCTGCCATCTCTCCGAACTTTTTATATTATAAACTTGAATACGACAGTTATTGGGCACCTGCTTTTAGACGGTAAATTTTAAATGACGTGTTATTTCCCATTGGAATAGGGGAAAACGAACGGTATTCTATTTCTGGTCGCTGCGTCGGGTAATAATAGCTTGTTGAAGCATAAACCTCTTCATATTCTTCGGGAGGTGTCTTGTTATGTGCAACATACCATGTCGGCTTGATATCTTCTCTGTACACGGGCACTCCTAGTGCTTTTATTGTGTTTTTTGGTAAGTTGTCTTTGCCGTCTAGCAAACAACAAAAAATTAATTTATCACCTAAATAAAAATGCAGCAATACCTGCTCTTGCCACGGATGAACGTATACCACGTCATCTTGGTTAGCGTATTTTTTTAGATATTCAGCTACGTCTTTAGTGGCTGTGGGGTAGGGTTGATGGATTTCCCAAACTAGACTAGGCAGCGGCCACTTGATTTTTTTTTGAATAAAAACACCTTTGGCAAGAAATGGGTAGCCCGGTAAATTAGAAAACAAAAGCGCTGCCAGCAAGATAGGTGCGTAAAATTTACCATGAGATTGCTTCCAAAGCCAATTTACACAAGCAGCTGATATCAACATTAGAAATGGCAACGCTCCTATCAAATAACGTGAGTCTGCTAGACTGTGGGTTGAGGGCTGTACAGATACTACAGCCGCTGTGATGATATTGAGGAAAGCCAGCACTACCCAGCGTAGAATTTGGTTATTAATATTAGCAATTTGGTCGGTATTTGATAATTTTTTTTTGCGTGGTTTTGGATTTTTTTTTGTTTTCTTTGGTTTATTAAGCACCATAAAAGCTAGCCACAAGGTTATCCAAAGTGGTAACCAACCATATCTTACGGTATCCCGCAGATAATAAAATAACAAAGTAAAGTGTCTTGGTAGCCACGATAGCGTATATATATCGTCATCATATTCTAGCTGCTCATTGCCGCCAATAATTCCCATCAACCAAAGATAAAGCATGCAAATAATTGCTGTTGCCGAGCCAAAAACAGCAAATGCTAGCCATTGTTGTTTTGTCGTTTGGCGTCGATAGTACAGCAGGTGCCAGCAACCAAAAGCTAAAGCGACAGAGGCGCCGATGGCGAAATGATTGAGAAAATTTAATATTGTCAATCCAGCAGCGGCCGCTAGATGTTGCCATCGGCCACCGGAGGAAATGTACAAGCGGTAGTAATAAAAAGAAGCAAGCGAAAAGAAAAAAGCATCAGGGTAATAACGTCCTTGGCGCATAAATAAAATAGCTTGTGCTGATAGTGCAAAAAGCGCAAAAGCGATGATTCGCAGGCGAGGAGCATTAGCAAAATCAAGTTTGAGTAACCGCCAAAAGAAAAACAATGAGAATAAGCCTAACAAAGCGTGAAAAAAACGCAGTCCTATTTCGTTATGACCAAAAACAGCAATTCCCAACGCGCTAGGGATAGCTGGCCACGGCGGATAGGCAGCCATGACGAGATTGCTATTGACACCGCCCCCATTTAGTCCGACAAATAAATTGCGTCCATCCCAACCGGTGAAAGTTCCGGTATTGAGAAAATTTCGTGCCATGATGGCGTTAGTGCCTTCATCATGCCAAAGAGGAGCGTAGTCAAGGTTGAAAAGGATTAGATAAGCGGCGAGTAGAGAAATGACAACTATGCTGAAACACTCTTTTTTGTTAAGATTTGTAGGAAACATATAGAAGATGATAGATGGGGGCGTTATTTTTCTTTGAGAATTATCCGTGCTTTTGATATGAAGTTAATGAGTTGTCATCAAAAGAGATGAGTTAACTTTATTGCGTTTGTTCCCTGCCTTCTGTTGAAAATAGCCAATGTCGCACTCGCATCGACATGCGCACTGCTGATTCGTGATACGACAAATATATAGGTGCCACAATTAAAATTAACACAGTAGCAAACCCTAGGCCAAAACAGATAGAAATGGCCATTGGTATTAAGAATTGTGCTTGTGTGGATTGCTCAAAAATTAGAGGTGTCAGTCCGGCAATGGTCGTTATAGACGTCAATAACATTGCCCGGAAGCGGCGGCAGGTGGCACCCATAATCAATTCGTCTGTGTCACTGTCGGGCGACGCCCGGCGACGGGATAGATATTCACGTAACAAGACAATGGAATCGTTAATGACGATACCGTTGAGCGTTAGCACACCAAACGCTGACAATATGGACATAGTGTAACCCATTAGCCAGTGGCCGATAATGGCGCCGGTGATAGACATCGGCAACGTTAGCAACACAACTAACGGTAAGGTCCATGATGCAAATACAGCGACTAGAATAATATAAATTAGTGCGACCGCAATAACTAGCCCCACTTTCATATCGGCTACAGTTTCGCGTTCATCCGAGCTACTACCTTCAAACGAATATCCCACACCGTATTTAGCTGCAAGTTGTGGCAATTCGTTTTCATTCAGCCGTTTTTGCAATGTGGATATGTCGGTCACGTCAAAATCTACTTCTGCATTGATATTTACTACTGTATCGGTACCTTCTCGTTGTAATTGATCAAAGCCTCTCCGTGAACGCAACTGTGCCACATCCAGTAGTGACGCTAATTTTCCTGAAGGCAGGCGAATTAAAAATCCGGATAGTTTCTGTTGTGGATTATCGTCACCCGTCATTACTACGCGTACTTCCACTTCATCTGCGCCCTCATAAAATGTTTGTGCTTTATAACCATCAAATGAATCGCGCAATTGTGTCGCTACATCATCCACTGATAGCCCCAGCGATTCGCCCAATGGCGTGAGCTCAAAGATTTCCTGTTGCTGACCATACGGCATATCATCACGTGGCAACGACAGCCCCTGCAGTTGTGCTATTTGTGTCTGTAATTCTAGCGATGCCATTTTAATTTTTTCGGCACTATTACCGGTTAGCTGTACTTCAAAATCTTCTCCAGGGGGACCGCCACGTCGCTCCTGCATGTCAAATGTTTCCAATCCTGCAGGTATTTTCACTCGTTGCCGCCATGCGCGTAAAAATTCTTCAGCGCGTACTTTCCGTGTGTCGGGCTCTGACATTTCTACATTCATGCTAAATGTTTCACTTCCTGATGGGCGTCGTTCACCGCCTTTGGCAAAAAACAACGACCGTGCTTTGAGCAACTCTTTTTCATCAGGATAGGAGGCTTCCGTTTCTTTTAACATTGCTTCTAAATGCGAGGCAAAATGTTTAACTTCAGATACCGGTGTGCCAGCGGAAAAATTCGCGCTTATGTCTATGTTACCCAACTCACCACCGTCAAAGAAACGATATTTGACTACGCCGCCGAGCAGCATGGCAACGCTTATTGCCAACATCATAAATGCTAGGACTATCGTACACAAACGATAGCGCAAAGCGAATGCCAGCCAGCGGCGAAATAAATTTTCTTGAAAATATTCAAAGCCGCGGTCAATTGCAGCTCGAAAACGATTGTCGCGTGCCGGCATGTTTCGAAAAGCACCGGTAAGATGTCCGGGCAGCACCATAAAACACTCAAACAATGATGCCAACAGCACACACACCACCACCAGCGGGATATCAAACATTATTGCGCCGATAACGCCACCGACAACAAACAGCGGAATAAACGCTGCTACGGTAGTGCCAGTAGAAGCGCAAACCGACACCAGCATCTCTCGTGCCCCGCGCACTGCCGCTTGCATCGGCGGGTCACCTTGCTGCAATCGATAGTGGGCATTTTCTCCTACCACGATGGCATCGTCCACAACGATACCGGTTGTCATGATAAACGCAAACAAGCTCAGCATGTTGATGGAACCACCCAAACCGTACAGCGTTGCCAGTGCCACCATAAAAGTTGCAGGGATGCCCGCAGATACCCACAACGCTACCCGTGCATTAAGAAAAATAAACAATAATGCCATAACTAACAAAAGTCCAGTTAAACCATTTAGGATTAACAACTCGGTGCGCGATTGAATGGGCTCATACGCTTTATCGTGTGCGGTCAGACCGATACCCGGGGGGAAAGTGGGGCGAATTTCGTCTAGCCAAGCATTGATAATTGCCGCTGAGGCAATGATATCGCTGCCGGCTAATTGCACGAGACTGAATTCAACAGCCGGCTTGCCGTTAAACAACAATGTGACATCGCTATCATTTTGGCTGCGCTCAATGATAGCGATGTCACCCAAACGGACTCGGCTACCGGCACCGTCCACAATTTTTAAATCAGCCAGCCCATTTATATCTCGTTGCTGGGACACTGCACGCAATAAGCGACCACTTTGCGAACCCTGTAATTTGCCTGCGGAAATATCCACATTCTGACGTGCTATTTGTTGCCCGACTTCTCGTAGCGAAAGCTCTATTTGCGCTAGCTGTCGTTGGTCAAGCAAAATATTAACTTCATCTTTTGGCAGCCCAGTTACTTCTACTGACGACACTCCTAATGCCAATAATTGCGTTTCTAAAGAGCGTGCTAGCGGACGCAATTCGGTCAGGTTGTTGCCGTTTAAAGACAGTTTCATGATTTGATCTCGCCCAAAGCCGGCAGGCGGCTTTACTATCGGTGTTTCACTGTCGGCAGGCAGGCTACCGGCAGCTAAATCCACCTGTC